>JANNKD010000241.1:0-20334 GCA_031396115.1 Gammaproteobacteria bacterium
TTCTGGATCCAGCGCTTCTCGGCCGTCTCCGTGATGTGCATGTACTCGGTGCCCAGGGTGTCGGTGTAGACCGCCTTCACGATGCGCAGGATCTCGCGCAGCTTGAGGTCGCCGACGCCGGCCAGCGTGCCGGTGTTGAAGGCCGTATCGAGGTCCCCCTCGCCCAGGTTGTGGTGCGACAGCTCGAGGTCGGGAATCCGCTGCGGCGGGGCGATGCCGAGCGGATCGAGGCGCGCGGCCTGGTGGCCACGCATGCGGTAGTAATTGATCAGGCGCAGCACCGCGGCCTGGCGCTCCACCGCCTCCAGCGACAGGCCGCCGGCGGCCGCGAGGGCGCGCGGCGCCTTGGCCAGTTTCTCGAAGCGGGCGACGATCTCGCTATGGGCCTGCTCGCGCGGGCGACTCTGGTCCTGGATCAGGCGGAAGTACGCGCGCCAGTCCTCGGAGACCGAGTCGGGATCGTCGAGGAACTGCTCGTAGTACGCCTCGATGTACGGCGCGTTGGAGCCGGTGATCGACGACGACTCGATGAAGCTCTGGTACTTGCTTCCCGTCATGCGTGCCCCGTCATTTCTTCACGAGCTTCGCCGGCGCCTGCCAGCTGCCGGTGAGCTGCTTGAGGTATTCCCGGAAATCGTCCGACAGCTCGGCGTGCTGCAGCGCGTATTCGACGTTCGCCTTCAGGTAGCCGAGCTTGCTGCCGCAATCGTAGCGCACGCCCTCGAACTCGCAGGCCAGCACGGTCTGCTCCTGGATCAGGGCGCTGATGGCGTCGGTCAGCTGGATCTCGCCGCCCTGCCCGCGCGGGGTCTTCTCCAGCAGCTTGAAGATGCGCGGCGTCAGGATGTAGCGGCCGACGACGGCCAGGTTGGACGGCGCCTCTTCCTGCTTCGGCTTCTCGACGATGCGGCGGATTTCGCCGAGCCCCGGGCGGATCGCCTGAGCCTCGACGATGCCATAGGAGCTCACGTCGGCCGGCGGCACGCGCTCGACCGCGATCACGCTCGCGCCGTACTCGTGGTAGACCGCCTGCATCTGCGACAGGCAGGGCTTGCGGCCGCCGTCGATGAGGTCGTCGGCCAGCAGCACGGCGAAATCCTCATCGCCGATCGCCGGTTGGGCGCACAGCACCGCGTGGCCGAGGCCCAGGGCCTGGGCCTGGCGGATGAAGATGCAGGTCACGCCGGCCGGCAACACGTCCTGCACGATGCGCAGCAGGTCGTCCTTGTTCTTCTGGGCCAGCTCGGTCTCCAGCTCATAGGCCTTGTCGAAGTGGTCCATGATCGAGTTCTTGCTGCGCCCGGTGATGAAAATCAGCTCCTGGGCGCCCGCGGCGATCGCCTCTTCCACCGCGTACTGGATCAGCGGCTTGTCCACGATCGGCAGCATTTCCTTGGGGCTGGCTTTGGTCGCGGGCAGGAAGCGCGTACCCAAGCCGGCCACCGGAAACACCGCCTTGCGGATTCTCATTCTTTAAAATCCCTATTAAACATGATGTTACGTTACAATCTTAACGCAGATTTCCATTCAAGTGGGTCTTGGCGCCGTCCCCGATCAGCGTGAAAGCATACCCCTCGCCTTCGGGGCCGTAGCGCAGGGCGGCCCGCCCCGGCAGGAACAGCGGCTGGCGGAACTGCACGATCAGCTCGCGCGGCGCCCGGCCCAGGTGCGGCTGCACCAGCGCGCAGCTCCGCGCCAGGGTCCACATGCCGTGGGCGATGTGGCGGTCGAAGCCCAGCAGCTTCGCCGTCAGCGGGTACAAGTGGATGGGGTTCATGTCGCCGGCGATGCGGCCGTAGCGGCGGCCGATGTCTTCCGGGGCCTCGATGGCCTCGTAGTCGGACAGGTGGCCCTCTTCCTCGCGTGGCGGGCCCTGGCGCTTCTTGCCGCTCGGCTTGCCGCGGTGCAGGACCGTGGCGACCGCGGTCCACACCGTGCGGCCCGAGCCGTCGGCGCACGTGGTCTGCAGGTCGAACTCCCGGCCGCGGTCAGTGACGTGGTCGTCGATCAGCGCGACGCTCATCGCCAGCGTCTCGTCGGCCATGAGCTCGCGCTCCTGATTGATGCGGTTCTTCAGGTGCACCAGGCCGATCAGCGGCAGCGGGAATTGCGGCTGGGTCAGGAGGTGCATCTGCAGGCCGATGGCGTGCACCTGCGGATACGGCATCGGCACAGCGCCGCTTTCCGGGAAGCCGCAGATCTCGCGATAGGCGCGCAGGCGCTGCGCCTCGAACTGCACCTTGTCCAGGCTCACGCTCATGCGCGGCAGCGCGACGTCGGGCCTGGGCTTGCGCCGCACGCTGCCCAGCGCCTTCCAGCCGAGGGAGCCGAGTTCCGGCATGCGGTCGAGGGCGAGGTTCATAAGGACTCTGCGACGGATGGGACGCGGAATTTACTCCAATTCCCAACCGGCTTTCTGCGCGGGCCCCCGCCAGGGCGTCAGAACAGGTATTTCAGCGACAGGCTCAGGGTACGGATGTCGCTGGCGCCGTCATCGGTGGTCGGCGACTCAAAGGTCGCGGCGCCATACTCGGCGCTGATACGGACCGGCTTGAAGCCGTCGTAGTCCAGGCCGGCGCCCCAGGAAAATTTGATGCCGTCGTCCGAGCCGCGAAGGTCATAAGGCGTCGCCGGTCCGGCCGGGGGAGGCGAATAGAAGGTGCCCGTGGTCCGTTGGTCAGCCTGCCACTGCCACCACCCGGCCTTACCCGCGACCGAGAAATCCATGCCCACCGGGACCCGCGCGATCAGGTGCAGGGCAAAACCGTCGAGCTCCAGGGAGTCGCGTTGCGGCCCCGGCGCCCAGAGCGCGCCTGAACCGTCCGACTGCCCGGAGAACGTCGCCTCGCCAAGATCCGTGTAGCTCGCCTCCACGCCGAAATGCTCCAGGAAGTCCATGCCGGCGGTGAGGCGGTAACCCGTGCCGCTGTCATCCTCGTTGCGCGACGTGAACCCGACGGAGCTGAGCTCGGAGATGTTCCAGTCCGCGAACTCACTGAGTTGGTAGCTCAGGCCGGCGTACCAGGCCAGGTTCCAGTCCGACGACCAGAAGGAAGTCGAAGCGGCCTTGGAGCACCCTTCGCATTCATTGGCCGAAGCCGGCGGCGAAAGCGCCGCCAGGACTGCTGCCACGCCGATTACAAGGTGCTTGTGCATATTCCCTTCCCTGAGCGTCATGTTGCAGCCGTACTTACCGTCGGCGTGAGATCACAATCTGTGCGGGCCGTCCCGCTTGTGCCCGGTTGACCTCGATCGACCCTTCCAGGTCGCCGGGCTGCGGCGTCGCGCTGCCGGCCTTCGACACGCGTGCCACCACGCGCCAGCGGTCCACGCTCGAGAACTTGCGCGCTGGCATTGGCGAGTTGCTGTCGTCCAGCGTGGTGCGCAGTGGCAGGCTGGCCGCGCTCAGGCGCTGCACGGCGAGAGGCATCGGCGGCCCGCCCGGATCCTGCGCGTACACGAACAGGATGTCGCCGGCGCCGATTTCGCGCGCCAGCTCCGGCGCGATGCTGACGTCGATCTTGAGCTGCAGCGCCGGCGCTGCAGCCACGGCAGCGGGCGGCGGCGCCTTGACACCGGCGCGCTCGCGCAATTGCGCGAGGCTGTGATCGAGCAGCGAGCGCAGGTCCTCCGGCAGCTGCTGTTGGCGCAGGTGCTCCCAGCGCGCGATCGCCGTGGCGTGGTCGCCGGATTGCAGCGCGGCGATGCCGCCGAACCACAGCGCCTGCGGATGCGCCGGCGCCAGCGCCAGCGCCTGGCTGAAACGCTCGGCCGGCGCGCCCGCCATCGAGCGTCCCTGCGCGTAGGCGAGCGCCTCGCCCTCCTCCACCCGCAGGTCCGGATCCTGGTGGCCGCGCAGCGCGTTGGCCCGGGCGAACGCGTCCGCGGCATCGGCGTAGCTGCCGCGGGCCTGATAGCTGCGCGCGAGCCAGACCCAGGATTCCACCTCGCCCGGCGCGTCCTCGACGCGTTCGCGCAAGCGTGCGATCGAACCGTTGAGCGACTGCTGCCGAGCCGCTTCCGGATCGGTCTTCGCCAGATCGATCAAGGCCTGCGTGCGCCAGCTGCCCGCGGCGGCGTACCAGCCGCCACCGAAAGCCAGCAGCGCCAGCGCCGCGACGAGCAGCGGCATGCGCGAGCCGGTCGTGCCGCTCTCCGGCTCGGCCGCGGCCTCGACGTCCTGCAGCAGCCGCGCGCCGAGTTCGGCGCGTGCGTTCTCGGCGGCAGCGTGCGCGATCACGCCGCCCGCCACGTCGGCCTCGAGTTCGGCCAGGCGCGTGCGGTAAGCAGCGACATTGGCGGCGCGCCGGCGCAAGCTGCGGCGCCGGGCGAAGGCCGGCCGCCACCACGGCGCCGCCACGCCTGCGATCGCCAGCAATGCAATCAGGCTGCCGAGCAGGCCGGTCACGGCCGCTTCTCGTCGAGCAGCGCGCGCAGGCGCTGGGAGTCGGGCGCCACCGGCGCCGGCGCGCGCCGCGAGCGCTTGATGAACAGCACCGCCACGACACCCGCCGCCAGCAGCAGCACGAACGGCCCGAGCCACAACAGCACCGTCATGCCCTCGAACGCCGGACGATAGCGCACGAAATCGCCGTAGCGCGCGGTCAGGAAATCGATGATTTCGGCGTCGCTGCGGCCCGCCGCGATCTGCGCGCGCACCTGCTCGCGCAGGTCGGCGGCCAGCGGCGCGTTCGACTCGGCGATGGACTGGTTCTGGCACACCAGGCAGCGCAGTTCGGCGATCAGCGCGTAGTAGCGCGCTTCGGCCTCGGGCGCGGCGTCCTGCGCCGCCGCCACGCCGGCGACCAGCACCAGTGCCGCGAGCACGCGCGTCATGACGACGGCAGTAGCGGCGCGATCTCGGCCTGCCAGGCCGCGCGCGTCAGCGGGCCGACGTGCTTGTGGCGGATGACGCCGCTTGCATCGACCACGAAGGTCTCCGGCACGCCGTACACGCCCCAATCGAGTCCGACGCGCCCGTCCTGGTCCTGCGCGATGACGCTGAACGGGTTGCCGTGGCGCGCCAGCCACTGCTGCGCGGCCGGCAAGTCGTTCTTGTAGTTCATGCCGACGATCTTCACGCCCGAACGCGCCAGCTCCATCAGCAGCGGATGCTCCTCGAGGCACGGCGTGCACCAGCTGGCCCAGAAATTCACCAGCACCACCTGGCCGCGCAGGCTGTCGACGTCGAGCCGCCCGCCCTCGGGGGTCGGCAGGTTGAAGGCCGGTGCCGGCTTACCGATCAGTGGCGACGGGATTTTCGAGGGGTCGCGCGTCAAGCCGAGGGCGAACAACACCACCAGCGCCGCCAGCGCCCCGGCGGGAACCAGGAAGCGGACCTTCACGCGACCGCCGGGGCGGTGGATTCGCGCGCAGCGGCCGCAGCGGCCTGGGCCAGGCGATAACGCCGGTCGCTGATCGCCAGCAAGCCGCCGAGGAAAGCCAGCACTCCGCCGAGCCAGACCAGCCGCATCATGGGCCGGTAGTAGAGCCGTATGCCCCAGTCGCCGTTATCGAACGGCTCGCCGAGCGCGACGTAGACGTCGCGCAGCAGGTTGTGGTCCACGGCCGCCTCGGTCATCACGCTTTGCTGCGCGCGATACAGGCGCTTTTCCGGATGAAGGGTCGCGATGGCGCGGCCGTTGCGCTCGACCCTGACCGTGCCGACGTCGGCATCGTAATTCGGCCCCCGCGTCTGCTTCACGGCCTCGAGGTGAAACTCGAAGCGCCCGAGCGTCGCACTCGCGCCCGGCGCGAGGCGCACGTCGCGCTCGGCGCCGAAGCTCGATACCTGCGAGATGCCGAGCACGAACACGCCGAGGCCGAAGTGCGCCAGCGACATGCCCCAGACGGCCCGCGGCACCAGGGCCAGGCCCTCGGCAACGGTGCTGCGGGCGCGCACGCGCCGCCAGATTTCCTGCACCGCCGTGACCATGGCCCACAGCGCCAGCACGGCGCCGGCGGCCGCGCCCCAGGACCAGCGGTCCTGGAGCAGGACCGGCAGCGCCGTGCCCGCCACGACCGCGGCGAGGGCCGGCCAGCGCACCGCGCGCAAGGTCTCAGCGAAGACGCCTTGCTTCCACGGCACCCGCTGGGAGAACCCGACCAGGATCACCAGCGGAAAGGTCAGCAGCGGGAACACCAGGTTGAAGAACGGCGGGCCGACCGACAGCTTGTGCCCGAAAGCCTCCGCGACGAGCGGGGCCAGCGTGCCAAGGATCACGGCAAACGCGGCCACCGCGAGGAACACGTTGTTGAACAGCAGCAGGCCTTCGCGCGACAGGAAGTTCAGCTCGCCGGGGCTGGACAACCTGGCCGCGCGCCAGGCGTACAACGTCAGCGCCGAGCCGATGACGATCGCAAGGAAGATCAGGATGAATACGCCGCGCGCCGGATCGGTGGCGAACGCATGCACCGACACCAGCACGCCGGAGCGCACCAGGAACGTGCCGAGCAGCGACAGCGCAAAGGCCAGGATCGCCAGCAGCACGGTCCAGCTCTTGAGCAGTCCGCGCTTCTCGGTAACCGCCAGCGAGTGGATCAGCGCCGTGCCGACCAGCCAGGGCATGAACGAGGCGTTCTCGACCGGGTCCCAGAACCACCAGCCGCCCCAGCCCAGCTCGTGATACGCCCACCACGAACCCAGCGTGACGCCGAGCGTCAGGAACGCCCACGCCGCCGTGGTCCACGGGCGGGTCCAGCGCGCCCACGCCGTATCGAGCCGGCCCGACAGCAGCGCGCTGATGGCAAACGCGAAGGCGACCGAGAAGCCGACGTAGCCCATGTACAGCATCGGCGGATGGATGATGAGCCCCGGATCCTGCAGCAGCGGATTCAAGTCGCGGCCCTCGGCCGGCACCGGGAAATGCCGCGCAAACGGATTCGACGTCGCCAGCATGAACAACAGGAAGCCGACGCTGATCGCGCCGAGGACGGCGAGCACCAGCGCCGTGACATTGGCTGGCAGGTTGCGGTTGAAGATGCTCACCGCCAGCGTCCAGCCCGCCAGCATCAGCACCCACAACAGCAGCGAGCCTTCGTGCGCGCCCCACACCGCGGAGAGCCGGTACATCAGCGGCAGGTCCGAGTGGCTGTTGGCCGCGACGTAGATCACCGAGAAGTCGCTGTTGGCGAACGCCAGGCTCAGGCAGACGTAGGCCAGCAGCACCAGCGCGAACTGCGTCATCGCGCCCGAGCGCGCCGCCGCCACCGCGCGCTCATCGCCGCGGCGCAGGCCGTAGAGCGGCAAGGTCGCCTGCAGGATCGCGACGCCTAGCGCGAGGATCAGCGCGATGTGACCGAGCTCGGCAATCATGAGGTGACGGGCTTGCCCACGGGTTTAAAGGGCGCGCAGGAATGGCCGGCCGGCGTCTTCATCGCATCCGCAACCTGCGGCGGCATGTAGTTCTCATCGTGCTTGGCCAGCACTTCGTGCGCCACGAACACACTGTCGGCGCCAAGAGTGCCGTCGGCGACGATGCCCTGCCCTTCACGGAAGAGGTCCGGCAACAGGCCTACGTAGCGCACGGCTACGCGGTGCGTGCAATCGGCCAGCATGAACTCGACCTTGAGCCCGTCGCCGCGCTTCACGCTGCCCTGCTCGACCATGCCGCCCAGGCGCAGCGTCGTGCCGACTGGCACCGTTGCGGCAACAAGGTCGGTCGGCGTGTAGAACGCCATGAGGTTCTTGCGGAACGCCACCAGCGTCAGCGCGACGGCCAGGCCGATGCCGATGGCCACCACGCCGACCCCGAACATGCGTTGCTGGCGGCGCGTCATTCAGCCCCCTCGCGCAACCGACGCAGCACCTCGCGGCGCGCCAGCCGCGGAGCGGCGAGGTTCCAGGCGAGCACGGCCAGCGCGGCACCATAGCTGCCCCAGACGTACATCGCGTAACCGCCCATGGCGAAGAAGTCGCTCACGCAATCGCCTCCTTGACCCAGGGATTGCCGCGCTCGCGCAGCAGCAGCTCGTTGCGGATGCGCTGGCTGATCACGTAGGCACAGAAGAACAGGAATCCCACGATGGCGGACAGCAGCGGCCACAGCATGGCGGCATCAATCGATGCGCCGGTGACCTTGAGCGTCGGGCCCTGGTGCAGCGTGTTCCACCAAATCACCGAATACTTCACGACGACGGCGTTGATCGCGCCGACGATGGCCAGCAGGCTGCATGCGCGCGCGGCGGCCCGCGGGTTGTCGATGGCGTTGTTGAGCGCGATCACGCCCCAATACATGAAGAGCAGGACGAGCTCCGAGACGAGCCGTGCGTCGTGCCAGCTCCAGTACGTGCCCCACATCGGCTTGCCCCACAGCATGCCGGTGAGCAGCGTCAGCGCCGTCAAGCTTGCCCCGACCGGAGCGGCACAGACGACAAAGCACTCGGCCAGCTTGATGCGCCAGATGATCGCGATGATTCCGGCGGCCGCCATCGCCCAGATGAGCAGGATGGACAACGCCGCGGCGGGCACATGGACGAAGATGATCCGGTAGCCCTCGCCCTGCTGGTAGTCCGGCGGCGCCAGCAGCAGGCCACCGCCCAGCCCCAATGCCAGCAGCGCCAGGCTGGTGAGCCCGAACCATGGCTGCAGCCGCCCGGCAACGCCGTAAGCGACCGGCGGTGAAGCCAGGCGATGCAACCAGTTCGGGATGAGTTTCATTTCAGTCGAGGGCGTTCCTGAGCGCCGCTGCTGCCGCAAGCGGCACGCCGCATGCGCACAGCGCCAGTATCGCGCCCAGGAAGTATAAAGGAGCGTCGGCCGGCGCCCCGCCTTCAGCGGCGCGCACCGCGCCGGCACCGAAGATGACCACCGGGCAGACCAGCGGAAGCACCAGCACCGGCAGGAGCACGCCCGTGCGTGGCAGGCCGACGACGAGCGCGGAGGCGAAGCCGGCCGTCAACACCAGCGCCGGCAGGCCCAGCAGCAGGCTCAGCATCAACACGCCAGTCACCTCGCTGGCCAGGCCGAAGGCGATGCCGAGGACCGGCGACAGCAGCGTCAGCGGCAGGCCGATGACCAGCCATTGCGCCAGCAGCTTGCCGGCGACCAGGACGCTGACCGGCTGCGGCCCGACGAAGAACTGCTCGAGCGTGCCGTCGTCGTAATCGCCGCGAAACAGCCGCTCGAGCGAGAGCAGCGCGGCCAGCAGCGCGCCGACCCACAGGATCGACGGCGCCGCGACCTTGAGCCACGGCGCGTTTGGCGAGGCGCCGAGCGCGAACAGCGTCGCCACCACGGCGTAGAACACCAGCGGCAGCGCCCACTCGGCGCGGCGGCGCGCCGCAAGCCGCAGCTCGCGCGCCATCACGGCGAGGAAGGCTTCCATCAGGCGAGCTCCAGCGCACGCAGGCCCGACAGCTGCGCCGGCAGCGCCTGGTGGCTGGTGATCAGGGCCGCGCCGCCCTGCTGCTGGTGGGCCTGCAGCAGGGCGAGCCAGTACTGGATGCCGGCGCCGTCGAGTCCCGACAGCGGCTCGTCGAGGAACCACACGCCGCGGCGGGCGACGGCCAGGCGCGCCAGCGCCGCGCGGCGCTTCTGCCCCGCCGACAGCTGGCGGCACGGCTGGTCGGCGACGCGCGACAGGTCAAACTCGCGCAGCGCACCGCGGATGCCGTCAGCCGGCGCGCCCTGCAGCGCGCACCAGAAGCGCAGGTTTTCGTACGGCGTCAGCGCCGGATTGAGCGCGTTGCGATGGCCGATCCAGTGGCAGGCTTCCGGCTCGAACGCGCGCGTCACCTCGCCCTGCTCGGCGCTGCGCAAGCCGCAGAGGACTTCCAGCAGCGAAGTCTTGCCGACGCCGTTGGCGCCGCGGATGTGCAGGAGGTCGCCTGCACCCACGGTGCCGGCCAGGTCCCGCAGCAACACGTGGTCGCCGCGCGCGATGGCCAGGTTCTGGAAGCTGAGGAGCGCTGTCATTTGCCTTGTGTGGTGCCCGGGGCTGGACTCGAACCAGCACGGCCTCGCGGCCAAGGGATTTTAAGTCCCTTGCGGCTACCAGTTTCGCCACCCGGGCTGGAGCGCCCGGAATTATGGCAGTTCAATCCTTCGGCGACGCGCCTCCGAACTCCTTGCGCAGCCCCAGCAGGACTGCGGTCACGCTACCGTCCTGCGTGCCCTGCCCGAACGCCAGCAGGTTGGGGACGGTGTCCGGTTCGACGCCGTCGACGGACCAGTCCTGGGCACGGTAGATCTCGCGCAGCACGTCCAGGCGCACCGTCAGGCCGGGACGCAGCGCGTAACGCGCAAAAGCGCGCATGTCGTGCCATTGGGTCAGCAGCAACGGAAAGGCGCTGTCCGAGCCGCCGGCCAGCATGGACACCGAGCCCTTGGACGAGGAGTACACATAGTCCGCGCCAAGCTCGAGCCCGCGCGGGGCCTGCCAGCCCAGGCGCATGCCGACGACCCTGGTCGTGTCTTCGCGGTCCGCCGCCCAATCCGGCGTGCCGAACGCCTGGCTGCCGGCCTGAGAGGCTTCCTGGCTGCGGCGCGAGGCGAACGCGCTGACCGTGAGGCCCTCCACGGCGTGCGTGGTCAGGTCCGTGCCGTAGCCGAAGTCGCGCCCGGAGGTGCGCCCGATGGCCGTCGAGGGATAGTCGTCGCGCACGGAGCTCACGTTGAACGCGGTCGTGAGCGACGGGCCGCTGAAGGTGAAGTCCGCGCGCGCTTCGTCACGGCGCCGGTCAGCCGAGTTGTACGCCCGCGCTGCCGGGTTCTGGGCCGGCACGCCGGCGCCAGCGGGGAACTCCGTGCCTTCGCGTCGCGCGTGCGCCAGACGCAGCCGCAGGTCGGCGGCCTCGAACGGGCGCCAGCCCATCCGGCCCCAGTAGCGGCGCTCCTCCGTCTCGCTGACGCCGTACTGGCGGCGCTCGCGCCGGTCGTCATCGAAGCCGACGGCGAGCCGCGGGTTCGCGCGATGCTCGGCGCTGAGGCGCCAGCGATTGCGCGTGAACCCGTACGGTGCGCTGGTTCGCACGCTGCCTGTGAACGTGTCCATGACCACCTGCGTGTACGCGGCGGCCGGCGTGCTCGGGTCGCGGTCGTCGTGCAGGACATCGGCCGCCAGCCGCAGGCGCCGGCCGAGCGCATAACTGGTCCGCACCGACGCGAGCGTGGTGTCCACCCGCGCATCCAGCGAGGCGCGCGGCAGCGCGACCGCCTCGTCGGGATTCACCGTCGCGGGCAGGAAGCGCTGGTCCTGCTCCATCCGCCCCACGGCGAACTGGGCGGCGACCTGCAGCGGCATGGCGGGCGGCGTGCCGAGCTTCACGCTCAGGCGATGGGCGCTGTTGTCCGGCGCGAGCGCCATCTGGCCGGCCGTCGCGCCGGTCACCGGCGGGTTGTAGGGATTCTCCCAGGCCAGTGCGTCGACGCGGTTGGAGAAGGACGACGATTCGAACGCGAGTTGCGCGTGCCCCAGCGTGTGGCGCGCCGTCAGCGACGCATCGATGCGATCGAGCGTCTGGTCGATCCGTCGCGGCAGCTCGCTCGCCAGCGACATGAAGCTGCCGCCGATGGCGCCGGTGCCGCGAATCTCGTCGCGCCGGTAGCCGAAGCGCAGGTCGGCGAGCCGGTGCGGCGTCAGCGCCAGGCCGAGATCGGTGCGTTTGCGCTCCTGCCGCAACGGAATCGGGCGCAGGCTCGCATCCAGCGCGGACATGGAATCCGTCGAGCTGCCCGGGCTCCAGCCCCCCGGCAGGCTCAGGTCCCCTCTTCCGGCAAATGGCGTGCGGCTGTCGCTCGCCAGCAAGTGCGGCAGCGCCTCGTACCCGAGCCACGCCCGGTAACTTCCCTGCCGGCCCGCGGCGATGCCGAATGCCCGCGAGTCCAGGCCGAGGCGCTCCGCATGCAGGTCCAGAAATTTTGCGGACTCCGCGTCGCGATAGCGCCAGGCCCCGCTCAGGTCTGCGTACGTGCCGCTGTCCTCCAGGCCGGTGAAGTCACCGAAGCGGAATGAATCGTCCGAGAGGTGGCCGACGCGTGGCTCGACCCATCCGCTCGCGCCATCCTCGAACGGGCAGAAACGACAGGGCCGTGCGCCCGGGTCCTCCGGACCCGGTCCGGCCTCGGCCACCGCCGCGGAATCCGGCGCCGGCTCTGGTGCAGGCTCGACGGCCGGCGCGGTTCCCGGTGCTGGCTCGACGGCCGGCGCGGCCTGCGGTGCGGGTTCGACCGCCGGCGCGGTCTCCGCGGCCGGTTCCTGCCCGAACGCTGCACCGGCGAGGACGCCCGCCAGCGCGATGAGGGGTAACACCGGCCGGGGTCTCATCGGCCGAGGTCAGCGCCGGACGGATGGTTGGAGCCGTGCACCTGTGAGTGGCAATTGGCGCAGCCGCTGCCGAGCAGGAACGCCGACGGCGTGCCGGACGGCAGGCCGCCCGGAGTGAACGCGAGACTCGGGTGGCCGGCCTGCGTGTGGCACTGCTGGCACAGCAGTGGCGGGCGCTGCACCAGCATGCTCCGGTGCGGCGAGCCGTGCGGCGCATGGCACAGCGTGCAGTCCTCGGCTGCCGGCGCGTGCTCCCACAGGAACGGCCCGCGCTTGTCGGCGTGGCAGCTGTAGCAGGTGTCGTTCACCGTCGGCCCGGCGAGCAGCGCGTCGGCCGCGCTGCCGTGCGGCGTGTGGCAGTCGCTGCAGCTCATGCGGGAATCGCGCAGCGGGTGCGCCGAGGATGCGAGGCTCGCGGCCCGTTGCCGGGCATGACATGTGCCGCAGACTTCGGTCTGGGTCGTCGCGCCGCGCACCGGATCTGTCGCGGCGTGCACGAGGTGGCAGCTGGCGCAGGGCACATTCGCGCCTTCGTGGGCGCTGCCGCTCCAGTGAGTGCGCGACGCGCCCGCATGGCACTGCAGGCAGGCCCCATCCTGTTGCTCCGGCGCGGTGGTCGCGTGCGCACCGAAGCTGCGGATCGGTCCCTGCGGATCGCCCGCCGGCTTCTTGCGCGCGTGCTCCGCCCCGGGCCCGTGGCAGCTCTCGCACTGCAGCTGCGCGAACGGCGTGCGCGCGTCGGCGCGCTGGCCGTGTGGCGTCTTGAAGATTGCCATGACGGGAAACTTGGAATCCTCGTCGTGGCACTTGAGGCAGGTGTCCGCGCCCTTCGGCGTCAACGCGGCGGCATCGGGCTCCTGCGCGCTCCCGGAAAACACCACCCCGGCCAGCACGAGCGCCAGCGTGACGCCGGCGCCGGGGGCTCTCATGGCGCGACGCTGTGAACCTCGGCCAGGTCGGCGATGCGGCCCGGACCGTGGCAGATCTCGCAGGTCTCTGCGCTGTTGTTGGCGCTGGTGACCAGGATGGAGAACTGGCCGCCACTCTGCTCCATGTGGGTTTGCGCGATTGCGCTGTCATGGCAGGAGGCGCAGACGAAGGACGTCGGCGTCGTCACCTGGTCGTCGGTCTGGTCGGCGATGTACCCGGGGTTGGTCAGGATGTTCCCGGTGTCGACGGTCGATGCCAGCAGGCCCGGGGCCAGCGGCAACGTGAAAGTGTCGGGCTTGTGGCAGGCCCGGCAGTTGTTGAGGACGCCGGGATAGCCGACATTGCTGAAGTCGTTGACCGAACTGCCGAAGCCGTAGACGACGTAGGGATTCTCGCGCTTCGCGGCGCCGTGGATGGCGTGGATCATGCGGCGGAAGTCGACGGTCTGTTCCTTCAGCCCGTCCACCGTCGCCGCGATGTTGACCGTGCCGTTGCCGTTCTTCGGCCGGCGGCCGATGTCGGTGTTGCGCGGGTTATGGCAGATCGCGCAGATCTGTGGCTCGTCGGTGCGGCTCTCGCCGTGCAGGGTCAGCTGGTCGTGGCAGTCGTCGCACTGGTTGACGATGTCCACCACGCTGCGCCGCGCCACCGGAGTGACATCGGTGATCGCGAAGTACTTGACCACGCTCTTGACCGGAACGCGATCCGAAAAGACCGTGTCGCCATCGTGGTCCGCGCCGACGCGCGCGGTCATGCCGGCCACGCCGCTGCCGATGATGCTGGCCGGAACCGCACGCAGCGAGGTCACGGTGAAGGTGCCGTCGCCGTTGGCGGTCGGCGCCGCGTTGTTGCCACCGCTGGCGGCCCTGCCGTTGAGCGTGATGGAGTTGGACGGCGTGGTGGCGCTGCCGTTGCCGCGGTTGTGGTAGTCACGCGTGTCCCAGCCCAGCAGCAGCGAGACCGAGGCGGTGGTCCAAGCCGGATCGGTGCCGCTCAGGATGTTGTAGCGCGCGTTGGCGTTGGTCGGGTCGATGACCTCGTAGGTGATCACCGGGAACTGGCCGGGCGCGGTACTGGCGACGCTGATGATGTTCAGCGCGTACTTCGCGCCCGCAGCCTTGTCCGGAATCACGTGCGCCTCGGCCGGAGTCGGGGCGAAACCGCCCGGAGCGTGGCAGGTCGAGCAATCCCCGTTCTGCGCCACGATGTTGCCGCTGGTATGGCCGGCGCCGGTCGCGAAGTTCACGTCGTCGTGACACGACCCGCAGGCCTCGACGCTCATCTGGGTATTCCAGTTGCCACCCTGGGGCGTCGCGGCGTCGGCCGCGTCATGGCACTTGGTGCAGTTGCGGATGTCCTGCGGAAACACCACTTCCGAGTAGTCGTGGAGGGCGTCGCTGTTGCCCCAGATGGCGTACTGGCCGCCGGCCTCGACGCTGGGCAGGAACTCGCCGCGGTGGATCTTGTGGATCATCACCTTGAAGTCCACGGTGTTGCCGCTGTTGGCGTCGGCGGTGCCGGGGTTGTGGCAGGTCACGCAGTACTTCATCTCGGTGCGGCCGCCGCCATGCTCGGCGAGCTGCAAGTGGCACTCGTTGCAAGAGGCGGTCTGGACGATTTCGCGCGACGCCAGCCCCGTGGTGGCGCCGTCGGAGGGCCTCCAGTCGTAGGACGCGTTCGTCACCGGCTGACCGCCGCCGCTGATCTGCACGGCGACGCGGTGCGTGAGCGTCGGCTCCCAGCTCACCGCGATCGGGGTGGTGATGGCGGTAACGTTGTTGGCGAAGGTATAGCGATAGGTGCCGTCGAGGTCGTTGACCAGCACGCCGTTGCTTTCGCTGGTCGCCTGGATCGCGGTGCCGCCCGCGCCCCAGGCGCCGGCGCCCTTGGTCTCGGTGCGGTTGATGTAGCTCTGCCAGTAGCTCGGGTTGCCGTTGGTGCTCGGGGCGAGCTTGGCGAAGGTGAAGCGGATCTGGCCCTGGGCCAGGCCGGTGAAGCGCACGCCGTCCTCGTTGGTCAGCGTGAAGTCCACCACCGGCGGACCGGCCACGGTGATGGAGTTGACGACGAAGGTCAGGGATTCTGCATTGCTGCTGGTGCCGACGCCGGGCGCTCCGGGAGCGCCGTCGCGGCCGTCGTCACCCTCGCAGCCCGCCAGCAGGACAAGTCCCGCCAGGATCGCGCACACCGCGTGGCGGTTCCTCGAAAACGCTGTGGCTGCTTTCATCGCGTCCCTTGGGCGGTTCGCACGCCACGAGGCTAATCGGCTTGGCGATCACCGGCATTGACCCAAGTCAATTACGGCCACTGAATTAGGGGGCACAGTGCCCGGACGCCAGTCCAGGAGGTCTTCCCATGTCAAACACCCGACGCCCGAACCCGCTGGCCTCGATCGCGTGCGCCCTGTTGCTGTGCGCCGCATTCCCGGCACGGGCTGGCGACCCTGGGCTGTCGTGCGCGGACTGCCACGGCAAGGATGGCGCCAGCACCGAGTCCGAGGCGCCGGTCATCGGCGGATTATCGGACCAGTACCTGACGGACGCGATGGCGGCGTATCGCGACAAGAAACGTCCCTGCCTCGAAACCCAGTACCGCGCCGGCGATACCAAGCGCCCGAAGACCACGATGTGCGAAATCGCCGCGAAACTGAGCGCCGACGACACCCTGAAGGTAGTCAGGGGTCTCTCCGCGAAACCGTTCGTGAAGGCCAAGCAGAAATTCGACGCGGCCAAGGCGGCGACCGGCAAGAAGATCCACGACGCGCAATGTGAAAAATGCCATGCCGAAGGCGGCGGCTCGGCCGACGACGACGCCGGCATTCTGGCAGGCCAGTGGATGCCTTACACGAAGGCGACCCTCGCCGACATGATGGGCGGCAAGCGGCCGAATCCCGAGAAGATGAAGGTCAAGACCGACCCGCTCAAGGCGGAGGAGGTCGAGGCGCTGCTGCACTACTACGCGAGCCAGCAGTGAGCGAGGCCCCGCAAGGCCGCAAGTCGCTCTGGACCTGGCTGTGGGAGCGACCCGCCCGGCGCTGGCTGCTGGGAATCCCGGTCGGAGCGTTCCTGGCGCTCGGCGTCGGTGCCGCCGGCTGGATCTCGTTCGAGGCCGTGCTCGCGGCGACCAACACCGAGGCGTTCTGCCTCTCGTGCCACGAGATGAAGGACAACGTGTACGCCGAGTTTGTCGGAACGATCCACGACAAGAACCGCACCGGTGTGCGCGCCACCTGCCCCGACTGCCACGTGCCCAAGGCGTTCCAGCACAAGATGGTGCGCAAGATCCAGGCGAGCCTCAACGAGCTGCCGGCGCACTTCCTCGGCAAGCTCGACACGCCGGTCAAGTTCGAGGCGCACCGCAAGGAGATGGCGGAGAGCGTGTGGGCGTCGATGCGCGACACCGATTCGCGCGAATGCCGCAACTGCCACAAGCTCGACCACATGGATTTCGAGAAGCAGGACAAGAGCGCGAAGAAGAAGCACTCGGCGACGCTCGAGAAGGGTGACAAGACCTGCATCGACTGCCACCAGGGCATCGCCCACAAGCTGCCCGAGGAAACGGCGCAGGCCGACACGGAAGCGCCGGCTGAATAGCCGCCCGCGTAAGGCAGGACTCAGCGGCTGCCGATCAGGATTCCCGCCGCGTACAACGCGATCGTCCCCAGGATCACGGCGACGTTGATGCCGAGCAGTGGGATCAGCTTCGCCTGATCCTCCGCGTTCTGCACCACGCCCCGCGCGAGGTACAGCGCCACCGGCAAGGGCACCAGCCCGAGCAGCGACCACGCCGGCAGCAACCCGGCGGCGGCGCCGAGTGCGATCGAGGCGAACGCCGCGAGCAGGAATCCGGCATAGATGCGCGCGCTGCGCGTGCGCCCGATCGAGATCGGCAGGTGGTGCCGGCCGACCGTGCGGTCGGCATCCACGTCCGGGAACTGATTGACGAGCAGCAGTTCGCTGACCAGGAACAGCGGCACCAGCGAAGCCCACGCCGCGCCGGCCGTGTAATGCCCCGCCAGCACGAACGCCGTGCCCATCACCATCAGCGGGCCAAAGCCCAAACCCGGCGCCAGCAGGCACAACAGGGGGCGGCGCGTGATCCACGGCGTGTAGGCCACGACGATCGCCAGGCCCAGCACGCCGAGCGGCACGATGGCAATGCCCCGCTCCCAGGCGAAGTAGAGCCCGATCAGCACGGTGCCGGCGACGCTGAGTACGCCCGCGACCAGCGTCGCCTGCGCCGCCTCGGGATGCGCCGGCAACGTGCCGCTGCCTCCCGAGAACGGCGTGCGGACGGTGATGGCGTCGAGACCCGAGCGGAAATCGTCGTACTCATTGAGCAGGTTGACGGCCGCGTGCGCCAGCGCCGCGCCGAGCAGCGCGAGCAGCGCGTCGGTCACGTCGACACCCCCGGCATCGTGAATCGCCACGGCCACGCCGAGCGCCACGCACATCGGGGTCAGCACCATGAAGTTGGGCCGGACCGCGCCGGCCACGTGCGCCAGCGTGCTCATGCGACGGCTTTGGCCGGCGTGGCGGCCAGGTGCTCGGCGCCCGCTCGCCAGCGCAGCGCGGCTTTGGCCACGCGCCGGCCGAGATGCTCGGCCGTGAGGCGGTCGCTGTCGGGCGGCGCCAGGTCCAGGCCCTGATCGACGTTGGATTGCGCCATCGCGCCGAGCCAGCTGCCGAGGCGATTCAGCGAATCCGCCTTCGAATGGGTCGCGTCGATGCCGCTGAGCAGCCCGAGGCTGAGCCAGTGCATGCCCATCTGCGCGGCAAACATGACCATGTCCACCAGCGTGTTGAGCTTGTCGCCGGAAAGGCTGGCCGAATTGGTGAACCCCGCCGCCAGCTTGCCGTCCCAGCGCTGGCCGAAGTAGCGCTCCACGGTGGCCTCCATGAAACGCTTGAGCCCCGCGGACACGCTGCCCATCAGCGTCGGCGAGCCGAAGATGATGGCGTCGGCAGCATCGAGGTCGGCCCAGTGCTGCTCGAACTCCTCCGCCTTGATGAGCTGCGCGCGAACGCCGGCAACTGCGCTCGCGCCGCGCAGCACCGACTGCGCGAGCACGGCGGTATGGCCGGACCCGCTGTGGTACAGGATCACGACGTTCGCGGTCACGGCGCCTCCTTGGGTGGCCAAGTGCATCCGGCCCTGGTTCCTCCCGTGTTGCAGGACGTTACACCGACTCAGGAGACGCGTGCCACCACGCTCGCCGGGCGGCGCAGGCGCGCCGCGATCCATAGCATCGTCATCAGCACCGTTGCGCCGAAGCCGAGCATCGCGCTCGATGCATCGCCGGCGAAGCCGAGGTCCGCCAGCGAAACGCCGCCCCAGCGCGCCAGCGCCAGCCACTGACAAGCCGCGATCCCCAGCGCGAGCGCGGCCGACAGCGTGGTCGTGGCGGTGTTGAGTCGCCAGGTGCGGTCACGGTCCGTCAAGGCCCAGTCGTACAGCCGCAGCATCAGCAGCCCCTCGGCGGAATCCGCCGCCGCCATGCCGGCGGTGAACAGCAGTGGGAACGCCATCATCGCCCACAACGGCAGGTCCGCCGCCAGCGCGGCGGCCGCCGCCCCGAGCAGCACGATCTCGCCCGCCGTGTCGAGGTTCAGGCCGAACAGCAGCCCGAGCGGAAACATCGAGCGGCTGTGCGTCACGCCGGCGAACCGCGCGCGCGGTGGGTCCGACGCGGCACGCTGGCCGAGTTCGCGCAGGGACCGCAGGTTCAGCGCTCCGACCAGGGTCAGGAACGCCGCCGAAGCGAACAGGCTCACCGGGACCCCCCACTCGCTGAGCCACCCGGCAAAACCGTCCGCACGCGCCAGCCCCACGGCGAGCGCGAGGGTCACCAGCATGACCACGGTCGAATGCCCGAGCGAGAAGAAGAAACCGACGGCGACCGGGCGGTGCCCCTGCTGGCGCAGGCTGCGGGTGACGTTGTCGATCGCCGCGATGTGATCGGCGTCGAACGCATGCCGCAGGCCGAGCAGCCAGGCCACCGCGCCGAGGCCGGCGCAGGCCACGCCGCCGGCGAGGCCCAATCCGAGCAGGCCGGCTCCCGCAGCCAGGTTGATGAACAGCAGCGCCAGAGCGAGCCACGCGAGGTTGCGCATGCGACCCTGTTCCGGCTTCACAGCACCTTGACCCGGATCAGCTCCTCGCCGTCCCGGTCGACCACATGCACCGCGCAGGCCAGGCAGGGATCGAAGCTGTGGATGGTCCGCAGGATCTCGATCGGCTGCTGCGCGTCGTGCAGGGTGTGGCCCTTCAGCGCAGCCTCGTACGGGCCGTCCTGGCCCTGCGCATCGCGGGGCCCGGCGTTCCAGGTGCTCGGCACCACGCACTGGTAGTTGGTGATCTTGCCGTTGTCAATGACGATCCAGTGCGCCAGGCCGCCGCGCGGGGCCTCCATGAACCCCACGCCCTGCGCGTGGCTCGGCCAGGTCGACGGGCTCCACAGCGCTTCATTGAACGTGCGCACGTCGCCGGCCTTGATATTGGCCATCAGGGCGTCGTACCAGGTGGGCAATGCGTCCGCGATGAGCTTGGTCTCGAGCGTGCGCGCCGCGGTGCGCCCCAGCGTCGAGAACATGGCCTCCAGCGGCAGCCCCAGCTTGCCCAGCGCCATGCCGGCCAGCTCCTTCGTCGGCTCGTGCCCCGAGGCATACAGCATCAGCACGCGCGCCAGCGGGCCGACTTCCATCGAGTGGCCCTTCCAGCGTGGTGACTTCAGCCACGAATAGCTGGCGTTGGTGTCGAGGTGTTCGTACGGCGGCTTGGGTCCGCTGTAATTGAACGTGGTCTCGCCCTTGTAGGGATGCAGGCCCTGGTCCTTGCCGCCCTCGTAGGCGTACCAGGAGTGCGAGACGTACTCCTTGATCTCTTCCTCCGAGTTCAGGTCCACCTCGAGAATCTTCGTCAGGTCGCGATTGAGGATCACGCCGCGCGGGATCAGCAACTTGCCGCCCGGCTTGCCGCCCTCCGGGAATTCACCGAACGTCATGAAGTTGCCGGTGCCCTCGCCATGGCCCGGTTTGGCCCAGTCCTTGTAGAACGAGGCGATCGCCAGCGTGTCGGGCACGTAGACCTCGTCCACGAACTGGCGCATCGACGCGATGATGTTGGCGATGCGCGCCAG
>JANNKD010000171.1:0-5338 GCA_031396115.1 Gammaproteobacteria bacterium
GAAGTTGTCCTCGAGCTCCGCGCGCAGCCCGGTCAGCCCGGGCGGCAGCACACGCGCCAGGCGGGCGGCGAGATCCTCGAGTCGGCGCGAATCGGTCATGCGCGCAGTGTAGCGGCCCACGCCCCGCCCCAAAACAGGGCCCTGACCCCGCGCCGCACCGCCTTGGTGCGCCAAAAAAGGGGACGCACGCAATTTCCCCCACATTCTCCCCGCATAAATGCGTGCGTCCCCTTTTTTGCCTTGGCACGCTCCGTGCGTTTTAGCGGCGCGGGCGCACGCGCCCCGTCAACACTCAGGAGTGAAGGGAATGAAACTCATCTCAGCCATCATCAAGCCGTTCAAGCTCGACGAGGTCCGGGAAGCGCTTTCGGAGGTCGGGGTCTCCGGCATCACCGTGACCGAGGTCAAGGGCTTCGGCCGGCAGAAGGGCCACACCGAGCTGTACCGCGGCGCCGAATACGTCGTCGACTTCCTGCCGAAAGTGAAGATCGAAGTCGCCGTGGACGACGCGCTGCTCGAGCGCGCGCTCGAGGCCATCACCAAGGCTGCACACACCGGAAAGATCGGCGACGGCAAGGTCTTCGTCTTCAGCCTCGACCAGGCCGTCCGCATCCGCACCGGCGAAACCGGCAAAGACGCGCTCTAAAAAAGATTGGGAGCTCCTGACATGAAACTCACTCGATTCGTCCCCCTCCTGCTCGCGCTGGGCTGTGCCTTCACGGGCGCGGCCTTCGCGCAGGATCCCGCTGCACCGGCGGAACCCGCCGCTGCCGAAGCCGCGCCTGCGGCCGAAGCGGCGCCTGCGGCCGCAGCGGAAGCGCCGAAGTACAACGAGGGCAACATCGCCTGGATGCTGACGGCGACCGCCTTCGTGCTGCTGATGTCGGTGCCCGGCCTGGCGCTGTTCTACGGCGGCATGGTGCGCCAGAAGAACATGCTGTCCACGCTGACCCAGACGTTCGCGATCTTCTGCCTGATCTCGGTGTTGTGGGTGGTGTACGGCTACAGCCTCGCGTTCAGCGGCACCGGCCCGGTCTTCGGCACGCTCGACAAGCTGTTCCTCAAGGGCGTGGTCACCGATGCCAACGGGTTCTTCACGGCGACGGCGACGTTCAGCAAGGGCGTGCCGCTGCCGGAGTACCTGTTCGCGATATTCCAGCTGACCTTCGCCGCGATCACGGTCGCGCTGATCGCCGGCGCCTACGCCGAGCGCATGAAGTTCAAGGCCGTGCTGATCTTCTCGGTCGTCTGGTTCACGCTCGCCTACATCCCGATGGCGCACATGGTCTGGTGGTGGGCGGGTCCGGATGCGTACACCTCGGCCGACGTGGTCGCCGACGTGAACGCGACTGCCGGGTACCTGTGGCAGATGGGCGCGCTCGACTTCGCCGGTGGCACCGTGGTGCACATCAACGCCGGCGTCGCCGGCCTGGTGGTCGCCGCGTTCCTCGGCAAGCGCAAGACCATCTCGCCGCCGCATTCGCTGGCGATGAGCATGATCGGCGCGTCCCTGCTGTGGTTCGGCTGGTTCGGCTTCAACGCCGGCTCCAACCTCGAGGCCAACGGCTACGCCGTGCTGGCGTTCGGCAACACGCTGATCGCCACCGCGACCGCCGCGCTGGGCTGGTTCTTCGCGGAGTGGGTGCTCAAGGGCAAGCCGTCGCTGCTCGGCATCATCTCGGGTGCGGTCGCCGGCCTGGTCGGCATCACGCCGGCCTGCGGCTTCGTCGGCATCCAGGGCGCGCTGATCATCGGCCTCGCCGCCGGCGTCGCGTGCTTCCTGTTCTGCGCCTACGTCAAGCGCATGCTCGGCATCGACGACGCGCTCGACGCGTTCGGCGTGCACGCCATCGGCGGCATTATCGGCGCCATCCTGACCGGCGTGTTCGTGGATCCGGCCAAGGGCGGCGTCGGCGTATACGCCGACTGGTTCACGCTGTCGGTCGGCTACTCGTCCGCGCAGATCTGGATCCAGACCAAGGCGGTCGGCGTGGCGATCCTGGTCAGCGGCACGGTCGCCGCGGTCACCATGGCGCTGCTCAAGTTCACCATCGGCGTGCGCGTGAACGAGGAAGCGGAATCCGAGGGGCTGGACGTCGCGGAGCACGGCGAAAAAGCCTACAACTGACGCTTCAGCGTCATGCCCGCGGAAGCGGGCATCCAGACTGGATTCCCGCTTCCGCGGGAATGACTGAAGAAACGGGGGCCGGCGAAAGCCGGCCCCTTTTGTTTTATGCTGCCCGCGGTTCGGCAATCCAACCGGGGACGCTCCATGAAGATGCTGATGGCCATCATCAAGCCGTTCAAGCTCGACGCCGTGCGCGAGGCGCTGGCCGAGGTCGGCGTGCAGGGCATGACCGTCACCGAAGTGCGCGGCTTCGGCCGGCAGAAGGGCCACACCGAGCTGTACCGCGGCGCCGAGTACACCGTCGACCTGCTGCCCAAGATCAAGCTCGAAGTGGCCGTGACGCCGGCGCTGGTGGACAAGGCCATCGAGGCGATCCAGAAGGCGGCCAAGACCGGCCAGATCGGCGACGGCAAGATTTTCGTCTACGAACTCAACGAAACCGTGCGGATTCGGACCGGGGAGACGGGCAAGGAAGCGATCTGATGACGCCCGGGCTGAACGCGGGCGATACCGCCTGGCTGATCACGGCCACGGCGCTGGTGCTGTTCATGACGCTGCCGGGCCTGGCCCTGTTCTATGGCGGCCTGGTGCGGACCAAGAACGTGTTGAGCGTGCTGATGCAGTGCTTCGTCATCGCCTGCGTGGTGTCCGTGATCTGGGTGATCTACGGCTACAGCCTCGCCTTCGCGCCGGGCGGGCCGGCGGTCGGCGGCCTGTCCAAGGCGTTCTTCGCCGGCGTCGGTGAAGACGCGCTGACGGGGACGATCCCGGAGACCGTGTTCGCCATGTTCCAGCTGACCTTCGCCATCATCACGCCGGCGCTGGTGGTCGGCGCCTTCGCCGAGCGCATGAAGTTCTCCGCCATGCTGCTGTTCTCGGCGCTGTGGCTGACCGTGGTCTACCTGCCCGTGTGCCACTGGGTGTGGGCCGCGGACGGATGGCTGCTCAAGAAGAACCTGCTCGATTTCGCCGGCGGCACCGTGGTGCACACCACCTGCGGCATCGCCGCGCTGGTCTGCGCGCTGGTGCTCGGCAAGCGCAGCGGTTTTCCGACGGCGGCGCTGATGCCGCACAACATGACCATGACGGCGATGGGCGCCGGCATGCTGTGGGTCGGCTGGTTCGGCTTCAACGCGGGCAGCGCGCTCGCCGCCAACGGCAACGCCGGCATGGCGCTGCTGGCCACGCACGTGTCCGCGGCCGCCGGCGCGCTGTCCTGGATGGCGATCGAGTGGCTGCGCTACCGCAAGCCCAGCGTGCTGGGCGTGGTCACCGGCCTGGTCGCCGGGCTGGCCACCATCACGCCGGCCTCGGGCTACGTCGGCCCCGGCGGGGCGCTGGTGATCGGCTTCATCGCCGGCGCGGTCTGTTTCGTCGCGACCAACTACATGAAGCGCGCGCTGGCCGTGGATGATTCGCTCGACGTGTTCCCGGTGCACGGCGTCGGCGGCATGACCGGAACGATGCTGGCCGGCGTGTTCGCCTCGACCGGGCTCGGCGCGTTCAGCGGCCAGGGCTACGCCGAGGGCATGACCATGGGCTCGCAGCTTTGGGTGCAGGCCCAGGGCGTGCTGTCGGTGGCCGCCTACACCGCGGTCGTGACCTTCGTGCTGCTCAAGGCCGTGGACTTCGTGACCGGCCTGCGCGTGTCGCCGGAAAACGAGACCCTGGGCCTCGACCAGGCCGAGCACAACGAGCGCGGTTACAACTATTAGGAATCGCGCCTAGGAGGCGCTCCTACAGGGTTGGCGCGGCGAAGGTGTCGCAGCGAGCGACACTGCCGCTCTCGAAACCCGCCTTGAACCAGCGCACGCGTTGCTCGGCCGTGCCGTGGGTGAACGCATCCGGCACGACCGTGCCCTGCCCCTGTTTCTGCAGGCGGTCGTCGCCGATGGCGCTGGCGGTGGCCAGTGCTTCCTCGATGTCGCCGGGCTCCAGCCACTGGTGCCGTTGCTGCGCGTGATGCGCCCATAGGCCCGCGTAACAGTCCGCCTGGAGTTCCTGCCGCACCAGCAGCCCATTGTCGCCCTCGACCCGCTGGCCGGATTGCCGCGCCTGGTTCACCCGCGCCGAGACCCCGGTCAGCGTCTGGACGTGGTGCCCCACCTCGTGCGCGATCACGTAGGCCTCCGCGAAATCGCCGCCGCCGCCGAGGCTGCGCATTTGCTCGAAGAAGCCGGTGTCGAGGTACACCTTGTGGTCGGCGGGGCAGTAGAAGGGGCCGCTGGCGCTGCTGGCGCCGCCGCACGCGGTCTGCACGCCGCCGGAGAACAGCGCCAGCCGTGGCTGCTCGTACTGCGCGTTCGAGGCCTGGAAGATCGCCCCCCAGACATCCTCGGTCTCGCCGAGGATGGCGGCGACGAATTCGCGGTTGGCGGCATTCTGGGGTGACGGCGCGCCGGTGGACGGTGCGCCCGAGCCGGTCATCTGGGTGACCAGCCCCAGCATCTCGAGCGGGTTCTTGCCGAGCAACAGGCTGATCACCACGACGGCGGCGACGCCGCCGAGGCCGAGCGTGCCGCCCCGGCGCAGGCCGCTGCCGCCGGCATTCTCGACGTTGCTGCTTTTCCGGGCGTCACGCCAGCGCATGGTCACTCCGAGGGTGCCGGCGCATTCTAGTCCCTTGTCGGTGAGACCCGACACACTCCGGGGCGCCGGATTGACGCAACCGCCGGCTTTCACGAAACTGCCGGTGTTCAGGAGGGCTTTGCCATGCGTCCGATTCTCATCACCCTGTGCCTGCTGTTGGTGTGCGCCGCCGCGTCCGCGGGCGACGTCTACAAGTGGAAGGACAAGGACGGCCAGGTTCACTACGGCGACAAGCCCAAGTCCGGCCAGGCCGAGTCCGTGATGGTCGAGTCCTCGAGTGACAGCGGCGAGCCGGCCACGGCTCTGGCCGAAACCAAGGCGCGCGAGGCGGAGTGCCAGCAGAAGAAAGCGCAGCTCGCGATCTGGCGCAAGGCGCCGACCATGAGCGAGATCGACAACCTCGGCAAGACCCGCCAATACACCGCGGCCGAGCGCCAGCAGTTCCTCGACATGGCGCAGGGGAAAGTCGACGCCCTGTGCGCGCCCCCGGCGCCGTCGCCCGAGGCCGCCGGCACGTTCCCGCCGCCGGAGGAGAAATACACCCCGGTCGAGGCGCCGCCGGAAGAGCCGGCGCCGGGCTCGCAGCAGCAGTAGCGCAGTCGGGTCGCGCCTAAGAGGCGC
>JANNKD010000276.1:0-1999 GCA_031396115.1 Gammaproteobacteria bacterium
TCGGCAATCGCCTGCGCGGCCCGTCGGCATAGCGCGGCCTGGTCGGCGATCCACTCGACGCGGCAGCCGCCCTGCTCGAGCGCGGCGCGCTGCTGCTCCAGCTCGCGTTCGATGTCACCGCGACTGAACTGCGGCCCCCAAAAGGCGTGAAGCATGGGCTTGGGCCGCTTGCGCTGCAGGTGGCTCGCGACGTACGCCGCGGCGCCGATGGCCCCGCCCGCATCGCCCGCGGCGGCCTGCACATAGACCTGCTTGAACGGGCCGCGCTGGGTGATCTTGCCGTTGGCGACCGAGTTCATGGCGCAGCCGCCGGCAAGACACAGCGTGTCCACGCCGGTGCGCCGATGCACTTCGCGCGCGATGTGGAACAACTGCTCTTCGTACATGACCTGCACCGAGGCGGCGAGGTCCTGGTGGCGCGCCTCCACCGGGTCCTCCGGCCGCCGCGCGGGCCCGAGCAAGCCCAGGAGCGCGTCCGTGTACAGCGTGCCCACGCCGGGCTCGCAGTCCTGCCAGCGGAAATCGATCGGCTCGCGCGGATGGCGGAAATACCTCAGGCTCAGTTCGAAGCCGCCGCCCTCGCGTGTGTGGACGACGTCCTGCAGCAGCTTCAGGTGCTTCGGCTTGCCGTATGCGGCGAGCCCCATGACCTTGTATTCGTCGCCGTAGCGCGGAAAACCCAGGTACTGCGTCAGCGCCTCATAGAAGATGCCGAGCGAATGCGGGAAGTAGACGCGGCCTCCCAGTTCGAGCGCGATGCCCTGGCCGACGCCCCACGCCACGCTGCTGAAGTCGCCGAAGCCATCCACCGACAGCACTGCCGCGTGAGGAAACGGCGATACCAGGAACGCCGAGGCCAAATGCGCCAGGTGGTGCTCCACGTGATGGACTTGGCCACTGAACGTGTGTTGCGGGAAGCGGCGCTTGAGCTCGGCCTCGACCGACACGCGCTGCCTGCCTGCGCGCAGCCGCTGCAACAGCAGCGCCGGGTTGGGCCGGTGCGCAAGCGCGTAGCCGAGTTTGCGCCAGCGGTGGGCGCGCGGATCGGAGTTCACCGCGACATGCGTGACCTGGTCCAGCCCGATGCCGGCCTGCGCCAGGCACGAGCGGATGGCGTGCTCGGGAAATCCGGCCCAGTGCTTGATGCGGCGGAAGCGCTCTTCTTCCACAGCCGCGACCAGCTCGCCGTCGGCGAACAGCGCCGCCGAGGCATCGCCGTGGTGGGCGTTGAGCCCGAGTACGTACAGCTTCATCGCCCCGCCCGCTTTTGGACCCAGAAGCACAGCGTGTCGCCGGGCTGCGGATCGGCGAACGCCAGCGCCCGGAACACCAGCTTCAACGCCGGGCGCATCGCGAGGTAGCCACGCGATGGATGCGCCCATACCTCGCCAAGCGCCAGGCCGCTCTGCTCGAGCAACCGCGGCAGCAGCGGCAGGAACACGGGCGTCACGTGCGTGGGATCGCCGTGGTCGTCGAACTGGCGGACGCTCCCCGACAACAGCCAGCGCAGGCGGCTCGGCAACGAATGCACGTTGGGCGTCGTGATCAGGGCCTGACCACCGGGCTTCAACAGATCCGCGACGACGTCCCAGAACGTGCCCTGGTTGGCGACGTGCTCGACGACTTCGATCGACGTCACCAGGTCACAGGTTCCGCGCAACGGCGCGAGCGCCAAGCCGGGCTGCTCGAGGTCGGCGGCGATCAGCGTCGGTCGCGGCGCGACGAAGCGCTCCGGCAACGGCGGCACCTGGTCCACGCCGGTCAGGCGCGTGAAGCCGGCTGCGGCGAGTCGCACCAGCCAAGCGCCCGAGCCGCAGCCCAGATCGAGGATCACGGCATTCCTCGGCACCGTGGCCAGGCGCGGCAGCAAGGCCTCGTGCAGTCCGCCGACCGTCCGCTGCCCGAGCTCGTCAGCCACGGGAGAACCCCAGCTTGAGCAGTTCCTGTGCGATCACCGTCTCGGCCCACGCGCGCTGGAAGGCGTACTGCCAGCCCGCGA
>JANNKD010000022.1:0-21678 GCA_031396115.1 Gammaproteobacteria bacterium
TGCTGCGGTCCGCCGGCGTCAAGGACTTCTCGAAGTACGCCGCCGTGCCGGGCACACCGGACTCCGCGATGCTCCCCGATTTCTTCCTCGACCCGCCGCTGCGCTGACATGGCCCGCGGCTGTTGTAGGAGCGCCTCTTAGGCGCGACAGATATGGCACGAGGCTGGGGCAAAGAGGATCAACCTTCAGATCTGGAGGCGCACGTGTCGCGCTACAAGGCTCCGCAGGCCAAATCCTCGCCGTACATCACCCCGGAAGGCTACGCGTGGCTGAAGGACGAGTACCACCAGCTGTACAACGTGCGCCGGCCCGAGGTGGTGCGTGCGTTGTCCGCTGCCGCGGCCGAGGGCGACCGTTCCGAGAACGCCGAGTACATCTACCGTAAAAAAGAGCTGCGCGAGATCGACCGGCGCGTTCGTTACCTGCAGAAACGCATTCCCGATCTCAAAGTCGTGGATACGAAGCCCGCGGATGCCAAGCGGGTGTTCTTCGGCGCGTGGGTGGAGATCGCCGATGAAAAGGGCGAGTCGAAGACCTACCGCATCGTCGGCCCCGACGAGACCGACGCATCGAAGGGCCTGATCAGCGTGGACTCGCCCATGGCGCGCGCGTTGCTCAAGCGGGTCGAGGGCGACGTCGTGACGGCGCAGTTGCCGGGTGGCGAGTCCGAGATCGAGATCCTCGGCGTCCGCTACGCGCCCCTGTAGCGACGGTTGCGCCTGAAGCGCTTCTACGGCGCTTTTTCTTTTGGGGTTGTCACGAAGCCGATCTTGACCATCCCCGCCGCCTGCGCATCGGCCATGATCTCGGCGAGCATCTGGTACTGCGTGGTCTTCTCCGCGCGCAGGTGCAGCTCGGGTTGCGGATCCTTCAGCGCGGCCGAGCGCACGCGCACTTTCCACTCTTCGCTCGTCACCAGTTGGTCGTTCCAGTAGAGCTTGCCGTCGCCGTCGATCGACAGCGTGACGATGTCGGGCTTGTCAGGATTCTTGACCGCCGCGGCCTGCGGCAGGTCGATGGCGATCTTGTGCGTGATCAGCGGCGCCGTGATCATGAAGATGATCAGCAGCACCAGCATCACGTCGACCATCGGCGTGACGTTGATCTCCGACATCGGCGGGGAGTCGGAGGTGAAGCTCTTGTTGCTGGACGAAAATGCCATGACCGGTCGCGCCTAAGAGGCGCTCCTACCTGTCGCGACTTTCGCGGTCGGTGGCGGCGCACCGTCGACGCGCGCGCCGGTGGTCAGGTACTGGTGCAGGTCATGGGCGAAGTTGTCGAAGCTCTGGATCACGACGCGGTTGCTGCGCACCAGGAAGTTGTAGCCGAGCACCGCCGGCACCGCGACCGCGAGGCCGAGGGCGGTCATGATCAGCGCCTCGCCGACCGGCGCGGCCACCGCGTCGAGCGAGGCCTCGCCGCTGGCGCCGATGCGGATCAGCGCGTGGTAGATGCCCCAGACCGTGCCGAACAGGCCCACGAACGGCGCGGTGGCGCCGACGGTGGCCAGGAACGTCAGGCCGGTTTCGAGCTGGGTGGTCTCGCGCCCGATGGCCTTGCGCAGCGCGCGCTCGACGAACTCGGAGCGACCCATGGCCTCGCCGAGCTTGCCGCCGGTGTGCTTCTCGTGGTGGTGCGCGGCGTTGACGCCGTCGAGCGCGACCTTCGAGAACGGCTCGGAGGGACGCTGCTGCTCCATCGCCTTGACGCCGTCGGGCAGGGACGGCGCTTCCCAGAAGGCGGCGACCACGCCGTCGGCGGCCTTGCGGATGTGCCAGGCGCGCGCCGCCTTGGTGAGGATGTAGTACCAGCTGAACACCGCCATCAGCAGCAGCAGCAGCAGCACCGCGATGGCGACGGCGTCGGCCTGCGCGAGCAGGTTGCCGAAGCCCATCTGGCTGAGCGCGCCGGTCTGGTGCACGCGTTACTCGGTGGGGAACAGGTCTTTCAGCGCGCGCCAGCCGCCGTCGACCGACCACACGTTCGTGTAACCCATCTTCTGCAGGCTGTCGGCGGCCAGCGCCGAGCGGAAGCCGCCGCCGCAATAAAGGTACAGCGGCTCGCCCCTGTCCGGGTGCAGCGACTCGATGTCGCGCTCGATCACGCCCTTGCCGATCCACTGGGCGCCCTCGATGTGGCCGCCGGCGTATTCGCTCTCCTCGCGCGTGTCGATCAGCCTGATCTTCGGGTTCTTCTTCATCAGCTCCGGCATCTCGCGCGCATGAACTTCCTTGATGCGGCTTTTTGCGTCGTCCACGATCGCCAGAAATGCCTTCGAATGCCCAGCCATGTCTGCGTTCTCCTTTGAGGCCCGTAGGTTACTAAAAGGTTAGACTCACGACGACCACAAGGGGGTGCCACGTGAAAATCGTGCTCGGAGCGCTGGGGGCGCTCCTCGTCGTGATTCTTTCGATGCTGGCCTGGCTCGGCGCGCTGAGCCCGGTTGCGGTCGTCGAGCGCGACATGGGCCCGTACCAGTTCGTCTACGTGCAGGAGGCCTCGGCCGATCCTTCGAAGATCGGCGAGCTGACCGCCGCGCTGGGCGAGCGGCTCGACACCGCCGGCATCGCCGCGCGCAAGCCGGCGCAGGAGTACTCCCCGACCGGGCGCGGCATGCAGAACCAGGTCGGTTTCATGGTCGAGCAGTCGGTCAACCGGGATGTGCTCGGCACCGACACTTACTTCCGGCCGATCCCGGTGCAGCGCTACATGGTAGTGACGTTCCCGTTCCGCAACCGGCTGTCGTTCGTTGTTGCCGAGATCCGCGTGGGCCCGGCATTCGAAGGCCACCGCAAGCAGCAGAAGTACGCCGAGACCAGCACCATGGTCATCCTGGAAGGCGACCGCATCCTGTATCTGGAACCGATCAGTCCGGCGTGAGCCGTCCAAGCATCTTCATCACCGGCGCGGCGGCCGGCATCGGCCGCGCCACTGCCGAGCTGTTTGCGCAACGCGGCTGGTTCGTCGGCCTGTACGACATCGACGAGGCCGGCGTGCGCGAACTCGCCGCCAAGCTCGGCCCGGGCCATAGCTGCGGCGCCCGGCTCGACGTCAGCGACTACGCCGCCTTCGAGCGCGCGCTCGCGCAGTTCTGGGAGGCCGCCGGCCAGCGCCTCGACCTGCTGTTCAACAACGCCGGCATCGGCAGCGCCGGCCCGTTCGAGGACCTGCCGATGGAGCACAACCGCGCCATCATCGCGGTCAATCTGCTGGGGGTGATCAACGGCTGCCACGGCGCGTTCCAGTATTTGCGCCGCACGCCGGGCGCGCGCGTCATCAGCATGTCGTCGGCCTCCGCGATCTACGGCGTGCCTTGCCTGGCCACCTATGCGGCAACGAAGTTCGCGGTGAAGGGCCTGACCGAGGCACTCGACATCGAGTGGCGGCGCCATGGCATCACGGTGCGCGACATCCTGCCCCTGTTCGTGGACACGGCGATGGTGACGAAATTCGAGTCGCAGCTGAAGGCCAAGGAAGTCCTCGGCATGCACCTGACCCCCGCCGATGTTGCCAGGGTCGTGTGGCGCGCCGCGCACTGGCGGCTGTGGCCCAGGGTGCACTGGTATCCCGGTTTTCAGGGCTGGCTCATGGCACTGGCGCAGAAGATCAGTCCGGGCTGGCTCAACCGCTTCACCACGCGCATCATCAGCGGGTACTGACATGGCCCGGCCGATCGTCCTGATCCACGGCATGTGGTGCACCGGCGCCAACTTCGAGCGCTTGATGGAAGGGTTGAAGCCGCGCGGCCACACCTGCTATGCGCCGACCCTGCCGGCGCACGAGGTCGGGGTGCCGCACCCCGAGGTCGGCAACAAGAGCCTGCGCGACTACCTCGCATTCCTGGAGGAAACGGTGCGCAGCCTGAAACTGACTGAAGCGCCGATCCTGATCGGCCACTCGATGGGCGGGCTGCTGGCGCAGCAACTGGCGGCGCGCATCCAGCCCTTCGCGCTGGTACTGCTGACTCCGGCGTGGCCCGCCGGCGTCTGGGGCCTGCGCTGGACCAACTTCGTCTCGTTCTTCCGCATCGTCACCAGCTGGGCCTGGTGGAAACGGCCGCACAAGCTGTCGTTCCACCGCGCGGTGGTCAGCGCCTTCAACGGCGTGCCGCGCGACAAGCACGTCAAGCTGTACGACGCCATGGTCGAGGAATCCGGCCGCGCCGCGTTCGAAATCGCCCTGTGGATGCTGGACACGCAGCGCACCTCGAGCGTGGTGCCGGCGGCCGTGACCTGCCCGCTCTACGTGGTCAGCTGCGGCGACGACCGGCTGACACCAGCTGCCTCGGTGCGCAAGGTCGCCGCGCTGTATCCGCAGGCCTCCATGCGCCACTATCCGGACCGCGGGCACTGGGTACTCGACGACGACGACACCGACGAGATGGCGGCCGAAATCGCCAACTGGCTGCAAGGACACGAGCAGCGAGTGGCCGCGCGCGGCCGTGAATAGCGCTGCTGTCATCCTAAAGGCAAGAAAAGGGGACGCACGCATTTATAAAAAAGTGTGCGTCCCCTTTTTCTTGTTGCTGCTTGCGGCCCCCGCGTACGCCGCCGACGAAGTCGGTGAGGCCCTCGAGGCCAGCCTCGGCGCGCAGCGCGCGGCGCGCGAATCGCAACAGAGGATCGACAGGCTCGACGCCGAGACCCGCGCGCTGCACGAGAAGCGCCGCGCCGCCGAATCGCGCGCGCTGCAGCTGGCCGCCTATTCCGAGCAGCTCGAGCAGGAGGCCGCGGTCGAGGAGCAGCGCCGGGCGCAGATCGACGCCGAGCTCAAGCGCGTCTCGGCGCTCGGCGGCGAGCTGCTGCCGCTGGCGCGGCGCATGCTGGCCGCGCTCGAGGCGCAGGTGGCGCGCGATCCGCCGTTCCTGCTGGAGGTGCGCCGCAAGCGCATCGCCGACATCACGGCGCTGATCGACGATTCGGGGCACAGCGCCGCCGAGAAGTTCCGCCGCGTGCTGGAGGCCTGGCGCAGCGAGGCCGAGTACGGCAACACGGTCGGCGCCGAGGACGTGGCAACCGACTGCACCGGCGCGCCGGGTGCGGCCACGCTGGTGCGCGTCGGCCGCGTCGGCTTTTATTGCGTGGACGACAGCCAGGCGGCGCGCTGGGACGCGACGAACAGCTGGGCACCGCTCGACGACGCCGCCGCTGCGGAGATCACGCGCGCCGCCACGATGGCGCGCGGCAAGCTGCCCCCGGAGTTGCTGGTGCTGCCGGTGGCCAAGCCGTGAGACGCCTGTTCGTCGCGCTGCTGCTGCTTTCAGCCGGAGCCGCGAGCGCGCAGGCCCCCGTCCAAGGCGACCTGCTCAAGCAGGTGCGCGACAGCTCGCGCGCCGCGGCGCAAGCCAACGCCGAGCGCGAGCAGCGCTTCACGCGCGCGCGCAACGAGGCGGCCGCCCGGCTGGCGGCCGTGCAGGCCGACGTGCGCGCCAACGAGGCGCGCGCTGCCGGCGCCCGCCGGCGCTGGGAGGCCGCGCACCGCCAGGCCGCGGAGCTCGACCGGCGCCTCGCCGTCGCCTCGCGCGATCTCGACACGGCCTACGACGCCGCGCGCGGCGCGGCCGTTGACCTGCACGATGCGGCGCAGGCTTCGCTGGTCACCGCGCAGTTTCCCGGCCGCATGGCCGAGCTGGCGCCACTGGCCGCGAGCGCGACGCGGCCGGGCCTGGCCGAGCTCGAGCAGATCTGGCAGGCGCTGCAGTTCGACATTGCGCAGGCTGGCGCGGTGCAGCAGTTCGCGGCCTCGCTGGTGACGGAGGAGGGCAGCGCGCCGCGCACGGTGCTGCGCGTCGGCGTGTTCGCCGCGATTGCCGACGGCGAGTACTTCGCGCTCCATGCGGGCGGCAAGGCGCTGGTCGAGCTGGATCGCCAGCCGTCGTGGCGCCACCGGCGCATCGCGCGGCGCTTCGAGCAGGCCGAAGGAGTCGCGCCGATGGTGCTCGACCCGGCGCGCGGCGCGCTGTTGCTGGCCGAGGCGAACCGGCCCGGGCTGTTCGAGCGGCTCTGGCACAGCGGCGTCGGCGGGTATTTCATCGGCGCCATCCTGCTGCTGGCGCTGGCGCTCGCCGTGGCGCAGCCGCTGTGGCTGCGCTCGCGCCTGATCCTGGACGAGCAGAGCGTGGGCGTCGTGGCCGGCGTGCTGGCGGCATTCGCGCTGGTGCAACTGTTGTTATGGGGGCCGCGCGAGCCGGCGGCGCACGAGGAGGAAGTCGCGATGGTCTCGCTGCTCAGCGAGCAGCCGCAAGCCGGGGACGACGAGCCGGCGCCACCCGAGCCGCCGCCACCACCGCCGCCGCCGGTGACGGTGCCGCCGGAATCCGGCGCCGCAGGGTTGCCGGCGCTGGCGGCGCCGGTGGCGGGCCCCGTCTCCCGCATCCAGATGCCGGTGAAGATCGCCGGCGGCGGCTCGCTGACCGGCGCGGGCTTCGGCGGCTTCGCGCGTGGCAGCGGCACCGGCGCCGGGACCTACGGCCGCGGCCAGGGCTTCAGAGGCAAACCGCTGATCCCGCTGTCGACGGCGCGGCCGCAGATGCCCGAGTGGGCCTGCAAGCAGAACATCAAGGGCTGGGTCGAGGCGGTGTTCACGGTGCTGCCGAGCGGGCGCGTGCAGGACGTCAAGATCGTGGATGCGCAGCCGCGCGGCGTGTACGAGATCGCCGCGATCGAAAGCATCTCCCACTGGATCTACGCCGAGACCGACCGCGCCGCCGAGGTGAAACAGCGCGTGCCGATGGATCCGGCCGACTGCGCGTTCAACTGGCGATGAGCATGCTCCCGCTGTTGCCGTCACCCCCGCTGTTGTCGTCACCCCCGCTGTTGTCGTCACCCCCGCGAAAGCGGGGGTCCAGCGTCTTTCCAAGGCACTGGATTCCCGCTTTCGCGGGAATGACGGTACTTTTCGCCGCCCACGCCGAGCAATACAAGAGCGAAGTGCGCGAGCTGGAGACGCCGCCGGCGGCGGCGCAGAAGCAGGATCCGCTGAAGCTGCTGCAGGCGACCCAGGATCCGTACGAGAAAGCGCTGCTGCTGCGCGAGCTGGCCGGCACGGCAGCGATGGCGCAGGACTACGAAGCCGCGGCGCAGTACCTCGAGCAGGCCATTCGCCAGAACGCGCTGTCGCCACAGGCCGTGGCGCAGATGCGCAAGGACCTCACCTCGCTGCTGGTCGCCGGCGGCAAGCCCGACGTGGTGATCAAGGCGCTCGAGCCGCAGGTGAAGAACAACGCCAATGCCACGGCCGAGCAGCAGGCCGCGCTCGGCGCCGCCTATTTGCAGCTCAAGCGTTACAAGGAAGCGCTGCCGCTGTTGCAGCGGGCGGTCGGCAGGCACCCGGACCCGGACGAGTCCTGGCTGCAGGCGCTTTATGCCGCGTACTCGAACAACGGCATGCACAAGGAGGCGATCCCGGTGCTGGAGAAGCTGGTCCGGCGCAATCCCGCGCAACGCGAGTACTGGCTCGCGCTGGCCGGGCTGCTGCACCAGGCCGGGCAGAAGGAGCGCGCGCTCGCGGTGCTGGAGCTGGCCAGCCGCCAGGGCCACGTCCAGTCCGCCACCGAGCGCCTGCAACTGGTCGGACTGACCGCGCAGCTCGGCGCGCCGTTCGAGGCAGGCTCGCTGATGCACGCCTGGATGCAGGGCGGGCAGGTGCCGCGCAACACCGCAAACCTGCAGACGCTGGCGGGGCTGTGGCAGGCGGCGCGCGAATATGCGCTGGCGCTGGCCGCGCTGCAGGAGGCGCAGCAGCTGGCCGAAGGCGATGCCGACCCCTCGCTGCAGCAGAACCTCGACTGGCTGCAGGCGCACACGCCGGCCCAGCCCGCCGCGGAGATCACGCTGAGCAACCGCCTGCTCGGCGGCACGGTCAAAGCCGCGCCGGGCGCCAGCGGCATCCCCGAGGCGCGGCCGGACCTGCGCCGCATCGGCACGCGCCTGACCGCGGTCGGCGCGGAGCGTGACGGCAACGCGGACGGCTCCATCCCGGAGTGGAGCGGCGGCGTCACGCTGCCGCCACCCTCGTACAAGCCGGGCGGGCGCATCGTCGATCCGTACCCGCAGGACGCGCCGCAGTTCAGCATCACCGCGGCCAACGCGGCCCGCTACGCGGCGCGGCTCGCACCGGGGCACAAGGCGCTGCTGTCGAAGTACCCGGATTTCCGCATGCCGGTGTACGCGACGCGCCGCAGCGCGGCGTATCCGCAGGCGATCTACGACGCTACCCAGGCCAACATCGGCAAGGCCCGGCTGGTCGGCTCGGATGCGCTGACCGGCGCGCGCCTGGGCTTCCCGTTTCCGCAGCCGCAGAACGGCGTCGAGGCGATGTGGAACCACCGCACGCGCTACCGCGGCGATTCGTTCATCGGCATGACCTCGCAGGCGGTGGTCAGCCAGGGGGGCATCGCCGCCCGCAACAAGGGCGTGTTCAAGGTGCTGTTCCGCTACGGCAACGTGGCCAGGCCGGCCGACCTCGAGGAGGAGAACGTCATCGTCTACGGCGTGACCTTCGTCGGCGAGCGCGTCACCGACACCATGGCCGACTTCGTCGTGCTGTTCCACGAGTCGGCCAACTCGATGAAGAAATCGCGCGCGATCTGGGTGCTGCTGGGCAAGATCGGCCGCATGCTGCGGCTGCCGCCGCTGGGCTACGACCAGCCGATGTACGGCACCGAGGGGCTGTACTACATCGACATGATCGACATGTACAACGGCGCCTTCGACCGCTACGTGTGGAAGCTGCTCGGCAAGCGCGAACTGTACATTCCCTACAACGCCTACCGGCTGTCCGATGGCAGCCAGAAGTACGCGCAGCAGCTGAGCTGGCCGACGTTCAACGCCGACCAGGCGCGCTACGAGCTGCACCGCGTGTGGGTGATCGAAGCCACCGAGCGCGGCGGCAAGTCGCACCAGTTCGGCAAGCGCATCTTCTACCTCGACGAGGATTCGTGGAACGTCGTGCTGGTCGAGAACCAGGACCGCGCGGGCGCGCTGTGGCGCTTCCAGGAAGGCCACCTGTTCACCGCGTACGACGTGCTGTCCACCAACGCCTACCCGATCGTGACCTACGACTTGAAAGAGGACCGCTACTTCGTGCACCGGCTGCTGGCGGAAGATCCGCCGCTCAAGTACAACGTCGCCATGCGCGAGAACGAATTCCTGCCGGCGTCGGTCAGCGCCAGGTATTCCAAGTGAGGCCGGCATGAAGGCGGGAGGAGGGCAGATCCAGGGCGCGCGGCGGCGCCAGGAAGACGCCTGGCGCGTCGAGCGCTACGGCGGCGACGAGGTGCTGGCCATCGTCGCCGACGGCCTCGGCGGGCACCCGGCCGGCGACGTCGCCAGCCGCGAGGCGGTACGCGAGTTCGTCGCGCAGTTCGCCGCGCGGCGCGCGGCCGCCAAGGGGTCGCCGCGCCAGTGGCTGCAGGAATCCACCATGGCCACCGACGCCGCGCTGAAGCAGATGGCGCGCGAGCAGCGCCACCTGCGCGAGATGGCCACGACGATGATCGTGCTGTACGCGCGCGGCGCCGAGTTCTGGGCGGTCGGCGTCGGCGACAGCTACTTGTTGTTGCTGCGCGACGGCAAGCTGATGCGGCTTAATGAGCTGCACAGCGAGAGCGGCGGCGTCACCAGTTGCATGGGCTTCAACCTGTCGCGCGTGGACATTGCCGACCGGCTCGCCGTGCTGCCGGGCGACCGCTTCGTGCTGGCCTCCGACGGCGTCATCACGCTCGACGATACGGAGGTCAGCAGTTTCATCGGGCGCGCCGCCGATCCGGACGCCGCGGTCAAGGGCATGCTCGACGCCATCGAGCAGGCGCACTTGCCCAACCAGGACAACGTCACGGTGGTGGCGGTGCTGGTCTAGGCCAATTACCAGCCCGGTAATTGTCGGTGTGATGATAGGCGCCCAGACTGGCGCCCATGACAGAACCCGCCGAAGTGCCCAAGGACGAGAGAGTCCGCTGCAACGACGGCTTCGAGCTGCCGGTGAGCGTGTTCGCGCCGGCCGGCCCGCGCGCCGTGCTGGTGGTGGCGGCGGCGATGGGCGTACCGCGGCGCTACTACGGCAAGTTCGCCGCCGACATGGCGGCGCGCGGCATCGCCGCGGTGACCTTCGACTACCGCGGCATCGGCGACGCCGCCGCCAGCCTGCGCGACCCGGCCGGCACGACGTTCCAGGACTGGGGCCGGCTCGACCTGCACGCGGTGCTCGAGCACGTCTACGCGAAATTCCACGGGCTGCCGGTATTCCTCGCCGGGCACTCGGCCGGCGCCCAGATCGTCGGCCTGACGCCGCACGCCGAGAAACTCGCCGGCCTGGTGTTCGTCGCCGGCCCGCGCCCGCACGTGAGCCAGGACCGCGGCAGCTATCGCATCTTCTCGACACTCTGGTGGTACGTGCTGGTGCCGCTGGGCTCCCTGTTCGCGTGGTTCCCGGCGCGCAAGCTCGGGTTCTCGTCGGTGGACGTGCCCTCGGGCGTGACCCGGGAGTGGGGCCGCTGGGCGCGCAGCCCGCGCTACCTTTTCACGCCCCGCTTCGGCATCGATACCTCGCGCTACCCGAGGCTGCGCTACCCGAGGCTGCGCCTGCCGCTGCTGGCGTGGAGCTTCACCGACGACCTCTATACGCCGCCGGCCTCGGCCGAGGCGCTGCTGTCGGAGTACCCGAACGCGCGCGTCACGCGCCGCCAGGTGCGGCCGGCCGACGTCGGCGCGCGCGCCATCGGCCACCTGGGCTTCTTCCGTGAGTCGCTGCGCGACACGCTGTGGAAGGAAACGGCGGAATGGACGCTGGCGCAGGCGGGCGCATGAGCTCGCCCGCACCGCTGCGTGAAAGCGCCCGCCCGCCGTTCGCGCGGCTGCTCAAGTCCTGGCGCGAGGCGCGCAAGTGCTCGCAGCTCGACCTCGCGCTGGCCTCGCGCATCAGCCAGCGCCACGTCAGCTTCATGGAGTCGGGCCGCGCGCGGCCGAGCCGCGACATGGTGCTGCAGCTTTCGGAAGCCCTGGAGGTTCCCTTGCGCGAGCGCAACACCCTGCTGACCGCCGCCGGCTTCGCCGCGATGTACCGCGAGACCGACTTGAAGTTGCCGGCCATGGCGCCAGTGCGCGAGGCGTTGCAACTGATGCTCGACCACCAGGAGCCCAACCCGGTATCGGTGGTGGACCGGGCCTGGAACGTGCTGATGATCAACCGCGCCATGCTGCGCGTGTTCAGCCTGGCCGGCGATCCGACCCAGCTCTGGCAACGCGTGTGCGGCAACGGCCCGCACAACGTGCTGAAGATGACCTTCCACCCGGAGGGCTTCCGCCCGTACATCGTCAACTTCGAGGAAGTCGCGCCGGTGCTGCTGAACCGCACGCGCCGCGAGGCCGCCGCCTGCAACAGCGAGCCGCTGTTGCGGCTGCTCGACGAAATCCTCGCCTATCCGGGCATTCCGGAGTCGTGGAAAGTGCCGGACTGGCAGGCGCCGCCGCCGCCGGTGCTGCCGCTCGAGCTGGCCAGGGGTGAGATGAAGCTGAAGCTGTTCTCGATGATCACGACGTTCGGCACGCCGCAGGACATCACGACCGACGAGCTGCGCGTCGAAAGTTTCTTCCCGGCCGACGCCGCCACCGCGGAGCTGCTGCGCAAGCTGGCCGGGTAGGTGGGAGGAGTCGCGCCCGAGGGTAAACTGCGCGGCCATGAAGCTCCCCTTGTGGCAGGTCGACGCCTTCGCGTCGAAGATCTTCACCGGCAATCCCGCGGCCGTGGTGCCGCTGAGCGAGTGGCTGCCGGACGCCACGCTGCTGGCCATTGCCGCCGAGAACAACCTCGCCGAGACGGCCTACTTTCTGCCGCAGGGCGACGACTACGCCATCCGCTGGTTCACGCCGAGCGTGGAGATGCCGCTGTGCGGACACGCCACGCTGGCCTCAGGCTGGGTGGTGCTGAACCGCCTCGAGCCCGGCCGGGACACCGTGACCTTCCACTCCAGGAGCGGCCCGCTGACGGTGCGCCGCGATGGCGCGCGCCTGACCCTGGACCTGCCGTCCATCCCGCACGGCCCGGCCGCAGCCCATCCGGGCCTGGTCGCGACGCTCGGCGCCAAGCCGGTCGCGCTGTACGAAGGCTTCCAGTGGCTGGCGGTGTACGACTCGGCGGAGCAGGTGCGCGCGCTCAACCCCGACCTCAACGCGCTCGGCAAGCTGCCGCTGCACGGCGTGATCATCACGGCGCGCGGCGAGGACTGCGATTTCGTCTCGCGCTTCTTCGCGCCGTCGGCCGGCGTGCCGGAGGACCCGGTGACCGGCGCGGCGCATTGCCGCCTGGTGCCGTATTGGGCTGGCGAACTCGGCAAGACCCGGCTGCACGCGCGCCAGCTGTCGGCGCGCGGCGGCGAGATCTGGTGCGTGCTCGAGGGCGATCGCGTGCACCTCTCCGGTGACGTGGCGCCGTACCTCGAGGGCACGATCGAAGTGTAGGACCGCTTTTAGACGCGACCGCGTCAGCCCAGATGTTTCCCCAACACGTCCGCCAGCGCCGGCACCAGCTCTTCGGCCTCGCGCTCCGCGGTGCCACGGAAGCGTGCGTAGAACGCCTTCATCGCCCCATGGGTGCTGCGCTCCACGCGTGCATCGGCGATGCCCATCAGGGTCTCGCCGACGACGGCGGGGTGCTTCTTCAGGTAGCGGGCGAAGTCGGCGCCATTGCCCGCCTGCGACTGCTCGTGCAGCGCCTCCAGGGCGGTGACGAGTTCGGGCAGCAGCCGCGTGACCGTGCGCGGGATGGCGTCGGGCAGCTTGCGTTGCACGGCGCCCAGCCCGGTGCGCAGCGTGATGCCGCGCAGGCCCGAGCGGCCGGCGACATGGCGCTCGACGGCAGCGACGACGTCGGCGATGAGCGCGTCGCGCCGCGCGTCTTCGAGGAGGCTGGTGAGCTTGGCCATATAATCCGCGCCCAATGAACGATTCCAAAAAGCCTACCATGGGCCCGCTGAAAACCCGCCCGTGGGAGCGCAACGTCGCGCTGACGCGGATGGGCGTCGCCGCCGGCGCGCAGATCGCCGTGCACGAGTTCGCCAACCTGTTCCGCGGCACGGACTCGCGCCACGCGTCCGACCGCGCGTTCTACGAGGAGCAGGCGCGCAAGCTGGCCGGGGAGCTCGGCCGCCTCAAGGGCAGCGTCATGAAGGTCGGACAGATGCTGTCCCTGTACGGCCAGTATTTCCTGCCGCCCGAGGCGGTCGAGGTGCTGGCGAGCCTGCACGAAGACACGCCGCCGGTGGAGTGGAAGGCGATCGAGCCGGTGCTCAAGCGCGGCCTCGGCCGCGCGCTCGGCGAGCTCGACGTCGACCGCGTGCCGCTGGCCTCGGCCTCGCTCGGCCAGGTGCACCGCGCGCGCCGCAAGTCCGACGGCTTCGAGCTGGTGCTGAAGGTGCAGTACCCGGGCGTGGCCGACGCCATCGAGAGCGACATCCGCACGCTGTCGCGCCTGATCGCCATGACGCGCCTCGCGCCCCGCGGCCTCAACCTCGATCCGGTCTACCTCGAGGTCAAGGAGATGCTGCACCGCGAAGTGGATTACGGCGCCGAGATCGAGCACACGCGCCGCTTCGGTGAGCGGCTGCGGGGCGATGGGCGCTACGTGGTGCCGCGCGTACTCGGCGAGTATTGCAGCGACCAGGTGCTGGCGCTGTCCTACGAGCCCGGGCTGTCGGCGCGCGACCCCGCGGTGCGCGCGCTGCCGCAGGCGCGGCGCAATGCGCTGGCGATCGCATCGCTCGAGCTGTTCCTGCGCGAGCTGTTCGACTGGGGCATGGTCCAGACCGACCCGAACTTCGGCAACTACAAGATCCGCATCGCAAACGAAAAAGGGGACGCACACAATTTAGAAATGCGTGCGTCCCCTTTTTCGGACCAGATCGTGCTGCTCGACTTCGGCGCCACACGGATGTTCGGGCGCGGCTTCATCGAGAGCTACCGGGAGATGCTGCGGGGCGCGCTGTCCGGCGATCGCGCCGCCACGCTGCGCGGGGCCGCCGGCATCGGCGTGATGCCGGGCGACTTCCCGGCGCCGGTGCGCGAGGCCTTCGTCGAGCTGTGCGAGCTGATCGTCGAGCCATTCCGCGGCGGCGACTACGACTGGGGCGCCAGCGACCTGCCGCGGCGCGTCGGCGAGAAGATCGCGAGCAACACGATGACGCGTTACATGCGCATCCCGCCGCGCGAGATCGTGTTCTTGCACCGCCGCCTGGCCGGCGCGTTCTTCCTGGCCGCAACGCTCGGCGCGCGCGGGGACGCGCGGCCGGTGCTCGAGCGGCACCTGTTGCCCGATCGCTACTGATAGGACAAGCCGGACGAGCTGACGGTAAGATTCCCGGCGGACGACTTCAGAGGGACGCCATGCAATTCACCGACAAGCACAGCTTCGACAAGCCTGCAGCCACGGTCCTGAAGATGTTCTCGGATCGCGCCTACTTCGAGCGTAAGTACAAGGATCAGGGTTTCTCGAACGTCGAGGTGCTCGAGTGCACCAACGACGGGAAGAAATTCCGCATCAAGGCGCGCTATTCGGCGCCGCTCAATGTCCCGCTGCCGGATTTCGCCAGGAAGTTCCTGGCCGCGACCAACGTCATCACCCAGTCCGACACCTGGGACCTCGACAAGAAGACCGGCCGCCTCGAGGCCGAGATCCGGGGCATGCCGGTCAAGGTCGCCGCCGACATGAAGCTGTCCGACGAGGGTGCCGGTTCGGTCAACACCCTCAAGTGGGACCTCCACTGCGGCATTCCCTTCATCGGCGGCAAGCTCGAGCAGCTGGTCGCCGGCGACATCCAGTCCAAGTCGAAAACCGACATGGCCAAGTCGCGGGACATCCTGAGGGCCTATTGAAGGGCTCTTGTGGGAGCGGGCCACGCCCGCGGCCGTGACCGGGCGCGTGCTGCGGATCCTCGGCGTTGCACTGGCGTGCGCAATTGTGGCGTGCGCGTCCGCACCCGTTCCGGCGCCGAACCCGGCCGCGGTGGACATCCCCGCAGCGATGCCGCCGGCGCCGCCGGCACCAGACTGCCGCGCCGCGCGCGGCGCCGACTTCAAAGGCGACGGCGAGCAGCAGTTGCGCCGGTATCTGGCCTGGCTGGTGCAGGCCCACGGCGCAAAGGTCTCGCTGAAGCCGGAGGATGTCACGCTGGCCATCGCACGCGGCGAGCCCAAGCCGAGCACGGGTGGCGTGACAGCCGGTGAGGTGTCTTGCAGCGCCGGCAAATACCGCGTCACGCTGTACCGCAACGTCCTCGACGGCCGGCCGCTCGCCGTGGCCTACGAATCGCTGGCACACGAGTTTTACCACGTCGTGCAGATCCGGCTCGACCGCCTGAAGTGCAAACCGGGCAAGGGCGATCGGGAGGGCTACGAGCGCGAAGCGGTCGAGTTCGCCCGGACCCTCGTTCCGGCGTGCACGGAGTGACGCCCTCCACTGCGACTGAAGGCGCTCCTACCGGCGCAGCTGCTTGAGCCGGTAGAGCAGGTCCAGCGCGTCCTTTGGCGACAGGCCGTCGGCGTCGGCCGCATCCAGCAGCTTCAGGATTTCCGCGGCCGCGCCGTCGAACAGCGTCAGCTGCGGCTCGGCCTTCGGCTGGGCCGGCAGGTGGAAAGTCTCCAGCGTCTTCAGGTACTCGCGCGCCTGCTCGATCACGGGCCGCGGAATTCCGGCCAGCGCGGCGACCTGCAGGCCGAAGCTGCGGTTGGCCGGGCCGGGCTGCACGCGATGCAACAGCACCAGCTTGTCGCCGTACTCGGTGGCATCGAGGTGCACGTTGGCGACGCCGGGCACCGCCTGCTCCAGCTCGGTCAGCTCGAAGTAGTGCGTGGCGAACAAGGTGTACGCGCGCGTTTTCGTGGCGAGCCACTCGGCCACCGCGCGCGCCAGCGACAGGCCGTCGTAAGTGCTGGTGCCGCGGCCGACCTCGTCCATCAGCACCAGCGAGCGTTCGCTGGCGTTGTGCAGGATGGCCGCCGTCTCGGTCATTTCCACCATGAAGGTGGACTGGCCCGAGGCGAGGTCGTCGGCCGCGCCGATGCGGGTGAACACCCGATCGAGCGGACCGAGCACCGCGCTCTCCGCTGGCACGAACGAGCCCGCGTGCGCCAGCACGACGATCAGTGCGGTCTGGCGCATGTAGGTGGACTTGCCGCCCATGTTGGGTCCGGTGATCACCAGCAGCCGGCGCTCGGGGCTGAGCACGAGGTCGTTGGGCACGAACGGGTCGCGGCTGTTCTGCTCGACCACGAGGTGGCGGCCGCCCCTGATGTCGAGGCCGGGCGCTTCGGTCAGTTGCGGGCGCTTGAGGTTGAGCGCGCTGGCGCGCTCGGCATAGCAGGCCAGCACGTCCAGCTCGGCCAGGGCGGCCGCCGCCGCCTGCAGCGGTGCCAGCTGCGCGTTGAGGCGGTCGAGCAGCTGCTCGTAAAGCTGCTTTTCGCGCGCCAGGGCCCGGTCGCGGGCGGACAGCACCTGGTCCTCGAACTTCTTCAGCTCCTCGGTGATGTAACGCTCCTGGCCCTTGAGCGTCTGGCGGCGGTGGTACTCGGGCGGCACCTTGCCGGCGTGCGCGCGGCCGATTTCGATGTAGAAACCCGTCACCCGGTTGTAGCCGACCTTGAGCGTGTCGACGCCGGTGCGCTCGCGCTCGCGCTTCTCGAGGTCCGCGAGGAAGCCGTCGGCGTTGCCGGAGAGATTGCGCAACTCGTCGAGCTGCGCGTCGAAGCCGGCGCGGAACACGCCGCCGTCCTTGACCAGCAGCGGCAGTGCTTCCGCCAGCGCCGCGCGCAGGTGCGAGGCAAGCTCGCCATGGCCGCCGAGGCGCTGCTCGAGTTGTTGCAGGCGCGGCGCGCCGGTTCCACCGGCGTGGCCGGCGATGGCCGGCAGGCGCAGCAGCGCATCGCCCAGGCCGGCAAGGTCGCGCGGCCGGGCGCTGCGGAGCGCGATGCGCGCGCCGATGCGCTCGAGGTCGGCGAGGTCGGCCAGCGCCTCGCGCAGCGCCTCGCACCGGGCGCCATCGATCAAACGCTCGACCGCCCCAAAGCGCGCGCCGAGCTCGGCGCGGTCGCGCAGGGGCCGGGAGAGCCAGCGCGCCAGCAGGCGCGAACCCATGTGCGTGCGGCAGCTGTCCATCACGGCGAGCAGGCAGCGCTCGCGTTCGCCGGCGAGGTTGCGGTCGATCTCGAGGTTGCGCCGCGTCACGGCGTCGAGCACCAGCGCCTCGTCCAGCGCCTCGACGCGCAGGCTGCGCAGGTGCGGCAGCACCGATTTCTGCGTCTGCTGCACGTACTGCAGCAACGCGCCGGCGGCGCCGATCGCCGCGCTCATGCCGTCCACGCCGAAGCCCTTCAGGTCGCGCGTGCCGAATTGCGCGGTGAGCAGGCGCTGCGCGCTGGCGGGGTCGAAGTGCCAGGGCGGCTGCGGACGCGGGCTCCACGGGCCGGTGTCCTGCGCCTGGCCGTCGGCCACGAGCAACTCAGACGGCCGCAGGCGCGCCAGCTCGGCGTGCAGCTCGGCGGCGCGTGGGCTCTCGATCACGGCGAAGGCGCCGGACGCCAGCTCGAGCCAGGCCAGGCCATGACGATCCTTGGTGGATGACAGGGCGCACAACACGGTGGAGCGGCGCGGGTCGAGCAGGGCGTCCTCGGTGACGGTGCCTGGCGTGACGACGCGCACGACTTCGCGCCGCACCGGACCCTTCTCGATCCCGACCTCGCCGACCTGCTCGCAGAGCGCCGCCGAGGCGCCGCGCCGGACCAGGCGCGCGAGGTAGGTGTCGAGGGCGTGCACCGGCACACCGGCCATCGGGATCGGCGCGCCGGCCGACTCGCCGCGCTGGGTCAGCGTGATGTTGAGCAGCTTTGCGCCCTTGCGCGCGTCGTCGTAGAACAGTTCGTAGAAATCGCCCATGCGGAACAGCAGCAGCAGGTCCGGGTACCCCGCCTTGATGGCGAGGTATTGCTGCATCAGTGGGGTGTGCGGGGCGGCGATCATGAACGGGCCGGCGGCGGGCGCGTCATGCTACCGCAGGCCGGAACCCCGGATGCTGCATTGCCGCATTGCGGCAAAGGCTAGCCCTTAAGATACGCGCCTTTTCCAGCGCCATCAGCGAATGAACCAGCACGAAGCTGCAAACAACCCCGAGATGGATGTCGAGCTCAGCAAGCTGGAGGCGCTGGCCGCCAAGCGCGTGGACAAGGCTGACCAGGGGCTGTTCAAGGCCTTCGTGCGGGCCTACTTCGAGATGGCGTCAGCCGAGACGCTCAAGCTGCGGCCGTCCGGTGAGCTGCTCGACACCGCGCTGGCGCAATTCCAGCTGATGCGCACGCGCAAGGCCGACGAGCCGCTGATCCAGGTGCAGCCGCCGCTGGACGCGGCCGCCGCCGGCAGCAAGGGCTTCGCCACGGTGCGCACCGTGGTCGACGACATGCCGTTCATCTACGACTCGGTCGGCATGGCGGTGCGCGAGGCCGGCGTGTCCATCGACTGGGCCGTGCACCCCGTGCTGCGAGTGAGGCGCGACGCGCGCGGCCAACTGCAGGAAGTGTTCGGCGTCGCCGGCACCGGTGACGAGGGTGCCACCGAATCGCTGATCCACGTCGAGTGCGAGGCGCTGGGCAAGCCGGAGGACTACCCGGAGCTGGAGCGCAAGCTGCGCGACGTCCTCGGCGAGCTGCGCCAGTGCGTGCAGGACTACCCGGCGCTGCTCCAGTGCGTGCAGACGCTGGTCCGGCAGCTCGACACGGTGCCCAAGGGCGCCGACGCCGCGGAATTCCGCGAGGCGCAGGACTTCCTGCGCTGGCTCGAGGAGGGCCGCTTCACCTTCCTCGGCTACTCCGAATCGCGCGTGGGCACGTCCGGCTTCGAGGACGTGCGCGCCGCCGCGCTGGGCCTGCTGCGCCCGGGCGGGCGCTTCGAGGACACCGAGGAGTACATCGCGCCGCGCGAGGAGCTGTCCAAGTACGCCACCAGCAAGCGCGTGGTCGTGGTCAGCAAGGGCAACGTGCGCTCGCCGCTGCACCATCCCGAGTACTTCGACGTGATTTCCGTCAAGCACTTCGACGCCAGCGGCGACGTGCGCGGCGTCAGCCGCTTCGTCGGCCTGTTCGCCACCGAGGTCTACGCCAGCCGCGTGCGCGAGATCCCGCTGCTGCGACGCAAGGCCGAGTACGTCATGCAGCGCGCGCGCCTGCCCGAGAACAGCCACTCGGCCAAGAACCTGCGCGAGATCCTGCACGCGCTGCCGCGCGACGAGCTGTTCCAGAGCTCGGAGGCCGACCTGTTCCAGCTGTGCATGGGCATCCGCGCGCTGCGTGACCGCCACCAACTGCGCCTGTTCATGCGGCGCGACCGCTACGGCCGCTATTACAACTGCATGGTCTACCTGCCGCGCGACCGCTACTCGGCGGAGCTGCGCGACCGCATCGCCACCGAGCTCGCCGCCGTGTTCAGCGCGACCTCGGTGGACCGCACCGTCGAGCTCCTGCGCGGCTCGCTGGCGCGCATCCATTACGTCGTGCGCACCGAGCCCGGCACGACCATTGCGCTGTCGGTCGACGAGGTCGAGAAAAAACTGCAGGCGGCGACCCGTTCGTGGCGCGAACAGATGCGCGAGGTGTTCCGCCCGCATCCGACCATCCACGGCGGCGAGATGGCGACGCGCTTCGGCGATGCCTTTCCCGTGTCGTACACGGCGACCACCTCGGCCGAGGAAGCCGCGGTCGACGTCGAGTACCTGATCCGCCTGTCGCCGGCCCACCCGTTGCTGCCGCGCCTGGCCGCCGGCACCGATGGCGCGGCCACGCTCAAGCTGTATTCGCACGGCAAGCCGATCGCGCTGTCCGACGTGCTGCCGACGCTGGAGAACTTCGGCCTGCGCGTGATCTGGCAGGACCCGACCGAGGTCAAGCCACGCGACGGCGACACCCTGTGGGTCCAGGCGTTCGCGGTGGACCTCGGCCCGCTGGCGCCGTCGGACGCCCAGCGCGCCGCGTTCGAAGCCGCCTTCCTGCAGACCTGGACGGGCGAACTCGAGAACGACGGGCTCAATCGCCTGGTGCTGCGCGCCGGGCTCGACGCACGCCAGGTCGTGTGCCTGCGCACGCTGTGCAAGTACCTGATCCAGACCGGCCTGCCGTACAGCCAGTCGTACATCGAGCAGCTGCTGGCCGAGCATGCCGCCATCGCGGCGCTGCTGGTGCGGGCGTTCGAGGCGCGCTTCGATCCGGCGCTCGACGACAAGAAGCGCAAGACCGAAGAGCTGAAGCTGGCGCAGGAGCTCGACGCCTTGCTCGACAAGGTGGCGACGCTCGACGGCGACCGCGTGCTGCGCGCGCTGCTGGCCGTGGTGCGGGCCGCGCTGCGCACCAACTTTTTCCAGAAACGCGCCGACGGGCGGCCCAAGCACTACGTGAGCGTGAAGCTCGACCCCAAGCGCGTGCCGGAGCTGCCGCAGCCGCTGCCGATGTTCGAGATCTTCGTCTACGCGCCCGAGGTCGAGGGCATCCACCTGCGCGCGGGCAAGGTCGCGCGCGGCGGCCTGCGCTGGAGCGACCGCCGCCAGGATTTCCGCACCGAAGTGCTGGGCCTGATGAAGGCGCAGCAGGTCAAGAACGCCATCATCGTGCCGGTCGGCGCCAAGGGCGGTTTCGTGGTGAAGCAGGCCGACCCGTCGAAGCGCGACGAATGGCTCAAGGCCGGCGTCGAGTGCTACAAGACCTTCCTGCGCGGCCTGCTCGACATCACCGACAACCGGGAGGGCGACGCGATCGTGGTGCGGCCCAATGTCGTGCGTTATGACGATGATGATCCTTACCTTGTGGTTGCGGCAGACAAAGGTACGGCAACGTTCTCCGACATCGCGAATGGCCTTTCGGCCGAGTACGACCACTGGCTCGGCGACGCCTTCGCTTCCGGCGGATCCGCCGGCTACGACCACAAGAAGATGGGCATCACGGCCAAGGGCGGCTGGGAGAGCGTCAAGCGCCATTTCCGCGAGATGGGCAAGGACATCCAGTCCGAGGAATTCAGCGTGGTCGGCGTCGGCGACATGAGCGGCGACGTGTTCGGCAACGGCATGCTGCTGTCGCGCAAGATCCGGCTGCTCGCGGCGTTCGACCACCGCCACATCTTCCTCGACCCGAACCCCGACTGCGAAGCGAGCTTCCAGGAACGCGAGCGCATCTTCGCGCTGCCGCGCTCGTCGTGGGACGACTACAGCAAGGACCTCATCAGCAAGGGCGGCGGCGTGTTCCTGCGCAGCGCCAAGTCGATCAAGCTGTCGGACGAGGCGCGCAAGGTGCTCGACATCCGCAAGGCGACGCTGACGCCGAACGAGCTGATGAACGCGATCCTCAAGGCGCAGGTGGACCTGTTCTGGAACGGCGGCATCGGCACCTACGTGAAGGGCCAGCACCAGGCCCACACCGACGTCGGCGACCGCGCCAACGACGCCATCCGCGTCAACGGCCGCGAGCTGCGCTGCAAGGTGGTGGGCGAGGGCGGCAACCTCGGCATGACGCAGCTCGGCCGCGTCGAGTACGCGCTGACCGGCGGCCGCATCAACACCGACTCGATCGACAACAGCGGCGGCGTGCACAGCTCCGACCGCGAGGTCAACATCAAGATCCCGCTCAACGGCCTGATGCAGGCCGGCTCGCTGACGCGCGA
>JANNKD010000291.1:0-7453 GCA_031396115.1 Gammaproteobacteria bacterium
GAAGGACTTTTTCACCCCATCCGGACCCGTGATCGCATGCGCGATGTCGGCCTGCTTGCCCGATTCCTGCGCGGTCTGGCGCACCACGCGCTGCAGACGCTGCACCTGGCGGGAGAACGGCACCATCAGCGTGGCCATCAGGCCCTGCTGGATTTCGGTGTTGACACGGCCCTGTTGCATCAGCAGCGTCTCGGCCTCGGACAGCTGGTCGTCCATGGTCACGCGCAGCGCCGCGACGTCGCCGACGGACTCCGACAGGGTCCGCGACAGCTCCTGCATGCGCGAGAAACGATCCATCTCGAGCGGATCGAAGTCGGCGCGCGTGTCGCCCTTGACGTCGAGGCCGACGGAGAAGCCGCGCGCGGCGATCTGCGTCTCGGTTTCGAGCTCGAGGGCGCGCAGGTGCTCGCGCACGCGCTCGATGGTCTGCTGCAGCTCGTTGAGCTGGAAGGTCAACGCACTGGTGTTCTGCTCGATGCGCGAGCGGTAGATCGAGATCTCGCCGGCCTCGTTCATCATCTTGTCGAGCTGTTCCACGCCGACGCGCGCGGTCTCGCGCTGGCGCGCCGCCATGCCATGCACGTCCTCCGGCTTCCAGAACAGGCCCGGGTCCCACGGACCCTTCGGCATGCCGGCCGCCGGCGGCGGCGGCATGGCCGGCATCTGGATCGTGCTCGGCCCCGCACCGATCAGCACCGGAATTTCGGCGGTGGGCATGCGCCCGCGACGTGGCGCCACCGGCGGCGGCTCCGGCTCCTCGAAGCGTTCGACCTCGGGCTCGAGCGCCGGCGACGGCATCGGCGCGGACTGCGCACCCGTCAGCGAGGCGCCCTCGCCGCGCTCGAGCGTGTCCTGCATGCGCTGCAGCTCGCCCAGGTGGCTGTGCAGCGCGGCCAGCGCCTCGGCCGGCACCGGGCCGCGGGCTTCGGCGATGTCGTCCACGCGCGATTCCATCTCGTGCGCGACCGTGCCCATGGCCATGAGGCCGGCCATGCGGGCGCCGCCCTTGAGTGTGTGCAGCGCGCGCTGGATCTCGCGCAGCGCTTCCTCGTTGTGCGCGTCGGCCTGCCAGGCGGTGAGCTGCGCCTCGAGCGTCTCCAGTAACTCGGCGCTCTCGCTCTGGAAGATCTGGGCGAGCTCCGGGTCGTAGGCGATGGACGGACCCTCGGGCGCCGCAGCGGCCTTGACCGCGGCCACCAGCCCGGGCGCGATGCTGGCGGGTGGTGCCGGCGCGGCCGCGCGTTTCGCGGGCGCGGGCGGTTCGGGCTCCGGCTCGGCGACCGGCGGCATCTCGATGGCCGCCTCGGTCACGGGCACGGCGTCAGACTCGTCGCCGCCTTCCAGTTCGTCCAGCACCGGTCGTTCGTCGGGCTTCTCGCCGCGCTTGACCGCGTCGAGCAGCTGGTACATCCCGTCCATCACGTGGTGCAGGCGGGCATGCAGCGCGGCGTCGCGCGGCACGCGGCCCTGGCCGACGTGCTCGATCAGCGTCTCCAGCTTGTGCGCGACGGTGCCGATGCCTTCCTGCCCGGCCATGCGGGCGCCGCCCTTCAGCGTGTGCAACGCGCGGGCGACCTCGGCCAGCGGCTCCTTCGAGGCAGGATCCTTCTCGAGCGTGGAGAACTGCCGGTCGAGCGATTCCATCAGCTCGTCGGCTTCGCCGAGGAAGATGGCGAGGAGTTCCGGATCCACGGCGCCGGGCTCGACTTCCTCCACCGGCGGCACCGCTTCGATGGTTTCCTCGAACGCGCCCTCGACGGCCGGCTCTTCGTCGGCGACGGGCGGCATTTCGATGGCTTCCTCGACCGGCGGCGGCGGCTCGGCCACGTGCTGCGGCTTCACCGGAATCTTCACCGTCTCGACGAAGGCCTGCTCGCTCATCGGTGCCATCGCGGGCATGGTGCCCGCCGTCCCGGCGTCGATGTTTTCCTGGTACGGCCTGATCTTGCCCTCGCGGAAGTCGTCGAGGTGCGTGTACATGTGCTCGATCATGCGGGACGCTTCGCGGAAGAACGCGGCGTCCGGCAGGTTGCGACCGGTGTATTCGTTGACGCGCTTGCCCAGCGCCGCGGCCGCCTGGCCGAGCCCCTCGCACTGCGAGTTGATGGCGTCGCCGTGGAGCATCTGCAGCATTCGCGACAGCTCACGCGCATGGAAGTCGCCGCCGGCCGGCTGCGCCTTCCAGGCGATGAACACGCCCTCCATCTCTTCGAGCTTGGTGAAGGCTTCGTGCGCGAACTGCTCGTTGGCGCCGAGTTCGTGCGCGGCTTCCAGCGCGCTGGCCGGCAGCGCCTCCTGCGCTTCCGCCAGGCGCCGCGCCCACGGCTTGAGGTCGGGCTCTACCGCACTGCCCTTGGCCAGGCGCTCGACCCACTCGGCCAGCGTCGGCTCGGCGTCGGCGATGAGCTGCAGGCCGTTGGGTGGCAGCGCCATGCGCGCGCCGCGCAGGGCGTTGAGGTAGTCCTCGAGCTGGCCGGCGAGCCCCGAGATGCCCTGGGCGTTGAGCAGCGCGGCGCTGCCGCGCAGCGTGTGGAACGCCATCACCACGCGATCGTCGACCGGGAATTCATTTTTCCTGCTGTCCTGAACCTTGAGCCAGGCGCGAACGTCGCCGAGGCGCTCCTTGGCGTCGCCGGTGAACGCCGCCAGCAACTGCTGGTCCGGGCCGTCGGCGGCGTCACCGCCCTTGGCCATGCGGTGCGCCCTGTTCTGCAGGTCCTGCGCGCCGGCCGGAAGCTGCTTGCGGTCGCGGAAACTCGCGATCAGGCCGGGCATCAGCGCCACGGCCCCGTCGAGCAGCTCGATCAGCGGCGGATCAAACGCGTGCGTGCCCTCGAGGCAGCGGTTCAGCAGGTTCTCCACCGACCAGGCGAACTCGCCGATGTCGCGCGCGCCGACCATGCGGCCGCTGCCCTTCAGCGTGTGGAAGGAGCGGCGCACCTCGGTCCACAGCTCCTTGTCGCTGGTGTTCTTCTTGATCTTCGGCAGGTTGTCCTTGAGCTGGCCGATGACTTCGGCGGCCTCCTCGAGGAAAATGTCGCGGATCTCGGGATCCACCTCGTCCATCGCGATGCTCGCTGGCGCAACGGCGACCTGCGCGGCGACCGGCGCGGAGGCGGCGGCGGCCGGCCGCGGCGCGCTGATGTCGAGCCGCTTGACCGAGGCGACGATGTTCTCGACCATCCGCTCGGTGTCCGGCGCGCGGGCGCGCGTGGCCTCGAGGTAATACTCGATCGCGGCGATGGAGTCGGCGAAGCGCTCCGCCTGCGCCTTCTCGTTGCGCACGCCGCTGAAGTCGGGGCTGGTCACATAGTCGCGCAGCTGGCCGATCCCCTGCGCGGCTTTCTCGCTCTGCAGCACGAACATGCCGGACTGCAGCTGGCCGAGCAGCTTGCCGGCTTCGGGCAGCCCGGCTGCGTCGCCGGTCTTCAAGTAAGCGTCGACGTCGGTCTTGATGCGCGCCAGGTCGACCAGCAACTCGCGGATCAACGCTTCGCGGCCCTCGCGCACGTCGAGGCCGGGGATCGCCTCCTCGGCGGGCGCGGCATCGCCCCGGCGCTTGAGCTGGTGGAACAGCGCGTCGTCGAGCGTGTGCTCGACGCGCAGCAGCGCGGTGGCGACGTCGATCCACACCGGGTCGCTCGGCTTGATCTCGCGGGGCTTGAGCGTGGACAGCACGCGCGCCTGCGCCTGCACCATGCCCTGCAGCGAGTTCAGCCCGAGCATGGTCAGCGTCGTCGCCACGCGGTTGAGCTTCTCGACGGTGTCGTTGAGGTTTGCCGGCGCCTTGTCGCCCGAGCGCACCACCAGGTCGATATGGTCCTTGACCTGCGTCAGCTCCTTGCGGATTTCCTCGGACAGCTTGGTGAGCAGCGCGGTATTCGGGCCACGCATGCGCTGGCGCAGCTGCTCGAGCAACTCGGGCGACGGCAGCAGGCGCGTCAGCGGGTAGGCGTTGCGCAGCGCGGTCACGCGCGGGCCCTGGCTCTTGCTGCGGCCCGCATAGAACAGGAACTGGTACGGCAGCGTGCCGATGCCGGCGGCGGCCTTCTCCTCGCCGTGGTCCGCCAGCGCCTTCATCTGCGCCGCGGCGCGCCCGTACAGGCGCTTGAGGTCGGCCGACTCCTCGAGGCCCTTGGTCAGCAGCGCTTCCGCCACCGCGGCGACCATGCGCCACAGCTGGTAGTGCGGCGCGCTGACCACACAGGCGGCGATCTGCTCGGCGACCTTGCCGAGGCGGCCGAGCGCGAGCTGCACGTCCTGGTTCTTGATCCACTGCAGCAGGTTCTGCTGGAACACCGGCTGGAACTTGGCCGCCATGACCTTCGACGCGCCGGGCTTGCGGGTGTCGGCCGGCGGCAGCGTCACCGGCGTCGCCGCCAGCACCGGCTGCTCGGCGAACATCTCGGCCTCGGTCAGCGCCGGCTTGCCGCGCGCCAGGCGCAACTCGTTGATGGCCGGCTGGAACACCAGCAGCGCGTCTTCGAGGCCGCTGGCCAGCGCGTCGATGTAGTCGCCCAGCTGCACCGAGGCGCCGAGCATCGCGGCGTAGGCGCCTTCGGTCTCCTTGATGCGGCCCTGCAGCAGGTCCTGCAGCGCCAGCTTCATCTCGTCGGTCAGCGCCACCACGCCGGCGAACTGCATCATCGAGGCGGTGCCGCGCACCTGGTGCAGCTCGACCACGGCCTGCTGCAGCGGCAGCTGGTTGGCCGGCGTCTCCATGTGCTGCTCGAGCAGCGTGCGCACCCGGTTCAGGCTCTGCGCGAGCTCCCCCTGCACCCAGTGCAGGCTGGATTGCGTGCTCGGACTGGCGCTCATGGCCGGCTCACCAGCCCGCGCGCGTGAAGGCGTCGCTCATCGCGACCTTGTGCAGCGACATCGCAAACCACGGCTGGCTCTCGCGCACGAACGCGCCCAGCAGGAACGGCGCCAGCAAACCGGAGTCGGCGACGAGTTCCTTTTTCTGGTCCGCCGGCGCGAACTGGCGGTAGCCGGAGACTTCATCGACCAGGAATCCGGCCGGCACGCGGTCCGAGTTGTAGACCAGGATGCGGCTGTTGCGCGCCAGGGTCTGGTGCTCCTCGCCGATCAGGCGGTGCATGTCGCACACCGGCAGCAGGCCCCCGCGCACGTTGGCCAGGCCGAGCAGCCACGGGCGCGCGCCCGGCACGCGAGTCAGCACCGGCAGGGCGATCACTTCGCGCACCTCTTCGCGCGGCGCGACCAGCCAGCGGTCGCCCAGGCGGAAGCCCAGGCCGGTCCAGAACTGCGCCGATCCGGCGGCGAGGTCGACGCGCGCGGTCTGCAGGCGCTGTTCCAGCGCGAGCAACAGAGCGAACGGGTCGTCCCGCAGGGCCAGCAGATCGGAACTCACTGCGGGCTCACTTCTTCACGTAAGACTTGACCGCCTTCAGGATCTCGTCCTTGGTGAAGGGCTTGGTCAGGTATTGGTCCGAGCCGACGATGCGGCCGCGCGCCCGATCGAACACGCCGTCCTTGCTCGACAGCATCACGACCGGCGTGGAGCTGAACTTCGGATTGCCCTTGATCAGCGCGCAAACCTGGTAGCCGTCCAGGCGCGGCATCATGATGTCGATGAAAATCAGGTCGGGACTGTGGTCCACGATCTTGCCGAGCGCCTCGTAGCCATCCGAGGCCGTGATCACGGCATATCCTTCGCGCGCCAGCAGGGTCTCCGCAGTGCGCCGGATGGTCTGGCTGTCGTCGATGACCATGACCTTGGATCCGGCCTGGTCGCTAGCTGGGCTGGACACTACCCTTTCCCCTTGCTGGCCAACAAAACGCGATGACTTCCCATTGTGCGCTTGAACCCGCCCCCGGCCAAACCTTTTAGCACGTTAGGGCGGATTCTTGAAGAAGTGCGGCATGATGCAAACGCGGCCACCGCCGTTTGCCGCAATGCGGCAACTGGGCACAAGCAGTGCGCTACCATGCGCGTCCGTTCGCACACGTTCGCCCGGACACGTCCTGCCCACATGCTCGCACCCGTTCCGCGCCTGACAACGGCCCAGACCGGGCCGCTGCTCCAGCTTGAGCAGACACTGCTCAATCGCGCCCCCGATATCGAAGCCTGGTTCCGCAGCGAATGGCGGGAGACGCCGGCGCCCTTCTACGGCTCCGTCGACCTGCGCAACGCCGGCTTCAAGCTCGCGCCGGTGGACACCAACTTGTTCCCGGCCGGCTTCAACAACCTGAACCCCGCATTCGAGGCGCTCTGCGTGCAGGCGCTGCAGGTCGCCGTCGAGCGCGTCTGCCCGACCGCCAAGGGCGTCCTGCTGGTGCCCGAGAACCACACGCGCAACATGTTCTACCTGGAGAACGTGGCGACGCTGCAGGGACTGATCCGCAAGGCCGGCTTCAACGTGCACATCGGCTCGCTGCTGCCCGACCTGAAGGCGCCGCAGGCCATCGCGCTGCCCTCCGGGCGCACGCTGACGCTCGAGCCGCTGCGCCGCGACGGCGCCAGGGTCGTCCTCGACGGCTTCGTGCCCTGCTCGGTGCTGCTGAACAACGACCTGTCCGGCGGCGTGCCGGAGATCCTCAAGGGCGTGGAGCAGCCGATCATGCCGCCGCTGGCACTGGGCTGGCACAACCGCCTGAAGACCCAGCACTTCGGCCTGTACCACGACGTCACGACCGAGTTCGGCGAGCTGCTCGACCTCGACCCCTGGCTGGTCGACCCGTTGTTCCGCAACTGCGGGCAGATCAATTTCATGAAGCGCGAGGGCGAGGAGTGCCTGGCCGGCAACGTCGAGCTGCTGCTGGCCGACATCCGCGCCAAATACAAGGAGTACGGCGTCACCGACGAGCCGTTCGTCATCGTCAAGGCCGACGCCGGCACCTACGGCATGGGCGTGATGACGGTGCGCAGCGCCGACGACGTGCTCCAGATGAATCGCGACGCGCGCAAGAAGATGGCCGCGACCAAGGAAGGCAAGGAAGTCACCGGCGCGATCATCCAGGAAGGCGTGTACACCCAGGAGACCTGGGGACCGGAGCGCGCCACCGCCGAGCCGGTCATCTACATGATCGATCACTTCGTCGTCGGCGGCTTCTACCGCGTGCACGGCGGGCGCAGCAACCAGGAAAACCTCAACGCGCCGGGCTCGCGCTTCCAGATGCTGGCGTTCGAAAGCCCCTGCAGCCACCCCGATCCGAGCTGCGGACCGGACGACCGGCCGAACCGCTTCTATGCCTACGGCGTGGTGGCGCGCCTCGCGCTGATGGCCGCCGCGCGCGAGATCGCGCACAGCGGCCGCGCCGCAGGCAACGGCAAGGACACCGCCCCCGACACCAGAGGGCAGGCTTGAGCCGCATGCTCGGCGTCGTGGTGGGTCCCATCCGGTCCCTCAAACCGTACCAGGACACGACGCAGGGGCGGGTGGGGGCGGCGCCGGCGCGCGGCGGGGCGCAGCAGTAAGTAGAACAAGCC
>JANNKD010000319.1:0-11237 GCA_031396115.1 Gammaproteobacteria bacterium
TTCAGCGTCGCGATGCGCCGGCCGATCAGGCGGCGGTCGAGCTCGAGCTGCGTCTCGCCCGGGCCGGTCATGCCGATGCCGCCGCCGCGCTGGCGCTCGAGGTGGGTCCAGCCGCGCACCAGGCGCGTGGCCAGGTGCTGCAGCTGCGCCAGTTCGACCTGCAGCTTGCCTTCGTGCGAGCGCGCGCGCTGCGCGAAGATCTGCAGGATCAGCCCGGTGCGGCCGAGCACGCGCGCCTGGATGCGCTTCTCGAGGTTGCGTTCCTGGCTCGGCGACAGCTCGTGGTTGAACACCGCGAGTTCGGCGCCGCCGTCGCGCGCGGCGCTGGCGACCTCGTCGGCCTTGCCGGTGCCGATGTAGAGGCTCGCGTCCGGTTTCTGGCGCCGGCCCCCGATGACGGCCTTGACCTCGGCGCCGGCCGAGCGCGCCAGCTCGACGAACTCGCGGCGATCGGCGTCGTAGTCGGCCTTCGGGAAGGCGAGATGGACCAGCACCGCCTTCTCGCCCGGCGGCGGACGCTCAAACATGCAGGGGCCGCGGAGGGATCAGCGCCGGTTCAGATGCCCGGCGGCTGGACATCGCCGTCGTCGCCGCCGCCTTCAATGTGCACGGCGCGCGCCGGCACCACGGTCGAAATAGCGTGCTTGTAGACCATCTGGCTCACGCTGTTCTTCAGCAGCACGACGAACTGGTCGAAGGACTCGATCTGCCCCTGCAGCTTGATGCCGTTCACGAGGTAGATCGAAACCGGTACGCGTTCCTTGCGAAGGGCGTTCAGAAAAGGCTCTTGCAGGGTTTGTCCCTTGGACATTGTTGTCTTCCCCTTGTTAGATGCGGTGCGGGTGTTTTGTAGTATCAGCGCCTCGGCTGGCGCCTCTGCCGATTCGGCAAGTTTATCACCCCGATTCGACCGCGGCTGAGCGGATCTGTCCGGCTGCGCGCGCCACCAGGCCGGGTGCGTCGGGATCGAGCCACGTCGGCGCAGGCTCGGCGCGCAGCCAGGTCAGCTGGCGCTTGGCGAACTGGCGCGTCGCAGCGATGCCACGCTCCTCGGCGGTGGCCAGGTCATAGGCCCCGTCGAGGTGAGCCCACAGCTGGCGGTACCCCACCGCGCGCATCGATGGCAGGTCGGGCGTAAGGTCGCCGCGCGCGCGCAGCCGCGCCACTTCCTCCAGAAAGCCGTCGCGCATCATCTGGCGGAAACGCTCGGCGATGCGGGCGTGCAGCAGGCTGCGCTGCGGCGGGTTCAGCGCGAGCTTCACCAGCGGGCCGTCGAGTCCGCCGCCGGCCGGCGGCGCGTGGCCGCTCACCGGGGTGCCGCTGCGGTCGACGATTTCCAGCGCGCGCTGGATGCGCTGCCCATCGTTCGGGTGAAGGCGCGCCGCGGTGACCGGGTCGCGCTGCGCCAGGCGCGCGTGCAGCGCCGGCCAGCCGACGCGCGCCGCCTCCTGCGCCAGTGCTGCGCGGAAATCCGCGCTCGCCGGCGGCAGTTCCGACAAGCCCTGCTGCAGCGCGCGGAAATACAGCATGCTGCCGCCGACCAGCAACGGCATGCGGCCGCGCGCGCGAATCTCGGGCACGAGCCGCGCCGCGTCGGCGCAAAAGCGCGCGGCCGAGTAGGCCTGCGCGGGGTCACACAGGTCGATCAGGTGGTGCGGCACACGTGCGCGCGCCGGCGCGTCCGGCTTCGCCGTGCCGATATCCATGCCGCGATACACCTGCGCCGAATCGACGCTGACGATCTCGCACGGCAGCTGCTCGCACAGCGCCAGCGCGAGCCCGCTCTTGCCCGACGCGGTCGGCCCCATGACGAAAACGGCGGGCAGCACGTCAGCGCCCGCGCAGGAAGAAACGATCGAGCTCGTCGTGCGTGAACTGCACCCACGTCGGCCGGCCGTGGTTGCATTGGCCCGCCAGCTCGGTGCGTTCCATGTCGCGCAGCAGCGCATCCATCTCCGGCACGCTGAGCTGGCGTCCCGCGTGAACCGCCGAGCGGCACGCCATGTCGGCCAGCACGCGCTCCTGCGCCTCGGTCACGTCGGCAAAATGCCGGTGGCTGTCCTGGTCGGCCGCTTCCCCCAGCAACGACTTCACCAGCGCAGCGATGTCTCCGTGCGCGAGCAGCGGCGGCACCGCACGCACCATCAGCGTCGACGGGCCGGCGCGATCCAGCTCCAGCCCAAGGCGCGCCAGGCGCTCGCGCGAAGCCTCGGCCTGGTCGGCGACGTCCTCGGGCACGCTGACGGGGACCGGCACCAGCAGCGCCTGCGAAGCGATGCCGCCCTCGCGCAAGGCGCGCTTGAGCCGCTCGTACAGCACGCGCTCGTGCGCGGCGTGCATGTCGACGAGCACGAGACCGTGACGGTTCTGCGCCAGGATGAAAGTGCCGTTCAGTTGCGCCAGCGCGTGGCCGAGTGGCGCGTCATCGTCAGGTCGCGGTTCCGCCACGCCCGGCGAAGCGGCGCCCGTCCCGCGCTCCCGATGGGCTTGCGCCCAAAGGTCGCTCGGGCCAGGCGCCGCTCCGCCGGGCCCGTAACGGAGAGTCTCCTGCGAGGCGACCTCTCCCGTCGCGCGGTCGAACTCAACTTGGTGGTGAGCTGAGGGATCCGGACGGACGCGCCGCAGCGCCTGGTGCACGGCGCCGAAGATGAAATCGTGCACCGCCGAGGACTCACGGAAGCGCACCTCGGTTTTCGCCGGGTGCACGTTGACGTCCACCCGCGCCGGGTCGAGCTCCAGGTACAGGACGAAGGCCGGGAAGCGCGTGCTGTGCAAGGCGTCGGCGTAGGCGCGCCGCAGCGCGTGGCCGACCAGCTTGTCACGCACCGGCCGCCCGTTGACGTAGAAGTGCTGCAGGTCCGGCTGCGCGCGCGAAAAGTTCGGCAGCGCGATCCAGCCGGACAAGCGCAGGCCGAGGCGCTGCTCGTCGAGCACGAGTGCGTTGTCGAGGAACTCCGGATCGGTGACCTCGCCGACGCGCCGCGCCTGCGCGTCGGCGCCCGGCGCGGCCGCCAGCTCGAGCACCTTGCGCGCGCCGTGGCGCAGCGCGAAGGCCGTGTCGAAGCGCGCCAGCGCGATGCGGCGCAGCGCCTGGTCGACGTGGCGCAACTCCGTGCCATCGGCACGCATGAACTTGCGCCGCGCCGGCGTGTTGAAGAACAGGTCGCGCACCTCGACCGACGTGCCCGGCGCGTGCGGCGCCGGCTCCGGCGTTGCGCCCGCCAGCGCCCCCTCGCCGCCGACGCGCCAGCCGTGCTCGTCGGCCGCCGTGCGCGAGGTCAGCGCCAGGCGCGACACGGACAGGATGCTGGGCAGCGCCTCGCCGCGGAAGCCGAGCGACTGCACGCGCTCGAGGTCAGCGAGGGACGCGATCTTGCTGGTGGCGTGACGGGTCAGCGCGAGCGCCAGCTCGCCGCGCGCGATGCCGCGGCCGTCGTCACGCACCTGGATGCGGGCCAGCCCGCCCTGCTCGGCCTCGACCTCGATGCGGCGCGCGCCGGCGTCGAGGCTGTTCTCGACCAGCTCCTTGACGACGGCTGCAGGGCGCTCGACGACTTCGCCCGCGGCAATCTGGTTGATCAGTTGCTCGGGCAGGACCTGGATGGGCATGGGGCGCTAGATTACGGCCCCGAAAGAATCGCGGCCATGGGCCGCTCCCACTACCGCGCGGCTTGTCCGCTCAGCGACACCGGCTGGAGGCCGCCGGCGGGGCGCTCGGCCTCGGCCACCTGATGCAGCGGCCGGTAGCTCTTGAAATAGCCCTTGATGCCCTCGAGCATCGAGCGCGCCAGCCGGTCCTGGTAGGACGGGTCGCGTAGCTGCCGTTCCTCGCGCTCGTTGGTCAGGAATGCGGTCTCGACCAGCACCGACGGGAAACTCGCCGATTTCAGCACCACGAACGAAGCTTGCTGCACGCGCGTCCGCTGCAACACGTTGACGCGCGACATCGCCTCGAGTAGCCGGCCGCCGGCGTCGTGGCTGGCCTCCAGGGCCGAGGTCTGGAAGATGTCGGCCAGCACGGCCAGCGTCTGGTCATCGCGGCTATCGGTATCGACGCCGCCGACCAGGTCGGACATGTTCTCGCGGTTAGCCAGCATCACCGCGTGCTCCGAGCTCGCGCCCTTGGGCGACAGCACGTACACCGCCGTGCCGCGCACGCTCGGGTCGCGGTACGAATTGGCGTGGATCGAGATGAACAGGTCGGCTTGCGCGTCGCGCGCCTTGTCGATGCGCTCGCGCAGCCCGACGTAGTAGTCGCCGTCACGCACCAGCACCGCATGCAGGCCCTGCTGCTGGTTGACCAGCGCTGCCAGGCGTCGCGCCAGGGCCAGCGACACGTCCTTCTCGAGCAGGCCGCGCCGGCTGCGCGCACCCGGGTCCTCGCCACCATGCCCGGCGTCGATGGCGATGACGATCGGCTTCTCGGCCATCGCCGGACGCGGCGGCGCCGGAACGGCTGTCGCCGGCGCGGCGGTTGCGAGGTCCACCACCACGCGAAAGCCGTAGCTGTCGTTCGGTTGCAGCGCGAAGCTCTTCGGCTTGGCGGCGGCGGCGAGGTCGAGCACGATGCGCAGCGCTCCGCTTTCCTGCGGTCCTGAGCGCACGCGCTGCACCTGGCCCTTGCCCTCGAGCTGCGACGCCAGGGCCGCTGCCCGGTGCGTGTCGCTCAGGTCCACCACGATGCGACTCGGATTCTCGAGCGTGAAGATGGTGTGGGCGGCGGTGGCGTCGAGGTCGAACACCACGCGCGTGCTGTCGGGGCTGGACCACAGCCGCACATCGCGCAGTTCGGCCGCATTCGCGCCGAGCGCCATCCCCGTCATCAGACACGCCAGCAATACGCGCACGCGGTCTCCGTACCCCCAACCGGCTTCTACCATACTCCCGCTACCTTAACCAAGCAACTTTGCCAATGAAAACAAAGCTGGGGATTATATTGTTACTGTTAAACCTTAACGCGGGATGAACCCAGCCGGGCCGTAACGGCAGCGGCTTGCGGCCCGCTGAGCTCGGCGCGGCGCCCGGCGCCGTCGTGGGCCAGGCCGACCGCGAGATCCGGTGCCGGCAGCCGCGACGCCGCCCGCTCCGGCCACTCGATCAGCCACCAGCACCGCTCCGGCGGGTAGTCACGCAGGCCGAGCGGCTCGAGCTCGCCCGCGTCCCGCAGGCGGTACAGGTCCAGGTGCACGAGCGTGCGTCCCTCCCATTCGTAAGGCTCGAGCAAGGTGTAGGTCGGGCTGCGGATGGTGCCGCTGACGCCCAAGGCCCGCAGCAGGCCTCGCGCAACCGTGGTTTTTCCCGCTCCCAGCGGACCGTTGAGATAAATGACCGCTCCCGCCCGGCCGGCCAGCGCCGACGCGATCGCGGCGCCGAGCGCGGTCGCCTCCTCGGCCGAGCGCAGCGCCAGGGTCATGGTGCTCCCGCCGATGCATGCAATGGATTGAGCAGGGGCCGCAGTTCGTCGAGCAGGTCGCCTGGGATCAAGCCGCGCTCGCCGCGCATCGCGGCGCGGTCGCCGGCCAGCGCATGCGCCAGCACGCCCGCGCGCGCAGCGCTTTCCGGGTCGAGGCCCTGCGCGAGCAGGCCCGCGATGAGGCCGCACAGGATGTCGCCCATGCCGCCGACGGCCATGCCAGGGTTGCCATAGGGACACAGCGCGAGCGCCTGCCCTTGCACGAGCGTGCCGGCGCCCTTGAGGACAGCGATGCCGCCGTAACGCTGGCGCAGCTCGCGCGCGCTGGCGGCGCGGTCGCCCTGCACTTGTCCGGTGCTGCGCCCGAGCAGCCGCGCGGCTTCGCCGGGATGCGGCGTCAGCACCCAGTCCTCCCGTCGCGACGGATTCTCCGCGAGCCAGTTGAGCGCGTCGGCATCGAGCACGGCCGGTTGCGGCGCGCTCATCGCCTGGCTCCAGAGGCCACGGCTCCACTCGCTGCGGCCGAGGCCCGGACCGAGCGCAACCACGCTGGCGCGCTCGAACAGCGCGCGCAACGCGCGCGGCTCCTCGACGCCATGGCACATCAGCTCCGGCTGCGCCGCAGTCAGCGCCGCGGCGTGCGCCTCGCGCGTGGCGACGCTGACCCAGCCCGCGCCGGCTCGCAGCGCTGCGCGTGCGGCGAGCAGGATTGCGCCCGCCATGCCGAAGTCGCCGCCGATGAGCAGCACGTGGCCCATGTCGCCTTTGTGCGCGGTGCGCGACCGGCGCGGCAGCGCGCCGGCCAGCGCCGCCGGTCGCAGGCCTTCGGCCAGCGCGTCGACGCCGTCATAAACCTCCGGCGGCACCTGCAGGTCGTCGCACACGACCTGCCCGGCATGGTCGGGGCCCACGCCAGTGTGCAGTCCGGGCTTGGCGCCGATGAACGTGACCGTGAGGTCGGCGCGCACGGCATCGCCCGGCGTAGCGCCGCGATCGGCATCGAGTCCGCTCGGCACGTCCAGCGCCAGCACACCCGCGCCAGTGCCGCGCGCGGCGTTGATGGCCTGGATCGCGGCTTGCGCGGCGCCTTCCGGGGCGCGCGCCAGGCCGATCCCGAACACCGCATCCACAACCACGTCGGCCGCCACCGGCTGGCCGCGATAGTCCGGCGCGCGTCCGCCGCCATCGAGCCATGCCTTGCGCGCCGTTGCGGCATCGCCCGAGCGCGCTGGCGCGCCCACCTGGAACGCCTCGACCTCGAGCCCGGCCGCGCGCGCCAGGCGCGCGAGCTCGTAGCCATCACCGCCGTTGTTGCCGGGGCCGCAGAGGAACGCGAGGCGCTGCGCTTTCGGCCAGCGTCGCAGCAGCTCGCGCCAGGCGGCGGCCGCCGCTCGCTGCATCAGCGCGTAACCGGCGATGCCGCCCGCAATCGCGCGCCGATCCAGCTCCCGCACCTGGGCCGACGAGTAGAATCGCGACGCAATCTCGCTCATCAGGACAGTATAAGTGCCCCGCTCCACCGTCCTTTCCGCTGCCGCGCTCGGCGAGCGCCTGCGCGCGTGGGGCCGCGACGCGGGCTTCGCCGACGTCGGGATTTCGCGCATCGAGCTCGACGCCGACGCGGCCCATCTCGCCGGCTGGCTGCGCGACGGGTTCCACGGCGCCATGGCCTACATGGCGCGCTCGGTCGAGAAGCGCGCCGCACCGCACCGCCTGCGGCCCGGCACCGTCAGCGTGATTTCCGCGCGCATGGACTGCACGCCGCCCGCGGCCGAGGCGCAGTCAGTGCTGGCAGACGGCGCGTCCGGCTACATCGCGCGTTACGCGCTCGGGCGCGATTACCACCGGCTGCTGCGCCCGCGCCTGAAACAGCTGGCCGAGCGCATGTGCGCCGAGTTGGGCCGCTTCGGCTACCGCGTGCTCACCGACAGCGCGCCGGTGCTGGAGAAAGCGCTGGCGCGCAACGCGCGGCTCGGCTGGATCGGCAAGAACACGCTGGTCATGAGCCGCAGCGCCGGCTCGTTCTCCCTGCTCGGCGAAATCTACTGCGACCTGCCGCTCGAGCCGGAAACGGCGGCGCCGCGCAACCACTGCGGCAGCTGCCGCGCCTGCATCGACGTCTGCCCGACGCAGGCCATCGTCGCGCCGTACCGCCTCGATGCGCGCCGCTGCATCTCCTATCTCACCATCGAGAACCGTGGCCCGATCCCGGTCGAGTTCCGCAAGGCCATCGGCAACCGCATCTTCGGCTGCGACGACTGCCAGCTGGCCTGCCCGTGGAACCGCTACGCCAGGCTCAGCAGCGAGAAGGACTTCGCGGTGCGCAGCGGCCTGGACCGGCCGTCGCTGGTGGAACTGTTCGGCTGGAGCGAAGGCGACTGGGTGCAGGTGACCGAAGGCATGGCCTTGCGCCGCGCGGGCTACGTCGGCTGGCTGCGCAACGTCGCCGTCGCGCTCGGCAACGCGCCGACGACTCCCGAAGTTCTCACCGCCCTGAGACTTCGGACACAGCATCCGGACGCGATGGTGCGCGAGCACGTCGAGTGGGCGATGCAGCAGCACCGTTGAGCCGCGAGGAAGCGCTGGGCGACGCCGCCTACTTCTTGCCGCGAATGCGCGCGATCAGTCGACGCGTCGAGGCGTCGAGGCGCTTCTCGCCCGGCCCGAAGTCGCCCTTGTCCATCGCCAGTTGCACACGCTCGGCGGCCTGCTTGCCGAGCTGCACGCCGAACTGGTCGAACGAATTGACGTTCCACAGCACGCCCTGCACGTAGGCGCGGTGCTCGTATAGCGCCAGCAACGCACCCAGGTGGTACGGGTCGAGCCGCTGCAGCAGCAGCGTGTTGCTCGGCCGGTTGCCGGGATAGACGCGGTGCGGCGCCGCAGCTTCACGCTCGGCTTCCGGCAGTCCCGCCAGCTCCTCGCGCACGCGATCGACGCTCTTGCCGCGCAGCAGCGCCGAGCCCTGCGCCAGGCCGTTGGCCAGCAGCACCGCGTGCTGCTCGTGCAAGTCGTGGCCGGGCTCGAGCACCAGGATGAAATCCACCGGATGCACCGCCGGGCCCTGATGCAGCATCTGGAAATAGGCGTGCTGCGTGTTGGTGCCGACGTCGCCCCACAGCACCGGCGTCGTCGCGTAAGCCACCGGCTTGCCGTCCAGGTCCACGCCCTTGCCGTTCGATTCCATCTCGAGTTGCTGCAACCACGGCGTGAACTCCCGCAGCCGCTGGAAGTACGGCGCCATCACCTGGCTGGTATGGCCGAGGAAGCTCGTGTTCCACACACCGATCATCCCGAGCAGCGCCGGCAGGCTGCGCGACAGTTCGGCCAGGCGGAAGTGCTCGTCCATGGCGTGCGCGCCGGACAGCAGCTCGCGGAAGCGCGTCGCGCCCACCGCGAACATGATCGGCAGCCCGACGGCGGACCACAGCGAGTACCGCCCGCCGACCCAGTCCCAGAAATCGAAGGTGAGCTCGGGGGCGACGCCGAACGACGCCGCCTCGCCCGCGTTGGCCGTCACCGCGACGAAATGCCGTCCCACCGCTTCGACCCCGCCCGCGGCGCTGAGCCAGCGGTGCGCGGCGCGCGCATTCAGCGTGGTCTCCTGCGTCGTGAAGGTCTTCGAGGTCACGATAAACAGCGTCTGCGCCGGCTTGAGGCGCTTGAGCAGCGCCGCGATCGGCCCGCCGTCCACGTTCGAGATGAAATGGGTACGCAGGCTGCCGGCGTACGGCGCCAGCGCGTCGCAGACGAAACGCGGGCCGAGGTCGGAGCCGCCGATGCCGATGTTGACGACGTCGGTGATGCGCTCGCCGGTCCAGCCGAGCCAGCGGCCTTCGCGCACGTCGTCGGTGAAGCGCGTCATGTGGTCGAGCACCGCCACCACTTCGCCCATGACGTCGCGGCCGCCGCTCATGACCGCGCGCCCCGACACGTTGCGCAGCGCGACGTGCAGCGCCGCGCGGTGCTCGGTCACGTTGACCTTCTCGCCGCCGAACATGCGCTCGATGGCGCGCGGCAGCCCGCGCGCTTCCGCCAGCCGCGCCAGCAGCTGGAGCGTCTCGCGGCTGACGCGCTGCTTCGAGTAATCGAGGTAGATGCCCACCGCGTCGCACGACAGGCGCTCGGCCCGCAGCGGATCCTTGCCGAACAGGTCGAGCAGCGTGACGTTCTTGTGGCTGGCGGCGTGGCGCGCGAGCGCCTGCCAGGCCGGGCTTTCTATCAACGTGGACATGGGCCCGGGGAATCTAGCGCGCCTGGGCGCGCCCCGACAATGACCCGCGTCGCTCTAGTGGCTGCGGACGATGCGCAGGCCCGGCTTGCCCGGCAGCGCACGGCGCTCGGCCGGCAGGTGCAGGCGCTCCAGGCGCTCGACGCAGCGGTCCAGCGTCTGGCCGATCAGCACCTGGTTGCGCACCATCGACATGCGCGCCCAGGTGGCACGTTCGCCTTCCAGGATGAAGCGCTCGACGTCCTGCAGGTTCGGGTTGGTGGCCACGCGCGCGAACCGCCAGAGGCTGCGCTGCGGGAAGATCGTGACGTTGCCGCGGTACTCCTGCGCCAGGATCGACGAGGCAACGTCGAGCTGGCGGTGCGCGCCGCCGTACGGCATGACGCCCTTGGCCAGGTCGATGACGCCCTTGGCGAGGTTGCGCCCGGTCGAGAACGCGAACTGGCGGGCTGAATGCAGCACGCCGCCCTCGCTCTCGCCCTTCTTGGTCATGAACGGGATGACGTGCGGATTGGTCTGGCTGACGATGAAATGGTTGACGTTGTGCAGGCGGCGCATGCGCATCACCGGCAAGTCGCTCTTCAGCGAACCGTCGTTCCACTTCAGCAGCGGCATGAACGGCACGCGCTCCTCGTTCTCGTCCTTGGTCATCAGCATGACCGGCGGGAACAGCAGCGGCACCGCGCACGAGGCCAGCGCCGCCTCGCGCAGGTACAAGTACGGGAACGTCAGGTAGTTCAGCAGGCGCGGCGGCTGGTTGCTGCCGGCCGGCGACACCGTGATGTTCACGATGACGCCCGAAAGCTTGTAGGCCTCTTCGAAAGTCAGGTCGCGCACGTTGCGTGCGATGGCCCTGCGCAGCTGGGCCTGGTCCATGACCGAGCCGCGCTGCCACATCTGCCGCGGCGGCAGCACGCGCCAGAAATTGTAGTAGGCGTTCTCGGTCTCGAGCAGGCCGTGCATCTCTTCCGGAGAGCGCGTGCCCATGGTCGCGGCAACCACCGAGCCGGCGCTCGAACCCGAGACCACCTGCGGCACGAGGTCCTCGCGGAACAGCGCTTTCACCACGCCGACGTGGAACAGGCCGAGGGTGGCGCCGCCGGACAGCATCAATGCCGAGCGGCCGTACGACAGCGCGACTTCGTGGAAGAACTTGAGCTTGTCGGCGCTCGCGAAGGCCGCAACCTCGGCGTCGCACAGCTCGTTGAGCGCGGCGACGACCTCGGCGACGTATTCGTGGATCAGGGCCTTGGTGCCGACGCGCGTGAAACCGTAGAGCGCGGGGTTGCCCGTGTTGCCGAGGTTCCAGTGCAGGCCCTGGCGCAGGTGGTGGACGAGGCGTTTGACGTCCTTGTCGGCGCGGAACTGGCGCAGCTGGCGCAGTCGCGAGCGGATCAGGCGCCAGTCGTAGAGGTCCGAGGTCTCGTCCTGCTTCCACTCATCGAGGCCTTCACGGCGATCGAGCTCTTCCGCGGCGGAGTGCCACGTCCGATGGTCCGTGGCGTGGTCCATGGCGTACTGACACTCCCGCGCAATTCGATCCACCGGAACTCCTTTGAACGTCGTGACCCATCATGACCCATATGCTGCACC
>JANNKD010000322.1:0-9746 GCA_031396115.1 Gammaproteobacteria bacterium
CGACTTCGGCATTGACCTGCACACCGGCGCCATCCACCGGCCCAACCTGCCGCAGATCCGCGGCGACCTGTCGAACCCCGACACGGTGCGGCTGTGCCGCGCCTTCGGCATACCGCTGCTGCTGAACTCGGAGCCGACCGAAGGCACGCTGAGGGAGTACACCACCAAGAAAGGCATCCCGGTGGTGCTGTACGAATCGGCCGAGGCGCTGCGTTTCGACGAGGTCTGCATCCGCATCGGCGTGCAGGGCGTGCTGAACGTGCTCTACGAAGTCGGCATGCTCGAGCGGCCCAAGGGCACGCGCAAACCGATGGACGAGCCGGTGGTCGCCAAGTCGAGCACCTGGGCGCGCTCGCCGGCGAGCGGCGTGCTGCGCTCGCAGGTCGCGCTCGGCGACGTGGTGAACGAAGGCCAGCGCCTGGGCATCGTCGGCGATCCGCTGTCGGAGAACGAAGAGCCGGTCGAAAGCCCGGCAACCGGCGTCATCATCGGCCGGCTCAACCTGCCGCTGGTGCACGAGGGCGATGCGCTGTTCCACATCGCGCGCGTGGAGAATCCGGAAGCCGTGGGCAAGGCGCTCGGGCACATGCGCCAGCACACCGCGGCGATGGAACGCGGACCGAGCGGCGAGGCGCCGATTGTGTAGCCCATTGAAAAAGGGGACGCACACAATTAAAAAAGGTGTGCGTCCCCTTTTTGTTCTGAGGAGTCCCTAGTGGACGGTGTTGCCGCTGCGCAGAACGCGTTCCTGGTGCTGGCGGTCGTGCTCGCGGCTGGCGTTTTCGTCGCGGCCGCCGCGCGCGCGCTCGGCGTGCCGGATGTCGCGCTGTTCCTGCTGGCCGGCATTGCGCTCGGACCTGCCGGCGCATCGCTGATCAACGTCTCGGCCAGCTCCTCGTTCAACCAGTTCGTGCTGTTGCTCGGCGCGAACTGGCTGCTGTTCGTGGGCGGCACCGAGCTGCGCTTCGCCGTGCTGAAGCAGGTGTGGATCACCATCGTCGTCATCTCGACGCTCGGCGTGCTGATCACCGCGGCGGTGACCGCGGGCGCGGCGATGGAGCTGCTCGGCCTGCCGCTGCTTGGCGCGCTGCTGCTCGGCGCGGTGCTGGCGCCCACCGACCCGGCGACGCTGGTGCCGATCTTCAGCCAGGTCAAGATCCGTGAGCGCGTCGCGCAGACCGTGATCAGCGAGTCGGCCTTCAACGATGCCACCGGCGCGATCCTGACCTTCACCATGCTCGCCTTCGTGATGGGCAGCAACACGCCGACCGCGGGCGGTGTGGCGCTGGCTTTTGCGCGCGAGGCCGGCGTGGGCATCGTCGTCGGCGGCTGCCTCGGCTACCTGATCGCCGACCTGGTCGCGCACGAGCGGCGTGGCATCCTCGCCGACTTCGCGCCGGTCACCGCAGTCGTCGGCGTGATTGGCAGCTACGCGGCGGCGACCGCGCTGCACGGCAGCGGCTTCATGGCGGTGTTCGTGTTCGGCCTGACCTTCGGCAACCGCGCGTCGCTCGGGATGAAGTTTTCCGGGCGCGCCGCCCACCACCTCGAGGAGTTCAAGAACACCTGCGCGCTGATCCTGCGCCTGTTGATCTTCATGCTGCTCGGCGCGCAGGTGGATTTCGCGCTGATGGGCCGCGTGGCGCTGCCGGCGATCATGTTGGTACTGGTATTCATGTTCGTGGCGCGGCCACTGGCGGTGTTCCTGTGCGCGGCGCCCGACCGGCGCGCGCGCTGGTCGTGGCAGGAGCTGGTGTTCATGTGCTGGACGCGCGAGACGGGCGTGATTCCGGCGGCGCTGGCGGGGTTGCTGCTGGGCCGTGGCGTGCCTGGCGCGGACGTCATCGCGGCGGTGACCTTCGTTGCGATCCTGATGACGATACTGATCCAGGCGCCGACCACGCGGGCACTCGCACGCAAGCTCGGGTTGCTGGCACAAGGAGATCCCTCGCTTCGCTCGGGATGACACCAGTGGCACGACGTCCTTCCAAGCTTCCTGAGTCGGGTGAGGTAGCGCCGCAGCCCGAGTGGCGCGCGCTGGCCACGCTGTGGCCTTACCTGAAGGATTTCCCCGTCCGCGTCGGCGTGGCGATGGCGTGCCTGGCGCTGGCCAAGGTGGCGGGGGTGGTGCTGCCGCTGATCCTCAAGCAGATTGTCGACGCACTGGATTCCCGCGTTCGCGGGAATGACGAACTCATCATCGTGCCGCTGGCGCTGCTGGCGGCCTACGGCGCGCTGCGCTTTGCCAACGTGCTGCTCGGCGAGCTGCGCGACGTGGTGTTCGGGCGCGTGGCCGAGCGCGCCATTCGCCGCGCGGCGCTGAACGTGTTCCGCCACCTGCACGCGCTCGACCTCGACTTCCATCTGTCGCGGCGCACCGGCGGGCTGTCGCGCGACATCGAGCGCGGCACCTCCGGCATCAGTTTTCTGCTGCGCTTCATGCTGTTCAACATCCTGCCGACGCTGTTCGAGCTCGGGCTGGTGGTCGCGATCCTGTACGTCACCTTCGCGCCGGCCTTCGCGTGGCTGGCGCTGGTGTCGGTGGGGCTGTACGTGGCGTTCTCGGTGGTAATGACGGAGTGGCGCACGCAGTACGTGCGCGAGGCCAACCAGCTCGACTCGCGCGCCAACACCCGCGCGGTGGACTCGCTGCTGAACTACGAGACGGTCAAGCTGTTCGGCAACGAAAAGCATGAAGCCGCCGAGTACGACCGCTTCCTCGCCGACTGGGAGCGCGCGCAGACGCAGAGCCGCGTCACGCTGTCGCTGCTGAACCTCGGCCAGTCGCTGATCATCGCCGGCGGCCTGACCTGGATGATGATCCTCGCCGCGCAGGGGGTCGCCGCGGGCGCCATGACGTTGGGCGACTTCGTCGCCATCAATGCCTACATGATCCAGTTGTTCATCCCGCTCAACGTGCTGGGCTTCGTCTACCGCGAAATCCGCCGCGCGCTGACCGACATGCAGCGCATGTTCAGCCTGCTGCAGCAGAAGGCGCGCGTAACTGACGCGCCGGACGCGCGAGCTTTTACCGCCACACGCCCGGCGGTGCGCTTCGAAAACGTCAGCTTCGGCTACACCACGGCGCGCGTGATCCTCAACGACGTCAGCTTCGAGATTCCGCCGGGACGCAAGGTGGCCGTGGTCGGGCCCAGCGGGTCGGGCAAGTCCACGCTGGCGCGCCTGCTGTTCCGCTTCTACGACGTGAGCGCCGGCCGGCTGACGGTGGACGGCACCGACGTGCGCGCGCTGACGCAGGACTCGCTGCGCGCGCAGATCGGCGTGGTGCCGCAGGACACGGTGCTGTTCAACGACACGCTGGAGTACAACATCGCCTACGGCAAGCCCGGCGCTTCGCGCGACGACATCGAGCGCGTCGCGCGCCTGGCGCACCTCGACGGCTTCATCCAGCAGTTGCCCGAGGGTTACGCCACCAAGGTCGGCGAGCGCGGGCTCAAGCTGTCCGGCGGCGAGAAGCAACGCGTGGCGATCGCGCGCGCGCTGCTGAAGGACCCGCAGATCATGATCTTCGACGAGGCCACCTCGTCGCTCGACTCGCATGCCGAGCAGGCCATCCTCGCCGCCATCCGCGAGGTGGCGGCCGACCGCACCACGCTGGTGATCGCGCACCGGCTCTCGACCATCACCGACGCCGACCAGATCGTATTCCTCGACCACGGCCGCGTGGCCGAGCGCGGCACGCACGACCAACTGCTCGCCGCGGGCGGACCGTACGCGCGCGCCTGGCGCCTGCAGCAGCGCGAAGATGTCATCCCGAGCGAAGCGAGGGATCTCGTGCCAGAAGATCCCTCGTCGCTTCGCTCCTCGGGATGACACACTATTAGCATGTCCAACCGCCCCATCCTCTCGGTCCGCCGCCTCACCATTGACCACACGCTGGCCGGGGCCTGGCCCTGGTCGCATGCGGCCCTGCTGCGCGCGGTGGACGACCTGCATTTCGACCTGTATCCCGGCGAGGCCCTCGGCATCGTCGGCGAGTCGGGCTGCGGCAAGTCCACGCTGGCGCGCGCGCTGCTCGGCCTGCAGAGGACGGTGGCCGGCGGCATCGTGCTCGACGGCCACGACCTGGCGCGGCTCGAGGAAAACTCCTGGCGCGCGCACCGCCGCGACATCCAGATGGTGTTCCAGGACCCGGTCGCCAGCCTCGACCCGCGCATGACGATCGCCGAGAGCGTGGAGGAGCCGCTTACCGCGCTGTGCCCGGAGCTCGACGCGAGCGCGCGCACGGCGCGCGTGACGCAGTTGCTGGAGCGCGTCGGCATGGGCGAGCTCGGCGACCGCTTTCCGCACGAGCTGTCCGGCGGCCAGTGTCAGCGCGCGGGCATCGCGCGGGCGCTGTCAGTGAAGCCGCGCGTGCTGATCTGCGACGAGCCGGTGTCCGCACTCGACACCGCGGTGCAGGCCCAGGTGCTGGAGCTGCTGGCCGAGCTGCAGCGCGAGCAGGACCTCGCGCTGGTCTTCATCTCGCACGACCTCGCGGTGGTGCAGCGGCTATGCCGGCGCGTGCTGGTGATGTACCTGGGTCGCGTGATGGAGCAGGCCACCGCCGCCGAGCTGTTCGCGCGCCCGCGCCACCCTTACACGCGTGCGCTGCTGGCGTCAGTGCCGGGCGCCGAGCCCGGGCGCGATCCGATGCCGCTGGAGGGAGACGTGCCGAGCGCGCTTCACCCGCCGAGCGGCTGCGTGTTCCGCACGCGCTGCCCGATCGCCGATGATCTGTGCGCGCGGGAAGAGCCGCACCTGCGCAAGGTGGGCGAGGGCAGCTTCGCCGCGTGCCACTTCGTGCAGGATCCGTCGGTCAACGGCGATGCGCCGGCCTTGCGCGAAGGCACGGTCAGCAAGAAGCGGCCGGCGCAGAGTCCCGCCTGAGCCGTCATGCCCGCGGAAGCGGGCATCCATCATCCGTCATGCCCTGAAGCGGGCATCCCTGATTCGTCATGCCCGCGGAAGCGGGCATCCAGTCTGGATTCCCGCTTTCGCGGGAATGACACTCAACAAGCCGGCTTCCTGCCCGATGCCAGCGCCTGGTTGTAAAGCGGCCCGGCGGTGTTCAGCCGCTGGGTCAGGCCCTGGATGCGAGTCTGATCCGACGGATGCGTGGACAACATCTCGGGCGGCTTGTCACCGCCGGCCCTGCTCATGTTTTGCCACAGCGCGATCGCCTGGCGCGGATCGAACCCGGCCTTGGCCATGTAGTCCATCCCCATGATGTCGGCCTCGGCTTCCTGCGTGCGTGAGTGCGGCATCAGGAAGAACACGTTGGCGGCGAGGCCGAGAATCTGGGGGTCGACCCCGGTCGCGGCGCCCGCGACCTGGCCGCCGAGCTGGGCGGCCATGGATTCGGACACGCGTTCCGCCGAATGCCCTGCGATGACGTGTGCCACCTCGTGCCCGATCACGGCGGCGAGCTGATCCTGGTTCTGCGCGACTTTCAGCAGCCCGGTGAAGATACCGATCTTGCCGCCGGGCAGCGCGAAGGCGTTGACCGACTTGTCCTCGAACACGCGCACTTCCCAGTTGGCTCCGCCCGGCATCACCGAGGTGACGTTGCGCGCCACGCAGTTGACGTACGCAATCGCCCTCGAGTCGTTGGTTTCCGGTTTCTTCTGCTTCAGGTCGGCGAACGCGGCGGCGCCCAACTCGTTCATCTGGTCGGGGGAGACCAGCATCAGCTGGCTCCGACCGGTGGGCGAGGTCGCGCAGGCGACGACGGCCAGGACAGGCAACAGGGCAAGGGCACGCTTCATGGAGAGTCTCAGACCAGGAGGGATATCGATCATAAGGGGGTGTGTCGCGGCGCACTGTACTGCAGCGCACGGTGTATTGCCCTGCCGAATCCCGGTACATTCATCCGGGGCACACAAAAAAGGAAGGGGACGCTTCATGGCAAATCGGGAGACGGGCACGGTCAAGTGGTTCGACAATGCCAAGGGGTTTGGATTCATCCAGCGGCCGCAGGGGGAAGACGTCTTCGTGCATTACCGCTCCATCCGGGGGGATGGATTCAAGACGCTTCAGGAAGGCCAGCAGGTCGAGTTCAGCGCCGTGCAAGGCCAGAAGGGATGGCTGGCCGAGGACGTAGCCGCCGGTTAGAAGCCCTTTTGTAGGAGCGCTGTAGGAGCGCCTCCTAGGCGCGACTTCAGCCGCCCTTAAGGTGCTCCGCCAAAAACGCCAGCGCCTTCTGCCAGGCATCTTCCGCCGCGTCGGCCTTGTAACTGGTGCCCGACGGATTGGCGAACGCATGCCCAGCGCCGTCGTAGACATGGATCTGCGCCGACTTGCCCAAGCCCTTGAGCGTGTTCTCGAAGGAGCGCACCGACTCGACCGGGATGCCGTCGTCCGCCCCGCCGAACAGCCCGAGCACCGGCGCCTTGAGCGCCTTGAGCTCTTCCGGGTCGCTGCCGACGTGACCGTAGTAGATGACCGTCGCATCGATCTGGTCGGGCACCAGCAGGGCCGCGCGCAGCGAGATGGCGCCGCCGAAGCACCAGCCGATCGTGCCCACGCGCGTCGCCTTGATGTGATCCTTCAGGTAGGCGTGCGCCTGGCGCAGGTTCTGGCCCATCGCGTCGCGATCTTTCAGCGCCTCTTCCATGAGGGAGCGCGCAGCCTCCGGTTGTGACGCGATGCGCCCACCGTACAGATCCGCCGCCAGCGCGACGTAACCCTGGCCGGCGAGCTGGTCGGCCATCTTCTTGATGTTGTCGTTGAGCCCCCACCACTCGTGGAACACGAGCACGGCGGGCAGTCCGCCTTCGGCCGCGGCCGGGTAAGCGAGATAACCGTTGACGGGCTTGCCGTTCACAGTGGCGTACTGCACGGACTGCGACTTGATGGGCGAGGCGACGTCACCCTGCGTCGCCGGCGAGGGCGTCGGCTGATCCTTGGCGTGCTGCTTGGCCATGCGCGCCGCGTATTCAGCGTCCGATTCGCCGCTTTGCGAGCCGCAAGCGCCCACCAGGAGCGCGATTGTTGCAACGCACGTGAGAAGGGCTGCTTTGCGCATTTTCCAACTCGTTCTACGGGCCCGGCGCCACTGTATGATTCAGCGGTCCGCGCAGCTTAGCACTCGCGCGCGCGAGGCCAACTACGCCTCGCCAGGCGCGATTTTGACGGGCGGGCCTTTCAGGAATGTGGGGGTTTGGGAGCGGGATGAATCCTTTTTTGAGTGTGCGCGCGCGGCTGTTCGGGCTCTGTGTGGCATTGCTCGTAGTCATGGGCGGCGCCAATCTGCTGCTTGGCGACATCATTCGAGAGCGGGGACCACAAGAGGTCGAACAGCAGGCTCAGTACCAGCGCGTCCAGATCATTCAAACCGTACACCACGCGGTCAACGACTACCGTTACTGGCAGGGTCAGGTTAACAGCGCCATTCTCGTCAAGAACGATGTTTGGCGTGTCCAGGCGGAAGAAGGGTTCGGTCGCGTCCAGCGGGATTTGGCGACGCAACTGATCGCGATGGAAGCATTCGATCCTGCGGGCGTGCAAACAATTCGTGTGGCACTAGACGCGCTCCCGGAAGAGACTTTGAACGCGGTTCGAACTCTCGCCAGCGGGAATCAGATCGAAGCCGACGCGCTCTACGTCAAGATTCGGCAGCGGATCAACTCCGTGCAAGGTGCCCTGAAGGAATCGCTCGCGCGTGAGCAGGCGAGTGCCGACGCTGTACAAACTCAGCAGAGTGAGCGCGCGGCACATGCGGTGCGTCAGTCAATCAGCATCCTTGCAGTCTCTGGTGCGATAGGGCTTTTCCTCACGCTGGTGGTCCTGCGGTCGATTCTTCGGCCACTGCGCAGCACGGTAGCAGCGATACGCATGGTGAACGCCGGAGAGACAAGCCTCGACTTGCCGCCAGTTAGCCAGGACGAGTTTGGCGATATCGCCATCGCGCTCCGGCAGTTCCGCGATCAAGCCGAGCACTTGAGACGAATGGCGTACACGGATTCACTGAGTGGCGTTGGGAATCGCGCCCGGCTTGAAGAGTCGCTGCGCGAAGGTTTGGAACTTTGCCGCCAGAACAAGACCCAACTCGCACTGATTTATCTCGATTTAGACAATTTTCGCGCGGTCAATGACAGCCTGGGCCACAGCGCTGGCGATCGTTACTTATGTGAAGCTGCCGAGCGCCTGAAACGTTTTGTACCGGAAGACGCCCTCGTGTGTCGCTACGGCGGCGACAAGTTCACCGTGCTGTTGCAAGGCATCCCGACGTGGGATAGCGACACATTGCAATCTCACCTGCGGAGCATTACTGCGACCGTGCTGCGCGGCATGGCCGAGCCGTTCCAGTTCGGTGCCGACATGCTTCCAATGTCAGTGTCGGTCGGGATCGCGTTGTATCCCAGTGATGGTGAGACAAGTGAGCAGCTTGTGAGCGCCGCCGACGCGGCGATGTACCTCGCCAAGCGCCACGGTCGCAACAACGCCCAGTTTGCGAATCCAAACTTGACCGGTGATGCGAGAAAGCATCTCGCGACCGTCGCGGATATACGCCGAGGGTTGGAGGCTGGTGAGTTTGAGCCTTTCTACCAACCCGTCGTTGACGTTGTTGCGGGTCGCGTCGTCGGGGCGGAGGCCCTTCTGCGTTGGCGGCATCCACAACGCGGGATTGTCGCTGCCGAAGAATTCATGCCCCACGCCGAGGCCTCGGGCCTCATCCATTCGCTTGGTGAGGAATGCATGGTCCAAGCCTGCGCGCAGGCTGAGAAATGGCACAACGACTCCACCGACGCCATCCGTATTTCCGTCAATCTCTCCGCTCGGCAGATCGAAGACCGAACGGCAATTCCTCTGCTCGAAGAACTGCACGCCACTCGCTCCTTGGGAGCCTTGGGACTGGATTTTGAGATTACTGAAACCGCGATCCTCCAGCACATGGATCGTGCGCAAGAAACGTTGTCGCAAATTCGCGCCTTGGGTCATCAACTGAGCGTGGATGACTTCGGCACCGGCTATTCGTCGCTAGTGTATTTGCAGCGATTCCCGGTGAATCGGATAAAGATTGACCGCTCTTTCGTCGCCCGGATCGAAACGTCGCGTGAGGCGCAAGCGATTATTACTGCCACCATAGCGTTGGCGCGGAGCCTGGATCTGGAAGTGGTCGCTGAAGGTGTGGAGACGGCCGCGCAGCTGCGCTACCTTCGCAGTCTCGGCTGCACGTTGCAGCAGGGCTACTACTTCACGCGCGCACTTCCGCCTGCAGAGTTCGACAAGTGGCGAGCAGGCGAGGCGAGCAGGCTCTCTGCTGCCGCGTGATCGTCGGGCAGCGTTCAGGCTACCGGTTCGAGCGCTTTCAACTTCCGCCGCGCTGCGTTGGCGACGAGGGGCGCCGGGTCTCCGGACGCCCATTCCCATAGCTCCGCGCTACGCGCGGGCTGATTCTGAGACAGGCTCTCAAGCGCCCCGAGGCGAGTGCGCCGACACGGGTGCCGACGCGCCAGGTCTTCCAGCAGGCCCATTGTCGTTGAGTTGCCCAAGTAGCCCGCGAGCTTCATCAAGGAAGCGCGCTTGGAGGCTTCGGTGTCCGCGACGTAGCCAACGATTGTCCGGCGCGTCGTATCAAAATAGAACTGATCGCGGTCCCGAACCTCGGGTAGCGAGATCATCAGGTTCAGCGTCACCGTGAGCTCTTCCGGCGGATACTGAATGTGTACGTCTCGATTCGCTCGGTAAAGCATCACCGTGCCCTGAGTGAACTTCACTTTCTCCAGGAAACTCAGGTCCAC
>JANNKD010000335.1:0-2256 GCA_031396115.1 Gammaproteobacteria bacterium
CACCTGCCGGTGTTCGGCTACGACGACGCGCCGCACGGCCACGCCGAGGTCGAGTTCAAGGACGTGCGCGTGCCGGCGTCGAACATGCTGCTCGGCGAGGGACGCGGCTTCGAGATCGCGCAGGGCCGCCTCGGGCCGGGCCGCATCCACCACTGCATGCGGCTGATCGGCCTCGCCGAGCGCGCGCTCGAGAAGATGTGCAAGCGCACGCTCGAGCGCGTGGCGTTCGGCAAACCGGTGGCGGCGCAGACCGTCACGCTCGAGCGCATCGCCGAGGCGCGCATCCTGATTGACCAGTCGCGGCTGCTGACGCTGAAGGCCGCCTACATGATGGACAAGGTCGGCAACAAGGTCGCCGCCAAGGAGATCGCGATGATCAAGGTCGCGGCGCCGAACATGGCCTGCCAGGTCATTGACTGGGCGATCCAGGCGCACGGCGGCGGCGGCGTGACCGACCAGTTCGGCCTGTCGTATGCCTACGCGCAGGCTCGCACGCTGCGCCTGGCCGACGGCCCGGACGAGGTGCATCGCAACGCCATCGGCAAGATGGAGCTCGGCCGTTACGTGCCGAAGGACGTCTTGAAAGCGTTCGGCGAGTCGCGCAAGCGCGCCTGATGTCATCCCGAGGAGCGGAGCGACGAGGGATCTCGTACACGACGAGATTCCTCGCTTCGCTCGGAATGACACCTCCATGATCGCCACCGCCATCGACAGTTTTCTCAACCGCGTCAACGGCGGCGCGGCCCGGGCTTGGCCGGCCGACACGCGCTGGGTGGACACGCGCGCGGGCCGCATCCGCTTGCGCGACACCGGGGGTCCCGGCGTACACAAGGGCCCCGTCATCGTCATGGCGCCCGACGGCCCGAACGTGATCGAGCACCACGCCGAGCTGATCGAGCTGCTGAAGCCGCGCGCGCGCGTGGTCTGCTTCGACCTGCCGGGCTTCGGCTTCTCGGCGCCGCGCGCCGGTTACGGCCATGGGCTCGAGCAGGGCGCCGGTGCGATCCTGGCCGTGATGGACGCGCTCGACATCCGCGAGGCCGCGCTCGCGTTCAGCTGCGCCAATGGCTTTTACGCCATCGCGGCCGCGAAGCTGGCGCCGGCTCGCATCCGACGCCTGTTGCTCGCGCAGACGCCGGGGTTCTCGGCGATGCCGGCCTGGACGGCGCGCAACGTGCCGCAAGCGATCCAGGCGCCGGTGATCGGCCAGCTCGTGAACCGCCTCGCGCGGCGCAAGCTGGCGCACACCTGGTACGGCATGGCGATGCCCGACACGCCGCAGCGCGCCGACTTCCGCAAGACCGCGGCGCAGGCCCTCGAGCACGGCGCCTGCTTTTGCCTGGCCGGCGTGGTGCAGGGCCTGTCGCGCGCCGACGCCGCTGCGCTGGGCGGCGTGAAGCAACCCGCGTATCTTCTGTGGGGCGATTCCGACCGCAGTCACAAACACACGCGCGCAGAATCCCTGCTCGAGCTGCTGCCGCATGCCAAGATCCGCCACTTGCCGGAGTGCGGGCACTTCCCCGAACTCGAGCAGCCGCAAACTTACGCAGAATTCATCAAGGAGACGTCATGACTGCCACCAATCGCCAGTTCAAGCTCGCCAAGCGCCCCGTCGGCATGGTCACGCGCGAGGACTTCGAGTTCGTCAAGGCCGCGCCCGTGCCGGAGCCCGCCGACGGCGAGGTGCTGGTCAAGGTGCTGTACCTGTCGCTCGACCCGGCGATGCGCGGCTGGATGAACGACGGCAAGTCGTACATTCCGCCGGTCGGCATCGGCGAGGTGATGCGCGCCGGCGGCGTCGGCAAGGTCGTGGCGTCGAAGGATCCCAAGTTCGCGGCCGGCGACCACGTCGTCGGCATGACCGGCGTGCAGGACTACGCGGTGCTCAAGGGCAAGACGCTGACCAAGGTCGATCCGAAGCTGGTGCCGCTGCCGGTGTACCTCGGCACGCTCGGCATGCCGGGCATGACCGCGTACTTCGGCCTGTTCGAGGTCGGCCAATTCAAGCCCGGCGACACCGTCGTGGTCTCGGGCGCAGCGGGCGCGGTGGGCCAGGTGGTCGGCCAGATTGCCAAGATCAAGAGCGCGGGCCGCGTGGTCGGCATCGCCGGCGGCCCGGACAAGTGCAAGTACGTGGTCGAGACGCTCGGCTTCGATGCCTGCGTCGACTACAAGCACGGCGACCTGAAGAAGGCGCTGCGCGAGGCGTGCCCGAAAGGCGTCGACCTGTATTTCGACAACGTCGGCGGGGACATC
>JANNKD010000337.1:0-8523 GCA_031396115.1 Gammaproteobacteria bacterium
GCGCGCGCGCCGGCGCCTGCGCCGGCGGCACCGGCGGCGCTGCAGTTTCCCCTCGATTTCGAGCAGGCGGTGGGCGACCACGAAAAAACCCTGCTCCGTGCCGCGCTCGCCGAGGCGCGCTACAACCAGGTCCGCGCGGCACACCAGCTGTCGCTGACCTATCACCAGTTCCGTGGACTGCTGAAGAAGTACAAGCTGCTCGACGAGGCGCGGGGCGAGTAGGCGTCGTTCACACCGCGCGTCGCACCCGCGCCGCGAGCGGCGGGGACACCAATGCGGCGACGAGGATCAGCGGCCAGATGTTGCCGCCCTCGAACGTGTAGGCCTGAAACAGCTCGCGGAAATCACGCCCCTGCGCGAGCCCGATGCCGACCTCGAACGCGAGCGTGGCCAGCAGCCAGGACCCGCCGATCGCCCACGAGCGCGCGGAGCTTTGCGTGCCGAACCACGGCGTGGCGAGCCAGCCGGCGAAGAAGATCGCGGCGCACAGGATCACCCCGCTGGCCAGGCGCCCGGCGAACGGCCCGAACAGGGGTGTCAGCGCAAACTCGCGCAAGCTGCCGTTGAGCACCGCGACCACGAGGATCGCGAGCCATACGATGAAGACTTTCAGCCAGAGATTCATCGCGTCGGTCCCCATTTGTGGACCGCGAGCGCGATCGGGATGCCGACGAACAGCGCGTGCGAGGTGAAACCCTCCAGCAGGCGCAGCCAGTCGTAGGTGAGCCTGAACGGGAAGGCCGAGACCTTCAGCACGACGAAGTTCATGAACAGGTAGACGCCGACGCCGAACAGCGCGCCGCAGGCGATCGCTTGCGTGGCGAGGAGCGGGAAGCGGCGGCTGGCGAGCAGATAGAGGTACGTCGCGACCCACAGGATGAAGAAGTGCGAGACCAGGCCCAGCACGGCGCCCGCCGTGCCCGAGGTGAACGCTTCCATGCCGAGCCAGCCGCTCGCCACCGATTGCAGCGTCCACTCGATGCTGCGGCCGAAACCGGCCTGGCGCACGCAGGCATAGACGATGTCGAGAGTGGCGGCGATGCTGCCGCCGATGAGGACCGCCTTGAGCCCCCCGCGGGGTTGCGCCGGGCTGTGCCCATTCATCCGAATTTCCTCGGGGCCTGACGCTGGGCAGGCCACCCATTCGGGTGGCCTGCTTGATTGGTGGAGGCGGGGGGAATTGAACCCCCGTCCGGCAATGATCTGCCTTCGGAACTACATGCTTAGCCCAGTCATTGATTTTCGACGATGGCTGCCGGACGGGCACGGAACGCCATCGCTTATCTCCTTAAGTTTTGACGGATCGGCCAAGAGCGGACCTCACCGCGGTTCCGTGAAGTCGACGTTCGATTCCGGCAGCACGGACACTGACCGGGCGAACGCTGGCAGGGATTAAGCTGCCAGGGCGTAGTTTGCGTCGTTCGCAACTAGCTTTTTTGCGGATGGTTTTACGATGTCTTCCGCACATCGGCATGCACCTTGGGCTTCACGATCGCCGTCGAAGCCGATCGCCCCCGGGTACAGCGTCTAGTTTAGCCGGTGGGCCTAGCGCGCGCTCAGCGCCTGCGGCGCGAGCTTTTCGAGCTCGGTGATGGCCTGGCGCGCTTCGTCGCGCAGGCAGGCGTTCTTGTCCTCGCTGAACCAGGTGCGCTTGATGCTCTCGCGCAGCGCCGGCAGCGCCCGCGGGTCGCGCAGCGTGCGCAGTTTCTTCACCGCGGCGAGCCGCTCTTCGCAGGCGGGGGCCTCCGTCAGCTCGGTCATGGCCAGGCCGCGCTGGTCGATGCGGCCGGCCTGCTCGAGTTCGGTGAGGATCGCGGCGGCGCGCTGCGCGCCTTTGCGGCCCGGCTGGCCGGTGCGGCGGCCCAGCTCGTAGGCGAATTCGGGGCTCGGGTTCTTCAGGATGAGCTGGCCGGGAAGCTCGCCGGCATGGCCGAGCGTGCCCACCACGTTGGCGGCCAGCCCGGAGTCGTGCTTCAGATTGGGGTCGAGGTCGAGCACCTTGGCGTAGAGCGCAGCGGCCTCGACGCGCCTGCGCTCGAAGTACGCCGCGGTCGCCTGGGCCAGCAGCTCGCGCGCGCGCGGGTCCGGCACCGGAATGACCGGCGCCGGGGCAGGCACTTCCCGCACGATGATCTGGGGCGGCGGTGCCGGCGGCGGTTCCTTGAAGGCGAGCATGGCGTAGGCCACGGCGATGGCGGCGCTGGCGACGCCCATGGCGGAGATGCCGGTGAGGATGGCGCGCGACGGGATCGCCTTCGCCTTGGCGTTCCAATCCACGTAACGGGCGCGGCGCAGCGAATCGGCCAGGCGCATCAGCGTGTCGGCGTCCGGCGGCATCAGGTGCATGCCGCCGTACGGCAACTCATTGGGCGTGGAATCGAGCGGCTCGCCGGCCGGCGTCAGGCGCGTGAGCTTGTGCGACGGCACGCGGAACAGCCGTATCGCCTCCGGCACGCCCTTGAGCAGCTGCTCGCCGATGTGCTCGGCCGGCACCTCGGCCTTGTTCATGGACAGGTAGACCACGCCGGTCAGGTAGATCTCGCCTGGCGGCGTCAGCTCCTCGACGCGCGCGGCGATGTTCACGGCCTCGCCGAACACGTCGTCCGTCTCCAGCCGGACCTCGCCGACGTTGAGCGCGACGCGGATCTGGATCGGGTCGAGCGAGTTGCGCGCATTGTTGTACGAGGCCACCGCGTCGTGCATGGCCATGCCGCAGCGCACGCTGTCGGTCGGCGAGCGGAAGGCGACCAGCAGTGCATCGCCGATGGACTTCACGTGGCGGCCGCCGAAGCGCGCAATCAACGGCACGAGCAAGCCGGTGAAGTCGCGCAGCATGTCCCGGTTCTCGTTGCGCGACTGACGGGCCGTGCGCTCGGCAAAGCCCGCCATGTCGACGAACATGATCGCCAGATTTTCCAGTCGCGCCATCTGACCCCGAACCCCCCGGAGAAACCTCGTTTAGCCGCGCTGTCGCAGCAGCCGGCCCTTCTCCCTTTGCCATTCGCGCGACTTGATGCTGGCGCGCTTGTCGTGTTGTTTCTTGCCCTTGGCCAGCCCCACGTCGAGCTTGGCGCGGCCCCGGGTCCAGTGCAGGTCCAGGGGCACCAAGGTATAGCCGGAACGTTGCACCTTGCCGACCAGTTTGCGCAACTCCTCGGCGTGCAGCAGCAGCTTGCGCGATCGCGTGGGGTCCGGATGGACGTGGGTTGAGATTCCCGACGCCGGCAGGAAATGCGCGCCGATCAGGAAGGCCTCCTCGCCCAGGATCTTTACGTACGCGTCGGCCACCTGGCCGCGCCCCTCGCGCAGGCTCTTCACCTCCCAGCCCTGCAGCACCAGCCCGGCCTCGTAGCGTTCTTCGATGAAGTAATCGTGGCGCGCGCGACGGTTGACCGCGATCTGGCGCGATGCCGCGTCTTCTTTCTCCTTGTTCATCAAGCAATTATAGGCCATGCTTCAGATGCCGCCGCAGGACCGACAATTCATGGCTATCCGCGAAAGCAGCTACGGGTACTGGTCGAGCCACCGCGGCTTCCTGTTTGCCGCGGCGGGAGCGGCCATGGGCATTGGCAACATCGCCCGGCTGCCCTACCTCGCAGGCGAAAACGGCGGCCTGCTATTCCTGCTGGCCTACTTCCTGTTCCTGGCCATCGTCTCCTGGCCGCTGCTGGTGGCCGAGTGGATGATCGGCCGCTGGACGCGCGAGGACCTCATCCTGGGGCTGGGCCGGCTGACCGAGACCGCCAGGGTGCAGCGGGGCTGGGTGCTGATCGGCACGCTGTCGCTGCTCGCCGCAGTGCTGATCCTGTCGTACTACAGCGTCATCGCCGGGTGGAGCGTGGCCTATGCCTTCCGCGCCGCCGGCGGCGGGCTGCGCGAGCTCGACGCCGCCGGCGTGCAGCGCGTGTTCTTCACGCTCGCGCAGGACCCGGAGCGCTCGCTGGCCTGGCACACCATCTTCATGGTCGTGGTGTGCCTGGTAGTCGCCGCGGGTGTGCGCCAGGGCATCGAGCGCGCCGCCAACTACCTGGTGCCGGCTGCGTTCGTGTTCACGTTTGCGGTGGCGATCTATGCCTACACGCGCGGCGACTCGCAGGCCGCGCTGCATCACATGCTGTCGCCCGACTGGTCGCGCTTCGGCTGGCGCGGCGCCATCGAAGCGCTGCATCAGGCCTTCTTCACCATGGCCCTGGGCCTGGGCGCGATGGTGGCCTACGGCAGTTATCTGCCCGCCGACGCGCCAGTGCTGCGCATGGCCGCCGCCGTGGTGGTGTTCGACACCGTGTTCAGCCTGATGGCGGGCGGGGCGCTGTACGCGCTGATCTTCGCCGCCGGGCTCGATCCGGCGCCCGGCATCACGCTGCTGTTCCAGGTCTTTCCGCTGGCGCTCTCGCAAGGGGTGAACGAGGGTGCGGCCACGGCGATCTACCTGGTCATGTTCATGATCACGCTCGCCGCCGCCGCCGCGCTGATGGAACCGGCGGTGCGCTACCTGGTCGAGCGCCTGCGCGTCACGCGTGTTTCCGCGGCGATCTCGTGCGGCATCCTGATCTGGTTCCTCGGGCTCGGCACGCTGCTGTCGTTCAACATCATGCAGAGCGTCGAGATCTTCGGCCTCAATTTCTTCGACAGCCTGCAATGGCTGACCGGGCGCGTGCTGCTGCCGCTGGTCGGCCTGCTGCTGTGCGTGTTCGTCAGCCGCATCCTGCCGGACGAGCTGCTCGGCGAGATGTGGGGCACCAGCGCGCCGCGCGCGCTGCAAGTGTGGAAGTGGATGCTGCGTTTCCCGGCGCGCATCGCGCTGATCGTGCTGCTGGTGTACTGCATCGGCCTGCTGGATTTCATGGTCGAGCTCTGGAGCTGAGCGTGGCGCGGCGCCTTGGGGTCGAGGTGGCCTACGCCCGGGGCCCCGAGCCGCTGGTGCTCAAAATCGAAGTGGAGCAGGGCGCAACCCTGCGCGACGCGATCGAGCGCTCCGGCGTGCTGGCGCGGTGTCCCGAGATCGACCTTGCCGTGAACGGCGTCGGCGTGTTCGGCCGCGCGCGCGGCCTCGACGAGCCGGTGGTTGGCGGGGATCGGGTCGAGATCTACCGGCCGTTGCCGGTGGACCCGAAGGCGGCGCGGCGAAGCCGCGCCGCGGCGGGGCGCGCGCGGCGCTGAGCTACTCCTGCTCCGGCGCGGGGTGATCCTGCTGGTCGGGCGGCTGGATGATGCCGCCGTCCTTGCGCTCCTTGGCGCGCTCGTCTTCGGTCTTGTCCTTCTTCTGTTCGGCCTTGAGCGTCTTCGCGTCGGGCTCGGCCTCAATGTTCTGCGCCAGCTTTTCGCCTTCCATCCGCACCAGCTGGTCGCCGCTGAAGTACAGGCTGACCGTGCGGCTCATGGCCTTGCCGCGCGGCGGCTTGTAGTAACCGAAGTAGTCCCAGCGCGCGTCGGTCAGCGTGCTGGCGGCGATCGGCGTGCCGAGGAGGAAGCGCACCTGGTCGCGCGTCATGCCGACCGTGACCTGGTCGAGTTCCTTCTGTTCGAGGACGTTGCCCTGGCGGGTGGGCAGCTTGTAGACGATCTCGCAGGCGGACAGCGGGATCAGCAACAAAATAGCGAGTGCGGCGCGCATGGAAGTACCGGGAAATTGAGGGCGCCATGATATCGTGGCGCCCCGTGCAAAGACACCCCAAATAAAGACTGACTTCGCCGTGGAACCGAAGGAACTGCGCGATGCGGGACTCAAGGTCACGCTGCCGCGTCTCAAGATCCTGGAGATGCTGGAGCACAGCGCCACCCGGCACCTCTCGGCCGAGGAAATCTACCGGCAGTTGCTGGACCAGGGCGAGGACATCGGCCTGGCCACTGTGTACCGCGTGTTGACGCAGTTCGAAGCGGCCGGCCTGGTCATGCGCCACCACTTCGAGGGCGGCCATGCGGTATTCGAGATGCAACAGCCGACGCACCACGACCACATCGTCTGCATGCGTTGCGGGCGGGTAGACGAGATCGTGGACGACGTCATCGAGAAGCGCCAGCGCGAGAAGGCCGCCGAACTGGGCTACAAGCTCGCCGAGCACAGCCTGATCATGTACGGCCAGTGCGTGAAGGGCGACAGCTGCCCCAACCTCAAGAAGAAGGGCTGACGCTACCGCTTCGAGGCCTTGTTCAGCATCTCCGCCGCGTGGGCCTGCGTCGAGGCGGTGATTTCGCGCCCGCCGAGCATCCGCGCCAGTTCCGCCACACGCCCCGCCGCATCCAGCGCCGTCACGCGGGTGAGCGTCTTGCCGCCGCGCACCTCCTTGCCGATGGCGTAGTGGTGCTCGCCCTGGGCCGCGACCTGCGGCAGGTGGGTGACGCTGAACACCTGGCGCTTGCCGGCCAGCTGCCGCAGCTTGACGCCGACGGTCTCGGCCGTGCCGCCGCCGATGCCCGCGTCCACTTCGTCGAAGATCAGCGTCGCAGCCGAGCGCGCCTGCTGCGCCACCAGCCGGATCGCCAGCGACACGCGTGACAGCTCGCCGCCCGAGGCGACCCTGGCCAGTGGCCGTGGCGGCTGGCCGGGGTTGGCGGAGAAATCCAGCCGCACCTCGTCATCGCCGGAGAGGCGGGGCTTGTCCTGCGGCGCGGTGTCCACCGCAACGCTGAACTCGGCCTTCGGCATGCCCAGCTCGCGCACGGTGGCGGCTGCCTTGGCGGCGAATTCCTTCGCGGCCTTGCGCCGCGCCGCCGACAGCTTCGTCGCCGCCGTCTGGTAGCGGGCGAGGGCGGCGTGGCGCTGGGCCTCGAGCTTCTTCAGCGTGCCTTCGGCCTGTTCACTGCCCTGCAGGTCTTGCTGCAGCGCCTCGATCCGCGCCGCCAGTTCCTCAGGCTTGACGCGATGCTTGCGCGCGAGGTCATGCACCGCTTCGACGCGGCGCTCGACCTCGGCGAGGCGCTCGGGATCGAGGTCGAGCCGGTCGAGCAGGTGGCGTACCGTGTCCGCGGCCTCGCGCAACTGCACCGCGGCGTGCTGCAAGGCCGTCTCGGCGCCGCCAAAACCCGCTTCCAGCTCGGCCAGGCTGGCCAGCACTTGCTGCACCGAGGCGAGCTGGTCGTGCAGGCTGTTCTCGCCGCCGTAGAGCATTTCCTGGGCGCGCTGGCCTTCGTCGAGCAGCCGGCCGGCATTGGCCAGTCGCCGGTGGTCGGTATCGAGCTGTTCGATCTCCCCGGGCTGCAGCTTGAGCGATTCGAGCTCGCGCAACTGGTAACGCAGGAAGTCGAGCTGCGCCGGGTCGCGGCCGGCGACGGCGCGCAGGCGCTCGATGCCGGCCTCGGCCTCGGCGAACTCGCGTGCGGCCTGCGCCACCGCGGACAGCGCGTCGCCGTGTGCGCCGAAGTCGTCGAGCAGTTCGCGCTGGGTGTCACCGCGCAGTAGGCTCTGGTGCTCGTTCTGGCCGTGGATCTCGACCAGCCGCTCGCCGAGTTCGCGCAGGTTGGCGAGCGAGGCCGGCGCGCCGTTGATGAAGGCGCGCGAGCGCCCGTCGGTGGCGACCACGCGCCGCAGCAGGCAGGTGTTGGGGTTGTCCGCATCCTCCATGGCCTGCTCGCGCAGGAACGCGCGCGCCGCCAGCGAACCGTCGAGCGTGAACTCCGCGCTGATTTCGGCCTGGGCTTCGCCGGCGCGGATCAGCGCGGCATCGGCGCGATCGCCCAGCACCAGACCGAGCGCGTCGATCAGGATCGACTTGCCGGCGCCGGTCTCGCCGGACAGGACCGAGAAGCCGCCCTCGAACTCGAGGTCGAGCGCATCGATGATTGCGAGGTTCTTGACCTGTAGCGAACGCAGCATGTTCAGCGCTGGGAGCGATCCCGTCCCCAATGAAGTTTGTTTCGCAAGATGTTGAAATATTTATAATTCTTAGGATGGACCAGCTCGAGCACGGCGCTTGCGCGGGTAATCTCGACCTGGTCGCCGGCGCTGACCGCCTCGTTGTGCTGGCCGTCGGCGGTGCACATCGCGCGCGTGCCGCGTGCGCCGGTAAGCACCAGGCGCACGGCGCGGTCGGCGCCGATCACGACCGGACGGTCGGACAGGGTGTGCGGGCAGATCGGCACGACGGTCAACGCCTCGAGACCCGGATGCAGCACCGGGCCGCCGCCGGACAGCGCGTAGGCCGTCGAGCCGGTCGGCGTGGCGACGATCAGGCCGTCGGCGCGGTGCAGGCTGATGAACTCGTCGTCGAGCCAGGTCTCGAACTCGAGCATGCGCACCGCGATCTGGTTGCGGATGACGATGTCGTTGATGGCGAGGAACGGCCCGCGCCGGCGGCGGCCGCGATGGATGACCGCCGACAGCATCAGGCGCGGCTCGCGCACGTAGCGGCCCTTGAGCACTTCGTCGAGCGCGGCGCGCGCATCGGCCGGCGCCACGTCCACCATGAAGCCGAGCCGGCCGGCGTTGATGCCGAGGATCGGCACGCCGGCGGGCGCCAGCGTGCGGCCGGCGTTGAGCAGCGTGCCGTCGCCGCCGACCACGACCGCGAGGTCGCTGCGCCGCGC
>JANNKD010000024.1:0-6461 GCA_031396115.1 Gammaproteobacteria bacterium
CCGATCGTCGTCAACGACTCGCGCGGCTTCTACACCTCACGCTGCTTCGCGACCTACCCGATGGAAGGCCTGACGCTGCTGGCCGAGGGCCAGCACCCGCGCTCGATCGAAGTCGCCGGCCTGCAGGCCGGCATGCCGGTCGGGCCGCTCGCGGTGCAGGACGAAGTCTCGCTGTCGCTGTCGATGCACATCATTGAGCAGACCCGCAAGGACTTCGCCGCCGAGGGCAAGACGCTGCGCGAGCATCCCGGCAGCACGGTCATCGAAAAAATGGTCAAGGAGCTGGACCGCCCGGGGAAGAAGGCGGGCCGCGGGTTCTACGACTACCCGACGACACCGAACGCGCAGAAATCGTTGTGGCCAGAGCTCGCCAAACACTTCCCGCTGAAGGAACAACTGCCGCAGCCGGAACTGATCGACCGGCTGATGTTCGCGCAGGCCAACGAGGCGGCGAAGTGTTACGCGGAAGGCGTGGTCGAGACCGTCGCCGACACCAACATCGGCTCGATCTTCGGCTGGGGCTTCGCGCCCTTCCAGGGCGGCGCGCTGCAGTTCATCAACGCCTATGGGCTGGAGAATTTCGTGAAGCGCTCGAAGGAACTCGCCAGGACATACGGCGAGCGCTTCAAGCCGGCCGCGATCATCGCGAAGCTGGCGAAAGAAGGGAAAAGGTTCGAGGACGCCGCGCCGGTGAAGGTCGCGGCGGCGGCGTGATTTTCGTCATTCCCGCGAGCGCGACCATGCGTCGCGCGGGAATCCAGTCTGGACCCCCGCTTTCGCGGGGGTGACGGCACAATTGGTCAACAGGAGCTTGAACATGTTTGCAGCGCTGATGAGATTCATGAAGGCGAAGAAGATGCTGCCGCGGATCTCCGACACCGAGCGCCTCGCGCTCGAGGCCGGCACGGTCTGGGTCGACGGCGAGTTCTTCTCCGGCAACCCCGACTTCCGCAAGATGCTGGCGGAGCCGTACAGCACGCTGAACAAGGAAGAGCAGGACTTCCTCGACGGCCCGACCGAAGAGCTGTGCAAGATGCTCGACCGCTACACCATCTCGCGCACGCGCCGCGTGCCCGAGCACGTCCTCGACTACATGAAGAAGCAGGGCTTTTTCGGCCTGCTGATCCCGAAGGAATACGGCGGCAAGGGCTACTCCGTCTTGTTGCGCAGCTCGGTGATGGCCAAGCTGTCGCCGGTGTCCACTATCGTCGGCACTTACGTCGTGATCGCCAACTCGCTCGGCGCCGCCGAGCTGATCAACCACTACGGCACCGACGTGCAGAAGAAGCATTACCTGCCGAAGCTCGCCACCGGCGAGTACATTCCCTGCTTCGGCCTGACCGAGCCGACCGCCGGCTCGGACGCCGCCTCGATCAAGGCCGAAGGCCTGGTGTTCAAGGACGCCCAGGGCAAGGTCCAGGTCAAGCTGAACTTCCGCAAGCGCTACATCACCCTGGCGCCGGTTGCCAATTTGATCTCGGTGGCCTGCCAGTTGAAGGACCCGGACAACCTGCTCGGCAAAGGCGCCGCGCCCGGCATTACCGTGATGCTGGTGCACAAAGGCGCGCCGGGCCTGCACATCGGCGACCACCACGAGCCGATCGGCGAGCCGTTCCCGAACGGCCCGATCATCGGCAAGGATGTCGTCGTCTCCGCCGACCAGATCGTCGGCGGCGCCGAGGGCGCCGGCCAGGGCTGGCGCATGCTGATGGAACAGCTCGCCGGTGGCCGCGCCATCTCGCTGCCCGCGGGCGCGGTCGGCGGCGCCAAGTCGCTGCTCGCGGTGACCGGCGCCTACTCGATGGTGCGCCAGCAGTTCGGCCTGCCGATCGGGCGCATGGAAGGCGTCGAGGAGAAGGTCGGCAAGATCGCCGGCCTGACCTACGCGCTCGAGGGCGCGCGCGTGTTCGGCTGCTCGGCAATCGACAACGGCCAGCAGCCTCCCGTGATCTCCGCGATCCTGAAGGCCTACACCACCGAGACCGTGCGCGAGCTCGCCCGGGAATCGATGGACGTGTTCGCCGGCGCCGGCGTCATGCTGGGCCCGAACAACATCATCGGCAAGGGCTACGCCGGCGCGCCGGTGGCGATCACGGTCGAGGGCGCCAACATCATGACGCGCACCTTCATGATCTTCGGCCAGGGCGCCACGCGCTGCCATCCCTACGCGCAGAACGTGCTCAAGGCGATTGAGAAGGAAGACACGGCGGCGTTCCGGCGCAACCTGCTCGGCTGGATCGGGCACTTCCTCATGACCATCGGCCGCACCTTTGTGCGCACGCTGACCCGCGGCCTGACGGCCGGCTCGCCGGTCGGAGGCCCGACCGCGACCTACTACCGCCGCCTCGGCTGGGCCGCGTCGCGCTACGCGATGCTGACCAACCTCGCCATGTTCTTCATCGCCGGCAAGCTGAAGGCCAAGGGCAAGCTGACCGGCCGCTACGCCGACGCGCTGGCCTGGCAGTTCCTGGCGTTCAGCGCGCTGCGCCGTTTCGAGGCCGAAGGCCGCCGCGCCGAGGACCTGCCGCTGGTGCGCTACGCCTGCGACCACGCGCTGCGCGAAATCCAGTTGGCGTTCGAGGGCATCTACGCCAACTTCCGCGCGCCGCTGGTCGGTGCGTGGATGCGCACCGGGGGCAGCTGGCTGCTGCGCCTGAACCCGCTCGCGGGCCCGCTGACCGACACGGTGAGCCACGAGGCCGCGCTATGCATCGACCACTTCGACGACCAGTACAAGCGCCTGGTGGACGGCGTGTTCCACGCGCCCGAGACCTATCCCGGCGTCGGCCGCCTGATGCGGGCCTTCCGCCTGGTGACCGAGGCGCACGCAGCCGCCGAGCGCATCATCTTCGCGCAGCGCAAGAAGCAGCTCACGCGCGGGCTGCTGCCGGCCGAAGTGGCGGAAGAAGCGCTGGCCAAGGGCATCATCACCGCCGCCGAAGTGCACCTGCTGAAGGAAGCGCTGGCGGCGCGGCTCGAGGCGATCGAAGTGGACGTGTTCACGCCGGAGCAGTTCTACGCCACGGTGAACGGCCACGGCGGCCTCACCCTCGAGGACGTGCCGACGAAGCTGGCGGTGAACGCCTAGTGGCGAATTACGAGTAGCCCGGTTCAGCGCATGCTGCGGACGAGCTGCACGCAGCCCGTCGGGAACACTTCGAAGATCATGGTGCGGCCACCATCCTCAACCGGCGGCGTGAAGACGCTCCCCGAGGTCTCGTTGAAGCGGGCGCCCTTCATGCGCTTCACGTCGGCATAGGTCAGCTTGCCGCTCTTCGACAGCTCCGACACGTGAATCGTGCATTCCGACTTGTCGGCCTGCGCCACTTCCGGCGGCGCGGTTTCGGCTGGCGCGGCCTTCGCCGTTTCCGTCGGCGCGGCCGGCGCGGGGGACGCCATGGCCGGGGCCGTGCTGGCGGTCGTGGTCGAGGGAGTCTGGCTCGGTGCGGACGCCGGTGCCGGTACCCGCTTCGCCGGAGCGGGTTTCGCCACCGCATCGCGCGGCGTGGGCGGCTGATCCAAAGCCGCGGCCGGCGCCCGGGCGGCGCGCTCAGCCAGGCGGCTCGCCCGCTCGCCCAGGTCCTTCACCAGCGCGGCATCCGCCGCGGCCATGCGCTCCAGGTATTCCTTGCCGCTGGCCACTTCCTGGCGCTTGCGCTCACGCTCGGCCTCGAAGCGCTGGCGATACTGCTCGGCCTCGGCGACAGCCGCCGCGCGGGCGCTATCCGACTGGGCGCGCCCGGCGTCGCTGCGGCCCTTGGGCCAGAGCACCACGGCGAGCACCGCGACGACGACGACGGCGGCACCGGCGCCCATCATGACGAGGCGCGCGCGCGGCTTGGGGACGACAATCTCCTCGACCGGCGTGGCGACGAAATTCTTGGCCAGCGCCTCGACTTCCTCGCGGCTGCGACGGTGGGCCGGGGTCTCGCTGGAGCCGTTGGGCGTGTTTGTAGCGGTGTTCATCAGGCGCGGGTCGCTTGGTGAAGTTCAGGGCGGCCGCATCATACCGCCCGGGTGTCGGTCCGTGGCGGACAAACGGCGCTTCCGGGAGCCAGTTTGGGTACTATGGCTGCCGCCGCGGTGCAGGCCCGCGGCCTCACGGAGGGATGTATGACGGATCAGAAGAATCCGCTGGAAATGCTGTTCCACTGGGCCGACAAGCAACCGGCCAAGCCGTTCCTGTTCCAGGCAGTCAACGGGCAGTGGCAGTCCCTGACCTGGGGCCAGGTCGCGGACCAGGTCCGCCGCATGGCGGCAGCGCTCAAGGCAATGTTGCCGCCCGGCAGCAAAGTCGCCATCTCCGGCCGCAACACCGCGCACTGGTTCATGGCCGACCAGGCGATCGCCATGGCCGGCATGATCAGCGTCGGCCTGTACCCGAAACAGTCCGAAGCCCATACCCGCTTCATCCTCGAGCACAGCGAGTCGAAGCTGGTGTTCATCGGCCCCGCCCCGGACATGGCCGAGTTCATGGCCGCGATTCCCAAGGGCATCAAGACCTGCGGCTTCCCCTATTCCGAAGTGCCCTCGTGCGATTACGGCTGGGACGACCTGGTTTCCAAGCACGCGCCGCTGAAGGACGCGCCGGCGGTCAAGCCGAACGACCTGCTCACGCTGGTCTACACCTCGGGCACGACCGGCAACCCCAAGGGCGTGATGATCACCTACGGCAACATGATGTTCTGCGCCACCGGCCTGCAGCAGGTGCTGCCGCCGGCGCCGGGTGGCGAGCGCTTCTTCTCGTACCTGCCGCTGGCGCATGCCTTCGAGCGCGGCGCCGTCGAGCTGACCTCGCTGTACTTCGGCGCCGAGGTGCACTTCCTCGAGAACATCGACAAGCTGGCCGAGCAGCTCGCGCAGGTGGCGCCGACGCGTTTCTTCGCCGTGCCGCTGGTCTACGCGCGCATCCAGGCCGGCGTGCTGCGGAAGCTGCCGCAGGAGAAGCTCGGCAAGCTCACCAAGATCCCGATCCTCGGCGCCTTCATCCGCAGGAAGATCCTCAAGGGCGTTGGCCTGCAGAACGCGCTCTGCTTCTCCGGGGCCGCACCCCTGCCCATCCCGCTGATGGAGTGGTTCAAGAAGTACCTGAACCTGGAGCTGCTGCAGGGCTACGGCATGACCGAAAACACCATTTACGCGACGGTCACGCGCCCGGGACAGAACCGCATCGGCGCCGTCGGCCAGGAAATGCCGGGCGCCAACATGAAGATCGACCAGCCCGACGCCAAGGGCGACGGCGAGATCCTGTACAAGCACCCGGGCGTGACGCCGGGCTATTACAAGGATGAGGAAAAGACGCGCGAGCTGTTCACCGCCGACGGCTACCTCAAGACCGGCGACAAGGGCCGCGTCGACAAGGACGGCTACCTGTACATCACCGGCCGGGTGAAGGACATCTTCAAGACGCTCAAGGGCAAGTACGTCGCACCGGCACCGATCGAAGGCGCGATGGCGCGCAACACCGACATCGACCAGTTGTGCCTGGTCGGCTCCGGCCTCAAGCAGCCGATCCTGATCGTGTCGCCGACGCCGGGGGCGCGGTCCAAGCCGAGGGAAGAACTCGAGCAGTTGCTGCTGGCCGACATAGAGTCCGTCAACGGCCCGCTCGAGGACCACGAAAAGATCGCCAAGGCCATCATCGCCAAGGACCTGTGGACCATAGACAACGGCCTCATGACGCCGACCATGAAGGTCAAGCGCAACGAAGTGGAGAAGCGCTACCACAACGTGCTCGCGGCGAACGACGGCACCAAGGCCAAGGTGGTCTGGGAGTAGATCGCCGCGCGGCGCCAGCCGCACCACAACAAGAGGCGCATCCAGCGCCCGGAGGCACCATGAAGACCCGGCTCACCTTGCGGCCCGGACAGAACGGGACCAAGAAACTCGTGGCCAAGTACGGACGCCGGCTGGTCGCCGTGCGCTACCGCTACGACCCCGCATACCGCATGCGGCAAAAAACGGTGGAGTTGATCGAGGAGGAACTGCCGTGGGACCCGGTGACGCGCGGCCGCACGCCCGGCGACCTGGTGCTGTTGCGCCTGGGCTACCACGAGGACAAGTTGCGCCAGTCGGTGAAGGCCGCTGGCGGGATGTGGCTGCCCGAGCGCAAGCTATGGCAACTTAACTATCGCCTGACGATGGCCATGGGGCTGAGCGACCGGATCGTCGGATGACCCATCTACCTGCATATATACAACGGAGATTTATGAGTACCTGCAGATGGAAATGCGCGTCCGTAGATGCGTATATGTCGACGTCTAATTGGCGTTAGACAGCACAACATGGCTACGGCAGCTGGAGAGGAATGGGAGGCCTTCCGCTCTTTTCCCAGTCTCGGGCCAGCTGAAGCAATGAGGTCCTGGCTGGAGGTTGAAGGTGTGCCGTGCCGTGTCGAATCGCGAACTCTGGAAAGCGGACTGGAAAGAGAGTACGAAGTCCTGGTAACTGGCGCATCGCGC
>JANNKD010000102.1:0-3132 GCA_031396115.1 Gammaproteobacteria bacterium
GCCGAGACCCAGGTGCTGTTCCTGACCGCGTCGGATGCCTCGATCCTGCGGCGCTACCACGAGACGCGGCGCAAGCATCCGCTGACCGGCCGCAAGGTATCGCTGGCCGAGGCGATCCAGCACGAGCGCGCGCTGCTGTACCCGATCGCCGACGTGGCCGACGTGACCATCGATACGACCGGCATGAACCTGCACACGCTGCGCGAAGAAGTGCGCATGCGCCTGCCGGACAAGCCGGGCCGGCTGTCGCTGGTGCTGCTGTCGTTTGGCTACAAGAACGGCGTACCGCCTGGCGCGGACTGCGTGTTCGACATCCGTTACCTGCCCAACCCGCACTGGATCCCGGCCATCGCCGCCCATGACGGCCGCCACCGCAAGGTGGCGAAGTTCCTCGAGAAGAACCCGCTGGTGCCGAAGACCGTGGACGACCTCGAGCGCTTCCTCAAGCGCTGGCTGCCACGCTACGAGAAGCAGGACCGCGCCTATGTCACCGTCGCGATCGGGTGCACCGGCGGCAAGCACCGCTCGGTGTACATCGTCGAGCAACTGGCGAAGCGCTTCGCCGGCAAATTCGACCCGGTCGTGGTCAAGCACAAGGACCTTGCATGAAGGAGACGAGCGTCGGGCTGCTGCTGGTGACCCACGGCAAGATGGGCCACTACCTGCTGGACACGCTGCACGACATGATCGGCGAGCTGCCGCTGGCCGCCGATGTGCTCGAGGTGCGCCGCGTGCAGGATCCGAACGTGCTGCTGCGGCAGGGCGGCCGCATGATCGACCGCCTCGACGCCGGCAAGGGCGTGCTGATCCTGACCGACGCCTTCGGCTCGACGCCGAGCAACATTGCCTCGCGCCTGCACAAGAAGGGCCGCACGCTCGTCGTCGCCGGCATCAACCTGCCGATGCTGGTGCGCATCTTCAACTATCCGCAGCTCGACCTGGCGGGGCTCGGCGCGGCCGCGGTCGAGGGCGGCCAGCGCGGCGTGCGCATCTGCGACGAGCCACCCGCAGGGGCCGGGTGATGGAACGCACCGTTCAAATCGTCAACACACTCGGTCTGCACGCGCGCGCCGCGGCCAAGCTGGTCACGCTCGCGGCCAAGTTCAAGAGTGACATCCGCGTGACCAAGGACGGCCGCGAGGTCAGCGGCAAGAGCATCATGGGCGTGATGATGCTGGCGGCCGCCAAGGGCAGCCGCGTCACGTTCCGCGCCGAAGGGCCGGACGCGGAGAAGGCCCTGGACGCGCTCGAGGCGTTGATCGCGCGCAAGTTCGACGAACCGTCGTGACGGCGCCCGCATGAGCATCTGGCTGTCGGGCATCGGCGTGTCGCGGGGCATCGCCATCGGGCGCGTGCAGCGCATGCACGGCGGCGAGCTCGAGGTGCCCGACTATGCGCTGACCGAGGCCGAGGTGCCGGCCGAGGTCGAGCGCTTCAACGCCGCGCAGAAGCTGGCCCGCGAGCAGCTGCGCCTGGTGCGCAAGCAGATCCCGCACGGCCTGCCGTCGGAGATCGCGGCCTTCATCGACACGCACGTGCTGATGATGCAGGACCGCTCGATGACCGAGGCGGTGGTGACGATCATCAAGGAGCGCCGCTGCAACGCCGAAGCCGCGCTGCGCCAGCAGACCCACCACCTGATCGCGGCTTTCGAGCAGATGGAAGACCCGTACCTGCGCTCGCGGCGCGACGACGTGCAGCACGTCGCCGACCGCATCCTGCGCGTCCTGCTCAAGGGCGAGAAGGGCAGCGCCGCGAAGGTGGCGGCCGGTGCCGAGCCTCAGATCGTGGTGGCGGACGACCTGACGCCGGCCGACATCATCCTGATGTCGCACCAGCGCGTGGTGGCCTTCATCACCGAGTACGGCGGCCCGCTGTCGCACACGGCGATCCTGGCCCGCAGCCTCGGCATGCCGGCGGTGGTCGGCGTGCACAACGCGCGCAAGATGCTGCAGGACGACGAGGTACTGATCGTCGACGGCGAGCCCGGCCACGCCATCGCCGATCCCGACGGCATGGCGCTGTCGTTCTACAACGCCAAGAAACAGAAGCAGCTCGCCGCGCGCGCCGCGCTCGGCAAGCTCAAGGACAAGCCCGCGGTGTCGCGCGACGGCATCAAGGTCACGCTGCTGGCCAACATCGAACTGCCGGAGGACGCCAAGCAGGCGGCGAAGATGGGCGCCGAGGGCGTCGGCCTGTACCGCACCGAGTTCCTCTACATGAACCGGGAAGGCCTGCCCGGCGAGGAGGAGCAGTACGAGGCCTACGCGCGCGTGATCGCCTCGGTGAAGGGCCCGATCACCATCCGCACGCTCGACCTCGGCGCCGACAAGCAGGTCGACAGCGGCCGCAGCGCCGGGCCGACGCCGAACAACCCGGCGCTCGGACTGCGCGCCATCCGCCTGTGCCTGCGCGAGACCGAGATGTTCCGCCCGCAGGTGCGCGCGCTGCTGCGCGCCAGCGTGCACGGCCGGGTCAAGATCATGCTGCCGATGATCTCGAGCCTGCAGTTGTTCCGGCAGGCGCAGGCGGTGATCGAGGGCGCGCGCGCCGAGCTGACGCGCGAGGGCAAGAAAGTCGCGGACAACGTCGAGATCGGCGCGATGATCGAGATCCCGGCCGCGGCGATCGCGTCGCCGATCCTGGCGCGCTACGCGAAATTCTTCTCGATCGGCACCAACGACCTGATCCAGTACACGCTGGCCATCGACCGCGTCGACGACGAGGTCAACTACCTGTACGACCCGCTGCATCCGGCGGTGCTGCAGCTGATCCGCATGACCATCCAGGCCGGCGACAAGGCCGGCATCCCGGTGGCGATGTGCGGCGAGATGGCCGGCGATCCGAAGTTCACGCGCCTGCTGCTCGGCCTGGGCCTGACCGAGTTCTCGATGCACCCGGGCAACGTGCTCGAGGTCAAGCGCCAGATCATCGAGTCGGACGTCGGCCTGCTGCGCGAGCGCATGGCGCAGATCCTCGACGGCACCGACGGCCTCAAGCTGCGCGATGAAGTCGAAGCGCTGACCCATCTGTGACGGACCCGCCACTCCGACTGCTCAGCTACAACATCCACATCGGCGCGCAGCCGGCGGGCTACGGCCATTACCTGACGCGCGCCTGGCGCCATGCGCT
>JANNKD010000146.1:0-2633 GCA_031396115.1 Gammaproteobacteria bacterium
TCGCTCGACTGCACGACGCCGCGGCGCTTGTTGAGGTCGCCCATGACGTTGCCGAGGTAGTCCTCCGGCGTCACCACTTCGACGTCCATGATCGGCTCGAGGATGACCGGGTTGGCCTTCTTCGCGCCTTCCTTGAAGCCCATCGAGCCGGCGATCTTGAACGCCATTTCGTTGGAATCGACCTCGTGGTACGAGCCGTCGGTCACGGTGACCATGACGTCCACAATCGGATAGCCGGCGTTGATGCCGTTCTTGAGCGCCTCTTCGACGCCCTTCTCGATCGCGGGGATGAATTCCTTCGGGATGCGGCCGCCGACCACGTCGTTCTCGAACACGAAGCCGCCACCGGGGGGCAGCGGCTCGAGCGTCAGCCAGCAATGGCCGTACTGGCCGCGGCCGCCGGACTGGCGCACGAACTTGCCTTCGCTCTCGACCTTCTTGCGGATGGTCTCGCGGTACGCAACCTGCGGCTTGCCGACGTTGGCCTGCACGCCGTACTCGCGCTTCATGCGGTCGACGATGATCTCGAGGTGCAACTCGCCCATGCCGGAAATGATCGTCTGCCCGGATTCCTGGTCGGTATGCACGCGGAACGACGGATCCTCGATGGCGAGCTTCTGCAGCGCGAAGCCCATCTTTTCCTGGTCGACCTTGGTCTTGGGCTCCACCGCCTGGCTGATGACCGGGTCCGGGAACTCCATGCGCTCGAAAATAATCGGCTTGTCCGGATCGCACAGCGTGGTGCCGGTGATGATGTGCGAGATGCCGACGCACGCGGCGATGTCGCCGGCGCGCACTTCCTTGATCTCGCTGCGCTCGTTCGCGTGCATCTGGATCAGGCGGCCGATGCGCTCGCGCTTGCCGCTGACCGGGTTGAACACGGTCGAGCCGGAGGCCAGCACGCCCGAGTACACCCGGATGAAGGTCAGCGAGCCGACGTACTTGTCGGACATGATCTTGAACGCCAGCGCGGCGAACGGATCTTCGTCCCTGGCGTGGCGCTCGATGACGACGTCCTTGTTGTCCGGGTCGGTGCCCGTCGTCGCCAGGATGTCGCTCGGCGCCGGCAGGTAGTACACGACCGCGTCGAGCATCGCCTGGACGCCCTTGTTCTTGAACGCGCTGCCGCAGATCACCGGCACGATCTCCTGGCGGCAGGTGCGCAAGCGCAGGCCCGCACGGATCTCGTCCTCGGTCAGCGCATGGCTTTCGAGGTACTTGTGCAGCAACTCGTCGTTGGCCTCGGCCGCGGCCTCGACCATCTTCTCGCGCCACTCGGCGGCGGTCTTCTGCAGCTCGGCCGGAATTTCGCCGTACTCGAACTTCATGCCCTGGGAGGCGTCATCCCAGTGGATCGATTTCATCTTGACCAGGTCGATGATGCCGCTGAAGGCATCCTCGGCGCCGATCGGAATCGTGACCGGGACCGGATTGGCGCCCAGGCGCTCCTTCATCTGCCGGACGACCTTGAAGAAATCGGCGCCGGCGCGGTCCATCTTGTTGACGAAGCCCAGGCGCGGGACCTTGTACTTGTTGGCCTGGCGCCAGACCGTCTCGGACTGCGGCTGCACGCCGCCGACCGCGCAGTAGACCATGCAGGCGCCGTCGATGACGCGCATCGAGCGCTCGACTTCGATGGTGAAGTCGACGTGTCCCGGCGTGTCGATGATGTTGATGCGGTGCTCGGGGAACTGCAGCCCCATGCCCTTCCAGAACGCGGTGGTCGCGGCGGAGGTGATGGTGATGCCGCGCTCCTGCTCCTGCTCCATCCAGTCCATGGTCGCGGCGCCGTCGTGAACCTCGCCCATCTTGTGGTTCACGCCGGTGTAGAACAGCACGCGCTCGGTCGTCGTCGTCTTCCCCGCGTCAATGTGCGCGGAGATGCCGATGTTGCGATAACGATCGATAGGAGTGATGCGGGCCATGACGATGCTCGGATGTGCTCGGGTGGATTACCAGCGGAAATGGGCGAAGGCCTTGTTGGCCTCGGCCATCTTGTGGGTGTCCTCCCGCTTCTTCACCGCGGCGCCGCGGTGATCCGCGGCATCCAGCAGCTCGGCCGCCAGACGCGCGGCCATGCCCTGCTCGCCGCGCGAACGCGACGCTTCGATGATCCAGCGCATCGCCAGCGCGTTGCGGCGCACGGTGCGCACTTCGACCGGCACCTGGTAGGTGGCGCCGCCGACGCGGCGCGACTTGACCTCGACCGTGGGGCGCACATTTTCGAGGGCGGCCTCGAGCACGGTCAGCGGCGCATCGGTCTTCTTCTTGTCCGCGATGGTCGCGAGCGCGCCGTACACGATTTCTTCGGCGCGCGACTTCTTGCCGCGCTCCATGATCTTGTTGATGAACTTGGCGAGCAGCTCGGACTTGAACTTGGGATCCGGCAGGATGGTCCGGATCTCGGGCTTGCGGCGACGAGACATGGCTTAGTTACCCTTGGGGCGCTTGGCGCCGTACTTGGAGCGGCCCTGACGGCGCTTTTCGAGACCGGCGCAGTCCAGCACGCCGCGAAGCGTGTGGTAACGGACACCGGGGAGATCTTTGACGCGGCCGCCGCGAATCATGACGACCGAGTGTTCCTGCAGGTTATGGCCTTCGCCGCCGATGTACGAAATGACTTCGAAGCCATT
>JANNKD010000160.1:0-5309 GCA_031396115.1 Gammaproteobacteria bacterium
CAAGGGGGCGTACCTGTACGCCGAGTTCAGCACCGCGCTGATGGGCTTCACCGACGACGTCGAGTTCTTCGCCGACGGCAAGGCCGTGCAGGTGCGCTCGTCCTCGCGCCTGGGCGTGCGCGACTTCGACGTCAACCGCAAACGCGTCGAGGCGCTGCGCGCACAGCTCGGAAAGTGACGTTGTAGGAGCGCCTCTCAGGCGCGACCGTTTCGCCATACCCATCGCGCCTAAGAGGCGCTCCTACACGCGCCCGCCCAGCAGCAACGCCCCGATCACCAGCAGCAGCGCCGCGAACGCGCGCTTCAGCACCTGCGGCGGCAGCCGGTGCGCCAGCCGCGCGCCGAGCGGTGCCGTGACCACGCTGGCCAGCGCGATCGCGGCGAACGCGGGCAGCACCACATAGCCCAGGCTCGCTTCCGGCCGTCCCGCGACGCTCCAGCCCGCGGCGATGAAGCCAGCGGCGCCGGCCCATGCGATCGGCACGCCGCAGGCGGCGGCGGTGCCGACGGCCTGGCGGATCGGCACGCCGCGCCAGGTCAGGTAGGGCACGGTCAGCGAGCCGCCGCCGATGCCGATCAGCGCGCTGAGCAGCCCGATCACGCCGCCAACCGACAGCAACTCGAACTGCAGAAAAGGGGACGCACGTATTTTTAAATTGCGTGCGTCCCCTTTTTCGGGGTTGGCGAGGAACATCTGGATGGCAACGAGGATCGCGCCAATGCCGACGATCCGCTGCAGCACCAGTCCGGGCAGCGCGTGCGCCACGAACGCGCCGGCAACGGCGCCGGCCGCCAGGCCCGGGGCAAAGCGCAGCAGCACGTCCCAGCGCACGCCCTGCTGGCGGTGGTGGGCGAGCATCGAGGACAGCGACGTGGCCGAGATCACGGCGAGCGACGTGCCGACCGCAGCCTGCATGACGATCGCGGGTCCGACACCCTGGCCCGGCAGCACCAGGGCGAGCGCGGGCACCATGATCAGGCCGCCGCCGACGCCGAACAGGCCCGCCAGCAGGCCGGCGCCAACGCCGGTGGCGGCAAAGATCAACAGGGTTTCCATCGCCTTGCCCTAGAATCGGGACACTTCATCGTAACCGAGTGCAGATGACTCCACGGCACGCGCAGGTCATGGCCGCAGCGCTCCTCGCCCTGAACAGCGTGGCTGCCGCTGCCGCGGGCGCGCAAGTCACGCCCGCGCAGGACGCCGTGCGCGCCGAGTTCCGCGCCGCGCTCGAGGCCCCCGCGCAGGCGAAGCGGCCGCCGGACAGCGCGGCCCTGCGCGGCTACCTGCTGTACCCATACGTGGAGGCGGCGCGCCTGCGCCAGCGGCTGGCGGCCGTGCGCGCCGGCGCGCGCGAAGCCGGGCTCGAGAAACACGTGCAGGAGTTCCTCGCGCGCAATCAGGAGGATCCGGTCACGCGCGAGCTGCGCAACGCCTCGCTCGCCTATCTGGGCGAACGCAAGGCCTGGACGCAGTACCTGGCGCAAGCGCCGCTGGTGGCGACCGACACGGCGCTGCGCTGCCACGCGCTGGCCGCGCGCATGGCGCAGGCGCCGGCCGACGCGCTGCGCGGCGAGGCGCTGGCGTTGTGGCTCAGCCATCGCGAGCGGCCCGCCGCCTGCGACCCGGTGTTCCAGTGGCTCGAGGCGCCGGGGCGCCTGACGGCGGCCGAGATCGAGTCGCGCGCCCTGTATGCCGCGCGCAATCGCCTGCGCCTGCCGTCGGGGCTGCCGGAGCTGGCGCTCGACCGGCGCGCGATCGTGCTGTTCCAGGACCGCCTGCGCGCCGCGCCGGAGCGCGAGCTCAAGGCCTTCCTTGCCGCGCCGAGCCCGCCGCCCGGCGACGCCGAGCTGGCCGAGGCGCTGGTCACGGCGTTCGAGTTCGTCGCGCGACGCGGCTCCGGCCCGGCGCGGGCGCTGTTCCCGCGCCTGCTCGCGCACCCGCTGTTCACCGCCGCGCAGCGCAACGAGTTGCGCCTGTCGCACGCGCTCGGCCTGGCCTACGACCTCGACCCGCGGGCCGTCGAGGTGTTCGACGACGTGCCGGAGGAGGCGCTCGACGCGCTGTCGCGCGAATGGCGCGTGCGCGCCGCGCTGCTGCACCGCGAATGGCGCCGGGCGTTGAAGTGGATCGAGGCGATGCCGCCGGTGCAGCGCGAGGAGCCGCGCTGGCGCTATTTCCGGGCGCGCCTGGTCGAGCGCAACCACCTGCAGAAGGCGCGCGAGATCTACGAGGCGCTGGCGCAGGAGCGCGAGTACTACGGCTTCCTCGCCGCGGAGCGTCTCGGGCGCCAACCCGAGCTGCGGCCCAAGCCGATCGAGGACGACCTCGCCGTGCAGGCCGAGCTGGCCGCGCTGCCGGCGATGAAGCGCGCGCAGGAGCTGCTGCGCGTGGAGCTGCCGGAGCTGGCCTTCGCCGAGCTGCGCTACGCGCTGCGTGACCGCGCCGCCGGCGCGCGGGCCCAGGCTGCGCGCCTCGTCGCCGGCTGGGGCTGGCATTCTCCGGCGGTGCAGTTGCTCAGCGAGCTGCAGCTGTGGGACGACCTGTGGCTGCGCTATCCGCGGCCGTTCGACCCGCAGGTCGAGGCGGCCGCGAAGGACACCGGCCTGCCGGAAGAGTGGCTCTACGCAGTGCTGCGCACCGAGAGCCTGTACGACCCGCGTGCCGTGTCGAAGGCGGACGCGCTCGGGCTGCTGCAGTTGCTGCTGCCGACGGCGCGCGCCGTGGCGCAGCGCTCCGGCCTGCCGCCACCGGCGCGCAGCGACCTGTTCCGGCCGGACGTGAACATTCCGCTCGGCGCGCGCTACCTGCGCGAGCTCCACGACAGGTTCCGCGATCGCTTCATCGTCACGCTGGCGGCGTACAACGCCGGCCCCAGCCGCGTGCCGGCGTGGCTGCCGCGCCAGAGGACCGAGGCCGAGATCTGGATCGAGAACATCCCGTTCAACGAAACGCGCAGCTACGTGCAGCGCACGCTCGCCAACGTCGTCATCGTCGGCTGGCGGCGCAACGGCCAGCCCACCGCGGTGCTGCCGCTGCTGGCGCCGGTGGCGGCGGCCGACAGGGGCGCGCGATGAAGCGCTACTGCGTCGGTGGCGCGGTGCGCGACGAACTGCTCAAGCTGCCCGTGAAGGAGCGCGACTGGGTCGTGGTCGGCACGACGCCCGAAGCGATGGCCGCGGCGGGGTACAAGCCGGTCGGCAAGGACTTCCCGGTGTTCCTGCACCCGCAGACCAAGGAGGAGCACGCCCTGGCGCGCACCGAACGCAAGAGCGGGCGCGGCTACCACGGCTTCACCTTCCACACCGGCCCCGAGGTGACGCTCGAGGACGACCTCGCGCGCCGCGACCTCACCGTCAACGCCATCGCCCGCGCCGACGACGGCACGCTGGTGGATCCGCACGGCGGCCGGCGCGACCTCGAGGCGCGCGTGCTGCGCCACGTGTCGCCCGCGTTCGCCGAGGATCCGGTGCGCATCCTGCGCCTGGCGCGTTTCCACGCGCGTTTCGCGCCGCTGGGCTTCCGCGTGGCCGACGAGACGCTGGCGCTGGCGCGCCAGATGGTGGCGGCCGGCGAGGCCGATGCGCTGGTGCCCGAGCGCGTCTGGCAGGAGACGGCGCGGGCGCTGGCGCTCGAGCACCCCTCGGTGTTCTTCTACACGCTGCGCGAGTGTGGCGCGCTGGCCCGGGTGATGCCCGAACTCGACGCGCTGTTCGGCGTGCCGCAGCGCGCCGACTACCACCCCGAGGTGGACAGCGGCGTGCACACGCTGATGTGCGTGGACGCGGCGGCGCGCATGGGCTTCTCGCTGCCGGTACGCGTGTCGGCGCTGCTGCACGACCTGGGCAAGGCGCGCACGCCGAAGCACGAGTGGCCGAGCCACAAGCAGCACGAGCGGCGCGGCGTGCCGCTGGTGGAGCAGTTCTGCGAGCGCCTGCGCGTGCCGTCCGAGATGCGCGACCTCGCGGTGATCCACACACGCGAGCACCTGATCATCCACCAGACCGAGCAGCTGCGGCCGGAGACGATCCTCGAGCTGTTCGAGCGCGCCGACCTGGCGCGCCGCCCGGAGCGCTTCGAGCGCGTGCTCGAGGCCTGCCTGTGCGATGCGCGCGGCCGTACCGGCTTCGAGAACTGCGACTACCCGCAGGTGCCCTACCTGCGCGAGGCGGCCCGGGTGACGCTCTCCGTGCAGGCCGGCGACCTGGCCGCATCCGGCCTCAGCGGCGAGGCCATTGGCGCGGAGCTGCGCCAGCGCCGGCTGGCGCGCTTGAAGGCCTGGGTCGACGAGCGCAGGATGGCCGCGGGCCGGGCTGGCCGACAGCAGGAGGATTGACCCATGTGCGAACAGGACGATTTCGGCGGGTTTGCGCAGTCCGGAATGACGCGCCGCAGGTTCGGCACGATGGCGCTGGGTGCCGGGCTGGGGCTGACCTTGCCGACGCTGGGGCTGGCCGCGGACACCAAGGGCAGGAACGTCGACATCAAGACGCCGGCCGGTACGTGCGACGCCTATTTCGTGCATCCCGAAAAGGGCCAGCATCCGGGCGTGCTGATCTGGCCGGACATCTTCGGGCTGCGCTCCGCCTTCGAGGGCATGGCGACCCGCCTCGCGGGAGCGGGCTATGCCGTGCTCGTGGTCAACCCGTTCTACCGGGCCCAGCGCGCGCCGACCGCGCCGGCGCGTGCCGACTTGAAGGACCCAGCCACGCGCGACGCGCTGATGGCGCTGCGGGCAACGCTGAACGCCGAGACGGCCCAGGTCGATGCCAAGGCCTTCATTGGATTCCTGGACCAGCAGAAAGCCACCGACACCCGGCGAAAAATCGGCACCGCCGGCTACTGCATGGGCGGTCCGTTGGTGATGCGCACGGCTGCGGCGCTGCCCGATCGCATCGGCGCGGGCGCCAGCTTTCACGGTGGCGGCCTGGCCACCGACAAGCCCGACAGCCCGCACCTGCTGATCCCGAACATGAAGGCGGGCTTCCTCATCGCGGTCGCGGCGAACGACGATGAAAAGGACCCCGCGGCAAAGGACACGCTGCGCACGGCATTCGCGCAAGCGAAATTGGCGGCGGAGATCGAGGTGTATGCGGGCACCAAGCACGGCTGGTGTCCGACGGATTCACCCGTCTACGACCACGACCAGGCGGAGAAGGCGTGGGAGCGGATGCAGGACCTGTTCAAGCGCTCCCTGTAGGAGCGCCTCTCAGGCGCGACCGATTCGCCGCGACCGTCGCGCCTGAGAGGCGCTCCTACAAGATTGCGAGCAGCAGCGCCCCAAACCCGATCCGGTACCACGCGAACGGCG
>JANNKD010000182.1:0-18866 GCA_031396115.1 Gammaproteobacteria bacterium
CTTCAGCAGTGAAGCATTCATCAGCATAAGCACATCCGAGCTCACCAACTGAATGTCCAATAATCAAATCTGGTTTCATACCAAGAGCTTTCAACCCAGACCGACCTGTTCATCGAGGTGCTGGGCGACGCCGTGGGCCACGAGATCGACATCCTGCGGCAGATCGCGCGCGAGCCCGGCACCCGCACGCAGGTCCTGCGCCGGGCGGTCGAGTCGTTCGTGCGGCGCGCGCTGGAGGGTCCGCACCTCGCCTACGCCTTCATCGCCGAACCGGCCGACGCGCGCGTCGAAGCCGCGCGACTGCGCGCGCGGCGCGCGCTGACCGAGGTCTACGAGGGGATCGTGCGCGAGGGCATCGCCCGCGGGGAATTTCCGCCGCAGGACCTCGACGTGACCGCGGCCTGCATCTTCGGCGCGTTCACCGAAGCCCTGGTCGGCCCGATCGCGGCACGCGCGGTGCGCGACAAGGACAAGCTGGTGGCGGCGATCGTGACGTTCTGCGAGAGGGCGGTGGCGGGAACTGTGTCATCCCGAGCGTAGCGAGGGATCTCGTCCGAAAACGGGATCCCTCGGTGGGATGACACCTACCCGACCGCTTTCGGCTTTGTCGCCCGGTGAAAACCCTGGAAAGGCTTGCTCTTGTCGTGCTCGGCCAGCGGGAAGATGCGGCTGTTGCGTGAAGAGCCGCCGTCCACGGTCAGGCACGCGCCCGAGATGTAGGCGGCGGCCGGCGACAGCAGGAAGGCGATCGCGGCGCTGACTTCGGCCTCCTCGCCCAGCCGCTTGGCCGGCACCGAGTGGCGCAGCTTGCCGATCACTTCCCTGGCGAACGCGGGATCGTACTGATCGAGCCCGCTGGAGGCGATCCAGCCCGGCGCGACCGCATTCACGCGCACGCCGAAACTCGCCCACTCGACCGACACGGTTTCGGTGAAGTTCAGCATGCCGGCGCGCGCGGCGCCGGAGTGCGCCATGCCGGGCATGCCGCCCCACATGTCGGCGATGATGTTGACGATCGCGCCGCCGGCCTTCTTCATCGACTGGTTGAAGCACTCGCGCGAGACCAGGAAACCGCCGGTCAGGTTGTTCGAGACGACCGCTTCCCAGCCCTTCTTGTTGATCGCCATCGCCGGCGACGGGAACTGCCCGCCGGCGTTGTTGACCAGCGCGTGAATGGCACCGCGCTCGCCGACGACCTGCTTGATGCCGGCCTTGACCGCGTCCTCGTCACGGATGTCGAAGGCCACGGTCGAGCATTGGCCCCCGTCCTCACGGATTTCGGCGGCGACCCGGTCGAGCTTGTCCTGCTTGCGCCCGACCAGAACCACGAAGGCGCCGAGGGCGGCCAGCTCGTGCGCCGTGCAACGGCCGATGCCCGAGCCGCCGCCGGTGACGACGATGGTCTGGCCCGCGAAGAGGCCGGGCTTGAAGACCGAGCCGTATTTCAAAGCTTCGACGTCAGCTCAGGCAGGATCTGGAACAGATCGCCCACGAGCCCGATGTCGGCCACTTCGAAGATCGGCGCTTCCGGATCCTTGTTGATGGCGACGATGGTGCGCGCGTCCTTGATGCCGGCCAGGTGCTGGATCGCGCCCGAGATGCCGATGGCGACGTACAGCTCCGGCGCGATGATCTTGCCGGTCTGGCCGACCTGCCAGTCGTTCGGCACGTAGCCCGAATCCACGGCGGCGCGCGAGGCGCCGACGCCGGCGCCGAGCTTGTCGGCCAGCGGCAGCAGCAGCTTGGTGAAGTTCTCGCCGCTGGCGAAGGCGCGGCCGCCCGAAACCACGCGCGCGGCGGACTGCAGGTCCGGGCGCTCGCTCTTGTGCGACTCGATGCCGACGAAACGCGTGTGCGTCGGCAGCTTGGCGCTGGTCGAGGCTTTCTCGACGGCAGCCGAGCCACCCGCCGCCGCGGCCTGGAACGAGGCCATGCGCACGGTCGCGACGACCGGCGTTGCCGTGGTCTCGACCGTGACAATGGCGTTGCCGGCGTAGATCGGCCGGTCGAACTTGTTCGGCGCGTGCACCAGCATGACGTCCGACACCTGCGGCACGCCGAGCAGCGCGGCCACGCGCGGCATCAGGTCCTTGCCGAAGGTGCTGCCGGCGGCGAGCACGTGCGAACTGCCGCGGGCCTTGGCCAGCTCCGCCACCTGCGGCGCAACCACGGCCGCGAGGTTGTGGTCGTTGGCCGGGTTGTCGACCTGCAGCACGGCCTTGACGCCGGCCAGCTTGGCCGCCTCGGCCGCGACCGAGGCGCCGCTGGTCGCGAACACCGCGATCTCGATATCCCCGCCGATCTTTTGCGCACAGCTCACGGCCTTGGCGGTGCCGGCGTTGAGCTTGCCGCCGGCATGCTGCGCGACGATCAGGATCTTGCTCATGACACCAGCCCCTTCTGCTTCAGCGCAGCCAGCAGGTCATCCACGGTCTTGACCACCACGCCCTTGCCGCGCACCGGCGGGTTCACGGTCTTGACGTGCTTGACCGGCGCCGCCGCCTGCACGCCGAGGTCGGCGAGCGTCACCGCCTCGAGGGGCTTCTTCTTCGCTTTCATGATGTCGGGCAATTTCAGGTAGCGCGGTTCGTTGAGGCGCAAGTCGGTGCTGATGACCGCCGGCAGGTCGATCTCGAGCGTCTCGAGGCCGGCGTCGATTTCGCGCGTGACCTTGGCCTTGCCGCCGTCCACCTCGACTTTCGACGCGAAGGTGGCCTGCGCGCAGTCGAGCAGCGCCGCCAGCATCTGCGGCGTCTGGTTGTTGTCGTCGTCGATGGCCTGCTTGCCGAGCAGCACGATCTGCGGCGCTTCCTTCCTGACCACGGCGGCCAGCGCGCGCGCCGCGGTGAGCGGCTGCACCTCGCCTTCTTCCTTGACGTGGATGGCGCGGTCGGCGCCGAACGCCAGCGCGGTGCGCAGCGTCTCCTCGCACTTGGCGCCGCCGATGGTGATGGCGACGATCTCGGTGACCTTGCCCTTCTCCTTCAGGCGCACCGCCTCTTCCATGGCGATCTCGTCGAACGGGTTCATCGCGTGCTTGATGCCGTCGGTCACGACGCCGGAACCGTCCGGCTTGACCTGGATGCGCACGTTGAAGTCCACGACGCGCTTGACGCTCACCAATGCTTTCATGGCTTCCTCTTGGAAGGATCGTAATTCGGGAGGGCCTTGAACGTGCCCGTTTTCGACGTCACGGCCGCGAACTCACCCGTCTTCGTGATGGCCTTGAACTCGCCGGTCTTCGGCTCGGCCGGATCGCGCACGCGGTAGGTGCTCTTCACGCCGTACCAGCGGCCGCCGTAGAACAGCCGGGCGTCGGCGAAGCGCGCCGGCAGCCCGACGATGTCGGAAAACTCCGCCCAGCGCGGCAGGCGCACGCGCAGCGTCACGGCCCTGCCCTTGTTGAAGGCGCGCAGGTCCTCGGGGCTCACGCGCCCGAGCTCGACGCCGATCAGCGGCAGCTCGCGCGTCGAGGTCTTGATGACGATGGCGTTGTTCGGGAACACGTCGTGCACGCCGCCGATGATCGACACGGTGGCGCTCTCGAAGCCGTGGTAGGCGATCTCCGCGAGGTGGTGCTTCTGCGCCGCGGTCAGGTTCGGGTCGGCGTGGATCGACGACAGGCGCGTCAGCAGCTCGTCCAGCGGCAGCACCTTGCCCGGCCGGGCATAGATCGCCGCGCCGATGACGACGGCGGCCACCACCACCAGCCCCAAGATCCCCAGGTCCATGCGTTCTCTTCACGCCTTCAGGCGAAAAATCAGCGTCGGCGACAGCAGCCCGAACAGCCCGGCGCCCCACCGCTGCACTCCCTGCGCCAGCCACGCGGCCCAGCGCCACCCCGGCCGTTCCAGCTCGACCAGCGTCACCAGCGCCTGCGCGCTGATGTCGGTCGCCGCCAGCCCCGCGCGCCGCAACAACCCCCGCGCCTGCAGCGGCCCGAGCAGCCGGCAGTCGTACCACTGCCCGCGCCCGGCGGCGCGGACCCAGGCGTTGGCCAACCCGGCCGGCAGCCACGACAGGAACGGCAGCCTATAGTGCGGCTCGACCAAACTCCAGCGGTTCGGCACGGCCAGGTAAAAGGTGCCGCCCGGGCGCAGGACGCGGCGCGCCTCGGCCAGGTGGCGCAGCTGTTCGGCCTCGCCGCCGACGTGCTCGATGACGTGGTTCGACAGCACCACGTCGAAGCTGGCGTCCGGGAACGGCAGCGCGGTGCCCTCGACCTGGCGGAAGGCGTAGCCGTCCTTCTCCACCCGCTCGTCGCGCGCGTCCACCGCCGACACCGCCAGGCGAAGGTGCGGATGGGTGCCGAAGTAGTGCGCGATCCAGCCGGAGCCGGCGCCGATGTCGAGCAGCGTGGCGCCGTCGCGCAGCGCGCCCTCGCCCAGCAGCAGCTCGATCTTGCGCGCCTTGAGGGAGCGCGAGTGCCGGTCCGGCGCCGCGTGTGAAGCCCGCGCCGCCGCTGCCATCACATGTTCGCGTAGTTGGGCCCGCCGCTGCCCTCGGGCGCGACCCAGGTGATGTTCTGCGCCGGGTCCTTGATGTCGCAGGTCTTGCAGTGCACGCAGTTCTGCGCGTTGATCTGGAAGCGCGGCGTGCCGCCCTCGCGCACCACTTCATACACGCCGGCCGGGCAATAACGCTGCGCCGGCTCGTCGTACAACGGCAGGTTCTTCGCGATCGGCACCGACGGATCGGTGAGCTTGAGGTGCACCGGCTGGTCCTCCTCGTGGTTGGTGCTCGACAGGAACACGGAGGACAGCTTGTCGAACGACAGCTTGCCGTCCGGCTTCGGGTAATCGATGCGCCTGGCCTGCGCCGCGGGCAGCAGCGTCTCGTGGTCGGGCTTGCGGTCGTGCACGGTCCACGGCGCCAGGCCGCCGAGCCAGTTCTGCTCGATGTAGTTGATCGCGCCACCGATGATGGCGCCGAGCTTGTGCAGCCAGGCGCCGAAGTTGCGGCTCGCGAACAGCTCCTGGTGCACCCAACTGGTGCGGAAGGCGCCGACGTACGCGGTCAGCTCGTCGCCGCCGGCGCCGCCCGCGAAGAGGTGGTCGGCGGCGCACTCGGCCGCGATCATCCCCGACTTCATCGCGGTGTGGCTGCCCTTGATCTTGGCGAAGTTCAGCGTGCCGGCTTCGCAGCCGATCAGCACGCCGCCCGGGAACACCATTTTCGGCAGCGAATTGAAGCCGCCCTTGGTGATGGCGCGCGCGCCGTAGGCGATGCGCTTGCCGCCCTCGAGAACCCTTGCGATCACCGGGTGGTGCTTGAAGCGCTGGAACTCGTCGAACGGCGACAGGAAGGGATTGCTGTACGACAGGTCCACGATGAGGCCGACCGCGACCTTGCCGTCCTCGAGGTGGTACAGGAACGAGCCGCCCGGGTTGGCGGTGTCGAGCGGCCAGCCGGCGCTGTGCACCACCAGGCCGGGCTCGTGCTTGGACGCATCGACCTGCCAGAGTTCCTTGATGCCGAGGGCGTAGTGCTGCGGGTCGACGTCGCGGTCGAGGTTGTAGTGCGCGATCAGCCGCTTGCCGAGGTGCCCCCGGCAGCCCTCGGCGAAGAACGTGTACTTGCCGCGCAGCTCCATGCCCGCGGTGTAGCCGTCCTTGTGTTTGCCGTCGCGCGCCACGCCCATGTCGCCGACGACGATGCCGCGCACCACGTTCTGGTCGTCGATGATGACATCAGCCGCGGCGAAGCCCGGGTAGATCTCGACGCCCAGCGCCTCGGCCTGCTGTCCCAACCAGCGCACCAGGCTGCCGAGCGAAATGATGTAGTTGCCCTGGTTGTGCATGGGCTTCGGCACGAAGAGGTTTGGCATCCTGACCGCGCGCTTCTCGCCAAGGAAGAAGTAGACCTCGTCGCGCTTGACCTCGGTCTTGAGCGGCGCGCCCCTGGCCTTCCAGTCGGGGAACAGCTCGGTCAGCGCGCGTGGCTCGAACACCGCGCCGGACAGGATGTGCGCGCCGACTTCGGAGCCCTTCTCCACCACGCACACCGACAGCTCGCGACCCGCCTCCACCGCCTTCTGCTTCAGGCGGATGGCCGCCGCCAGGCCGGCCGGACCCGCGCCGACGATGACGACGTCGTACTCCATTACATCGCGTTGAGCGGTCATTGTTTCCTGTCGACAATCTTAGCTGAGGACCGAGGCCACCACCGCCGTGTTGGCGATGTCCTCGGCCTTGCAGCCGCGTGAGAGGTCCATCCACGGCTTGGCCAGCCCCTGCAGGATGGGGCCGATGGCGTTGGCGCCGCCCAGTCGCTCGGTGATCTTGTACGCGATGTTGCCGGCGTCGAGGTCCGGGAACACGAACACGTTGGCCTGGCCCGCCACTTTCGAGTCCGGCGCCTTCTGCGCGGCGACTTCGGGCACGAAGGCGGCGTCGAACTGCAGCTCGCCGTCGATGGCCAGGTCCGGCGCAAGCTTGCGCGCGAACTCGAGCGCGCTGCGCACCTTGGCGACGCGCGCGTGCTCGGCCGAGCCGCGCGTCGAGAAACTCAACAGGGCGACGCGCGGCGTCTCGCCGGTCAGGCGCTGGTGACTGGCGGCGCTGGCCACCGCGATCTGCGCGAGCTGCTCCGGATTGGGATCCGGCACGACCGCGCAGTCGGCGTAGGTCAGTACGCGCCCCTGACCAAGCTGTGGCAATTCCATCAGGAAGAAACTCGACACCAGCTTCACGCCGGGCGCGAGGCCCACGCCGCGCAGTCCGCAGCGCAGGACATTGGCGGTGGTCGCGATCGAGCCGGCCACCGAGGCATCCACCGCGCCCAGGCGCAGCAGCACCGCGGCGCGCTGCAACGGGTCCTGACGCGCCTGCTCGACGGCGTCGACGCCCTGCTTGGCCAGCACCACGGCGAGCGTGTCGTCGATGCGGCCCGCGTAGGCCGCCAGCTCCGGCGCCGTCATCAGCACCGGGATGGCGAGCTGGTCGGCCTCGAGCATGCGCGCGGCCTCGAGCACGCGCGGGTCCTGGGCTTCCGGCAGCAGCACGCGGCGCGGACGGGCGCGGGCTTGCTGGCGGAGTCGGTCGAGGATCACTTGTGTGTCATCCCGAGCGGAGCGAGGGATCTCGTTCTGAACGAGATCCCTCGTCGCTGCGCTCCTCGGGATGACACCTAACGCAGCAACGCATCCGGAACATCGAGTTCCATGTGCAGCATCGCCAGGCCGTGGACCTTGCCCTGCGCATCGGTCTTCTGGGTCTCGGTGCCGCCGCCGCCGAGCGAGTCGTGCAGGATGAAGTTCAGCGAGCGCAGGTTGGGCGCCTCGTAGCGGTCCACCTTGCCGAAGTTGATCTCGCGGAAGTGCTGCTGCACGCGCTCGGCCGTCAGGTGCTGCACCAGGAATTCGTAGATCGGCAGGGTCTTGGCCATCACGCCGACGTTGGAGCCGGCGCCCTTGTCGCCGGAGCGGGCGATGGCGATGTCCATCAGTTTGACGCGAGCCATGTCAGAGCTCCTCGACGGTCACGGTGGTGCTGACCTTCTGCTTGTCGATCAGCGCCGGCCAGTAGCCGACGATCTCGCTGGCATTCGGCCGGCCGGCGGCGAAGCCGGTGACGCCCGGCGGCCCGCCCGTGACCAGCGGCGCCAGCTCGCGGCCGAGGAATTCGAGCAGCTTCTTGTCCTGGCCCTTGGCGCCGACACGCAAGATGATCTCGCTGGGTTGCTGCGGCGGCGGTACGATGCCCTTGTAGGTGACGTTGGTGCCGACCAACTCGACGAAGCGGTCCTTCTCCGGGATCTTCAGCCCGTACATCTCCATGCGCTTGAAGATGATGTCGGCGCACAGGTTGGCCTTTTCCACCGCGTCCGGGCCGGTCACTACCAGCATGCCGCCGATCTTGTAGCCGTTGGCGTAGGACATCGAGACCTTGTAGGTCGGCGTCGGCGCCGCGCCCTTGATGCCACTGACCCTGACGCGGTGCGTACCGTCCTGCTGTAGCTGGACCGAGGTGAAATCGGCGATGCAATCCGGGCCGAGGTAGCGCTTCGGATCGCCCATCTCGTAGAGCAGTTGCGAAGTCACCGTCTCGACGTTGACCAGGCCGCCAGTGCCCATGTGCTTGGTGATGGTGAAGGTGCCGTCGGCCAAAGCCTCCGACACCGGATAGCCGATGCGCGCGAAGTCCTTCACGTCGCGCCAGTGCGTGTAGTTGCCGCCGGTGCACTGCGGGCCGCACTCGAGGATGTGGCCCATGATCGTGCCGGCGGCGAGCCGGTCGTAGTCGTCGAGCGACCAGCCGAACTCGTGCAGCAGCGGGCCGAGCACGATGGAGGGGTCGGTGGCGCGGCCGGTGATGACGACGTCGGCGCCCTGCGCGAGCGCCTCGGCGATGGGTTTCGCGCCGATGTAGACGTTGGCGCTGGTCAGGCGCGCCAGCACGCTGTCGATCGGCGCGCCGGAATCCAGGTTGGTGAACGTCTCGCCGGCCTTCATCAGCTCCGGCAGGCGCGCGAGGATGTCGTCGCCCTCGACGATGCCGATCTTCACGCCCTTGAGCTTGAGCTCGCCGACGACCTTGCGGATGGCCTCGAGGCAGCCGCGCGGATTGACGCCGCCGGCGTTGGCCACGACCTTGATGTTCTTCTCTTTGCAGCGCGGCAGGATGCGGCGAAGCATCTCGACGAAGTCGGTCGCGTAGCCCGCGTTGGGATCGCGCGACTTGAGCTTCTGCATGATGCTCATCGTCACTTCGGCCAGGTAGTCGAGCGTGAGGTAGTCCAGCGGACCCTCCTCGACCAGGCGGATCGGCCCCAGCAGGCTGTCGCCCCAGAAGCCCTGGCCGTTGGCGATACGCACCATTTGCTTGGTCATGCGGTAATCCCGTTTTTCGAGGCGCTACCTTACAACACCCAGCGCGCAATCCCGAGCAGGATTCCCGCGTAAATCCCGGCGACGAAGTCGTCGAGCATGATGCCCAGGCCGCCGTGCATCGAGCGGTCGAGCTGGCGGATCGGCCACGGCTTGACGATGTCGAAGAAGCGGAACAGCACGAAGGCCGCGATCACCCAGGCCCACAGCGGACCCGCTGCGATGCTCTGCCCCGGCAGGATGGAGGCGGCAGTCACCAGGAAGCCGACGACTTCGTCGAACACGATGCCGCTGTGATCGGGAACGCCCAGCAGCTTCGCGCTGCGCCCGCAGAAGAAGACGCCGACACCGAACAGCGCCGCCACCAGCATCAGGTACGCGGGCCAGGGCATCCAGCACACCAGCACCCACACCGGCACCGCCAGCAGCGTGCCGACCGTGCCCGGCGCGTATGGCGACAGCCCGGCGCCGAAGCCGAACGCGATCAGGTGCTCGGGAGTGCTGAGCACCAGGCTCGCCGGCGGGCGCGGCGCCTGGTCCTGCGGTCGGCCGAGATTCACGTGAAATGCCGGTAACCGAACGGATCGATCGCCAGCTTCCTGCCCTTGGCGTCGAGCACGGTCAACGCCTTGCCCTTCACGATGCGCCCGATCTCGGTCAGCGGCACGTCGAGGCGCTTGCGCAACTTGCCCACGCTCTCCGGCGGCAGGCAGATGCACAGCTCGTAGTCGTCGCCGCCGCCGACCTGCAACTCGAGCCGGTCCTCCGGCTCGGACAAATTCTTGAACGCGGGCGACATCGGCAGCTTGTTGGCGCGGATCTCGGCGCCCACGCCGCTGGCGTCGAGGATGTGCGACAGGTCGCCGGCCAGGCCGTCGGACAAATCGATGGCCGCGTGGGCGAGGTCGCGCAGCGCAGCGCCGACCGTCACGCGGGGCACCGGGCGGTTCAGGCGCCCGCGCAGGTGCTCCAGGTCCGCCGAACGCGCTTCGCCGCGCCCGCCGCCGCCCTGGCCGAGGCGCAGCGCCAGCGCGGCATCGCCCAGCGTGCCGGTCACGCAGATCGAATCGCCCACCTTGGCGCCCGAGCGGCGGATAGCCTTGCCGGTGGGGACCGTGCCCATCGCCGTTACTGTGATGGACAGCGCGCCCTGGGTGGTGTCGCCGCCCACCAGCGCGACGCCGACTTCGCGCGCCATCGCGCCCAGGCCCGCCGCGAAACCCGACAGCCATTCGGGATCGACCATGCGCAGCGTCAGCGCCAGCGTGAACCAGCGCGGCTCGGCGCCCATCGCCGCCAGGTCGGACAGGTTCACGGCCAGCGCCTTCCAGCCGACCGCCTGTGGATCGGTGTCATCCGGGAAGTGGCGGCCGGCGATCAGCGTGTCGGTGGTGACCGCGACCTCGTGGCCGCGCGGCGCGGACAGCAGCGCGGCGTCGTCGCCGATGCCCAGCGCCACGTCCTGGCGCGGCGGCGTCAGCTCGGCGAAATAGAAGCGGATCAGCTCGAACTCATCCATGGTTTCTTCTTCTTTAAGGCTGGTTCGCGACCTCGGTGGCGCGCACCGTGCGTGCGACCTTGTCGAGCACGCCGTTGATGTACTTGTAGCTGTCCTCGCCGCCGAACATCTTGCAGAGGTTGACCGATTCGTTGACCACGACCTTCCACGGCACGTCGGGGCAGAACATCAGCTCGTAGCTGCCGAGCATCAGCACCGCCCGCTCGACCGGGTCGAGCTGCTCGAGCTTGCGGTCGAGGTATTCGCTGAAGGTGTCGGTCAGCATGCCCGACTCGCGCACGCAGCCGTGCAGCAGCGCCTTGAAGTAGTCGACGTCGGCGCGGCCGAGGCTGTCCTCCTCGCGAAACTGCTGCAGCATGCGCTCGGGCTGCGTCTCGTTGACCAGCCACTGGTACAGCGCCTGCACGGTCAGCCGCCGCGCCAGGCCGCGACGGCTCTGGGGAACGTGCTCGTTCACGCCGACTCCCGCTTGAAGCGCACCATCTCGAGCATGGCCGCGGCGGATTCGTAGCCCTTGTTGCCCTTGCCGGGCCTGGCGCGCGCCGTGGCCTGCGCCGCGGTGTCCACGGTCAGCACGCCGAAGCCGACCGGCAGCGCGTGGCGCAGCGAGACGTCCTGCAGGCCGGTGGCGCAGCCGCCGGCCACATATTCGAAGTGCGGCGTGTCACCGCGGATCACCGCGCCAAGCGCGACCACGCCGTCGTAGCGCCGCGAGCGCGCCAGTTGCTCGAGCGCCAGCGGGATCTCGAACGCGCCCGGCACGCGGAACTCGTGGATGCGGTCGGGCGTGACCCCCCACTCCTTCAGGCAGCCACGCGCGCCCTTGACCAGGGCGCCGACGATGGCGGCGTTCCAGCGCGTCCCCACGAGGGCGATGCGCACGCTGGCGAATTCCTTCTTGGCGGGCCGGGGCGGCGGCGCGTAACCGGATTTCTTCATGCCTCAATCACAGGGCACGTACTCCACGACCTCGAGCCCGAAGCCCGAGATGGCGTGCATGCGCTTGGGCGCCGACAGCACGCGCATCTTGCGCACGCCGAGGTCGGACAGGATCTGCGCGCCGATGCCATAGGTGCGCAGGACCTGGCGCTCGTCGCCGTGCGCATCGCCAGGATGCTCCTCCTGCGCCTGGTCGAGCCCGACGATCTGCTTGACCAGGTCCTTCGGCGACTCGGGCTTGCGCAGCAGCACGACGACGCCGGCGCCTTCGTCAGCGATGCGTTGCATGGCGCTGCGCAGCGGCCAGCTGAAGCTCGCATGCTGCACGCCGAGCACGTCGGCCAGCGTGTTGCGCAGGTGCACCCGCACCAGCGTCGGCGCCATGGAGTCGATCTCGCCCCGCACCAGCGCAAGGTGAACCGTGTTGTCGATCGAGTCCTGGTAGGTCAGCAGGCGGAATTCGCCGAACTCGGTCCTGATCTTCGACTCCGCCACGCGCTCGATGGTGTGCTCGTTCTGCAGCCGATACCGGATCAGGTCGGCAATCGTGCCGATCCTGAAGCCGTGCTCGCGCGCGAACTGCTCGAGGTCGGCGCGGCGCGCCATGGTGCCGTCCTCGTTGAGGATCTCGACGATCACGGCGGCGGGCTCCAGGCCCGCCAGGCGCGCGAGGTCGCAGCCCGCCTCGGTATGGCCGGCGCGCGTCAGCACGCCGCCCGGCTGCGCCATCAGCGGAAAGATGTGGCCGGGCTGCACCAGGTCGTCGGCGCGCGCGTCGGCGCGCACCGCCGTGCGAATCGTGTGGGCGCGGTCGAAGGCCGAGATACCGGTCGTCACGCCTTCGGCGGCCTCGATCGACACGGTGAACGCGGTGCGGTGCTTGTCGTCGCCGTAGGCGACCATCGGCGGCAGGCGCAACTGGCGGCAGCGCTCGGGCGTCAGCGTCAGGCAGATCAGCCCCCGCCCGTAACGCGCCATGAAGTTGATGTCTTCGGGACGGACCACGCTGGCCGCCATCACGAGGTCGCCCTCGTTCTCGCGGTCCTCGTCGTCCATGATCACGACCATCTTGCCGGCCTTGAGGTCGGCGACGAGGTCTTCGACGGCGTCCAGCGCCCGGCGTGCGCTCCCCAACTGACTGACTTTGCTCACTTTTTAATCAATTTTTCCAGGTAACGGGCGAGCAGGTCGACTTCGAGGTTGACCGGATCGCCGGGACTCAGCCGGCCCAGGGTGGTCTGCCGGAGCGTGTGGGGAACAATGTTAACGCCAAACCCACCCGCCCCCGCCTCGTTCACGGTCAGGCTGACGCCGTCGATGCTGACCGAGCCCTTGCGGGCGATGTACCGCAGCAGCGCGCGCGGCGCGTTGAACCTCAGTCGCGCGCTGCGCCCATCGGCCTTGCGCGCGGCCAGCCGGCCGACGCCATCGACGTGTCCCGCGACCAGGTGCCCGCCCAGCGGCTGCGCCAGGGTCAGCGCCTTCTCCAGGTTGATGCGCGTGCCGGCGCGCCAGGACCCGGCCGTGGTCGCGGTGAGCGTCTCGACCGACACGTCGGCGACGAAGCGCTTGCCCTTGAGGGCGGCGGCGGTCAGGCATACCCCGCTGCAGGCGATGCTGTCGCCGACGCGCACGCCCTTGAGGAAACCGGCGCTGGCTTCGAGGGTGAGCCGGCGATCGCCGCCGCGGAATTCGATGGCGACGACCTGGCCGATGGACGAAACGATTCCGGTGAACATTGCTAGATCGTCACCCCCGCGGAAGCGGGGGTCCAGTCTCTTAATTGGCCCGTGCGCACGAATCCTGGATTCCCGCTTACGCGGGAATGACGGGTTGAGCAGTGATGCGCAGGTCCCCGCCGATCAGGCGCGAGTCGATGTAGCGCAGGCGGATACGCTGGTCGAGCGTGGCCAGGCCCGGCAGGCTCGCGAGCGCGCGCGCCTCCTCGCCGAGCAGGCTCGGCGCGACGTACAACACGAGCTCGTCCACGCGCTGCGCCTGCAGCAGCGCGCCGGCGAGCCTGGGTCCGGATTCGACCAGCACCTCGTTGATCTCCATGCGCCCGAGCGTATCAAGCGCGGAGGCCAGGTCCACGCGGCCTTCCGGGTTGGTGCCGGCCAGCGCGACTTCGACGCCCGCCGCCCGCAGCGCGTCGAGGCGGTCCTCCGGCGGGCGCACCGCGATGGCGATGCGCCGCACGCCGGGCCGCCACACGTTGGCATCCAGCGGCACGCGCAGCTGCGTGTCGAGCACGATGCGGTCGGGCTGGCGCGCGGTTTCGAACGCGCGCACGGTCAGCTCCGGATCGTCGGCCAGCACGGTCTCGACGCTGGTCAGCACCGCGCCGGCTTCGGCGCGCAGGCGGTGCGCGTCGGCGCGCGCCTCGTCGCCGCTGATCCAGCGGCTCTCGCCGCTGCCCATCGCGGTGCGGCCGTCCAGGCTCATGGCGAGCTTGAGCGTGACCCACGGCCGGCCGCGCGTCATGCGCGAGACGAAACCGCGGTTCAGCGCGGCGGCTTCGTCCTCGAGCACGCCCGTCTCGGCGGCGATGCCGGCCGCGCGCAGCGCGGCAAGGCCCTTGCCGGCGACCCGCGGATTGGGATCTTCCATCGCCGCGATCACGCGGCCGATGCCCGCCTCCACCAGCGCCTCGGTGCAGGGACCCGTGCGGCCGGCGTGGCAGCACGGCTCGAGCGTCACGTACACATCCGAGCCCCGGGCCTTGGCGCCGGCCTGCTTCAGCGCCAGCACTTCGGCGTGCGGCTCGCCGGCGCGGGCGTGGAACCCCTCGCCGACCACGCTGCCGCGCTGGACCACGACGCAGCCCACGCGCGGATTCGGGTGGGTGGTGTGCAGGCCGCCGCGCGCGAGCTCGAGCGCGCGGACCAAGTACGCAGGATTCACCGCCGCCCGTTGCTTCAAGCCTTCTTCTTCTTTTCCTCTTCGGACTCGATCAGCGACAGCTGGCTGCGCCGTTCTTCGAGCGAGGGGAAGGTCAGCAACCGGTCGACGGCATCGCGGAACTCGGTGGCGTCCTTGAACTGGTGGTAGATGGAAGCGAAGCGCACGTATGCCACCTGGTCGAGGTCGCGCAGCTCGTGCATGACCAGTTCGCCGAGCCGGTGCGACGGCACCTGGCGCTCGGACGTGGTGCGCAACTTGCGCTCGATGTTCTGGACCAGGTGGTCGAGCTGCTCGGGCGTGACCGGCCGCTTGTACAGCGCGCGCGCCAGGCCCTTGCGCAGCTTGGCCTCATCGTAAGGCTCCGGCGTCTGGTCGCGCTTGAGGATCTGCGGCATCTGCAGCTGCGCCTTCTCGAACGTGGTGAAGCGCGCCCCGCACTTCTCGCACTCGCGCCGGCGGCGCACCTGCGTTCCGTCCTCGGCCATGCGCGAGTCCACCACGCGGGTGTCCTCGGCCTTGCAGAACGGGCAGTGCATGACTTATGCGGCCTTCGAGCCCTGGTCCTTTGGCGCCTGGTAGACCGGGTACCGGGCGCAGAGTTGCTCGACCTGTCCGCGCACCTTGGTGAGCGCGCCCTCGACGTCGCCCTGCTTGCTCATGACGTCGATGACGTCGCAGATCCAGCCGGCCACGTCGCGCATTTCCGGTTCCTTGAAGCCGCGCGTGGTCGAGGCCGGCGAGCCCAGCCGCAGGCCGCTGGTGACGAACGGCGACTTCGGATCGTTGGGCACCGAGTTCTTGTTCACGGTGAGGTGCGCGCGACCGAGCGCGTTCTCGGCGTCCTTGCCGGTGACGTTCTTGGCCACGAGGTCGACCAGGAACAGGTGGTTGTCGGTGCCGCCGGAGACCACTTTGTAGCCGCGCTTCACGAACACTTCGGCCATCGCGCGCGCGTTGAGCACCACCTGGTGCTGGTAGGCCTTGAACTCGGGCGCCAGCGCCTCCTTGAAGGCCACGGCCTTGGCGGCGATGACGTGCATCAGCGGGCCGCCCTGCGTGCCCGGGAACACCGCCGAGTTGAACTTCTTGTTGAAGTCGTCGGACTGGCCCTTGCTCAGGATGATGCCGCCGCGCGGGCCGCGCAGCGTCTTGTGGGTGGTGCTCGACACGACGTGCGCGTGCGGCAGCGGGCTCGGATACTCGCCCGCGGCGACCAGGCCGGCGATGTGGGCCATGTCGACCCAGAAGAAGGCGCCGACCTTGTCGGCGATCTGGCGCATGCGCGCCCAGTCCTTCACGCGCGAATACGCGGAGAAACCGCCAATCAGCATCTTCGGCTTCGCCTCGACCGCGATGCGCTCCATCTCGTCGTAGTCGATGTAGCCGCCGGCGTTGAGGCCGTACGGGATGATCTTGTAGTACTTGCCCGAGAAGTTGGCCGGGTTGCCGTGCGTCAGGTGCCCGCCCTGCGCGAGGTTCATGCCCATCACGGTGTCGCCCGGGTTGACCAGCGCCATGAACACCGCGGCGTTGGCCTGCGCGCCGGAGTGCGGCTGCACGTTGGCGTAGTCGCAGTCGAAGAGTTTCTTGACGCGCTCGATGGCCAGCGTTTCGGCCACGTCGACGTGCTCGCAGCCGCCGTAGTAGCGCTTGCCGGGATAGCCCTCGGCGTACTTGTTGGTCAGCGCGGAGCCCTGCGCTTCCATCACCGCCGGACTGGCGTAGTTCTCGGAGGCGATCAGCTCGATGTGGGCCTCCTGGCGCGCGCGCTCGGCGAGGATCGCGTTCCACAGCTCAGGATCGGTCTGGGCGACGGTCTTGGGGTGGGTCCACATGTTTCGGCACTAGGGCTAGGGGCGGCGCATTGTAGCCGTCCCCCGGACCGGGGTCAGCGGCGGCGCAAAAGTCCCAGCAGGGCCAGTGACAGCAGGGTCAGCAGACCCAGCGCGCCGGTATTGGCCGAGCTCGGCAGGCCCGGCTCGCTCGGGATGGTCGGGGAGCCGATGGTGCTGACGCCGCCGGCGGGGCAGTCGGTCGAGCAGTCACCGAAGCCGCCGCCGCTGAACGGTTCGGGGACCGTGAGCACGACGGTGGCGCCGGCCACGCTGCTGTAGGTCACGGCGGCATCCGAGGTGACGGTGATGTCCCCGGTCGCGTCGAGGTGGATCGGCGACTCGGTGTCCGTGCCGTCGATGCTGTCGGCGGTGATGCTCGCGGTGCCCCCGGCGTTGAGGTCGCCCAAGTGCACGCTTGCCGCCGAATCCACGACGACATTGACGGCACCGGCCACCACCAGCGCGCTGGCTTCCTGAAGCTCGATGCCGCCGGCGCCGCCGCTGACCAGCGAGCCGCCGGTTCCGAACTGGATCGAGCCGGCGGGTCCCAGTACCAGCGCGCCGCCGGCGCTCATGTCGGGCGGGTCGACGTTGGGCGTGATGCTGCCCCCGGCGCCGAGCGTGAGGGTCCCGCCGGTGCCCAGCACCAGCGCGCCGCCCGCGCCAAAGGTGAGCGTGGCGCCGTTGCTGGCGGTCAGCGTGCCGCCGTTGGCGAAGTCCATCGTGATCGAGCACGGCCCGTCGCAGAGCGCCGCGCCCGCACCGGGACTGGCGAGGCACAGGGCGAGGACGACAAGGCGGAGGCGGCGCATCAGCTTGCGATCGCCAACATGCGGTCGAGCGCCAGCCGGGCCGGCGCCGCCACGGCTTCCGGCACCCGGATCTGGTTGACCACGGTGCCGGCGACGAGGTTGTCGAGCGACCAGGCCAGGTGCTGCGCGTCGATGCGGAACATGGTCGAGCACATGCAGACCATCGGCGACATGAACTGCACCGCCACGCCCTTCGGCTTCATTTCCTCGGCCAGGCGATTGACCAGGTTGAGCTCGGTGCCGACCAGCCAGTGCTGCCCGGCCTGCGCCTTCTCGCGCACCGTGGTGAGGATGAACGCGGTCGAGCCCACGTAATCCGAGCGCAGGCAAACCTCGAGCTGGTTCTCGGGGTGCGAGATCACCTTGCCGTCGGGGTGCTGCTTGCGGAAGGTGTCCACGTGCTGCGGCTGGAACATCTGGTGCACCGCGCAGTGGCCCTTCCACAGGATCACCTTGGCCGCGCGGATCTGGTCGGCGGTGAGCCCGCCCTGCGGCTGGTTGAAATCCCACACCACCATCTGCTCGAGGGGAAGGCCCATCTTGTAGCCGGTCCAGCGGCCGAGGTGCTGGTCCGGGAAGAACAGCACTTTCTCGCGCTGCTCGAAGCTCCACTTCAGCACGCCCGGCGCGTTGGTCGAGGTGCAGACGATGCCGCCGTGCGCGCCGCAGAACGCCTTCAGGTTGGCGGCGGAATTGATGTAGGTGACCGGCGTGACGAGCTCGTCCGGGTCCAGCACCGCGGACAGCTCCTCCCAGCACTTCTTCACCTTGACCAGGTTGGCCATGTCGGCCATCTGGCAGCCGGCAGCGAGGTCCGGCAGCACCACCGTGCGCTTGCCGTGCGTGACGATGTCGGCCACCTCGGCCATGAAGTGCACGCCGCAGAACACGATGTACTCGGCCTCGGTGGCGGCAGCCTCACGGGCGAGGCGCAGCGAGTCTCCTTTCAGGTCGGCGTGTTTATAGACTTCGCTGCGCTGGTAGTGGTGGCCGAGGATGATCAGCCGCTGACCCAGGATCCGCTTGGCCGCGGTAATCCGGGCGTCGCACTGGGCGTCGTCCAGGGTATTGAAGTGGTTGATCTTCAGCGCGGCGGACATGGCACTGCCAACTTTACTCCCGCTCTAACCCCCGGGTCATGGCGTGCAGGTCGTGCACGGCGTGACGGTCAGCGTCGTCGGCGTCACGACGGCGTCCTCGTTGAACGGCGGGCCGACGACGCCGGTGACGTCCAGCACCGTGTCCACGGCGACGTCATTGGAATAAAGCACGTGGCCGGTGGACTGGAAGTCGTCCGAGGTGAGGCGCACGCCGACGATGTCGGAGACCTCGTCGTCCGTCCCGGCGGGGTACACGTTGAATGTCACGTTGCGCGTGATCAGCTGCGTGCCGATCACCGGGTCGCTGCACGTGTCGGTGTCGGTGTCGGCCACGAACGCGCCCATCACGTCGAAGCGCGCGCCCGGGAAGCTGAAGGCGGCCTCGGTCGTCGCCGCAGCCAGCGGTGGCAGGATCTCGGCGGAGCACAGCGTGCCCTTGCGCGCCCGCAAACCGAGCACGTTGGAGCGGAGCGGCGTCGGCGACACGCCGTTGACCGTCACGGCCGAGCCGCTGACGGGGGTGCTGGCGACGCCGCTTTCGTCGTACACGCGCAGCGTTGGCGTGAAGGGGCTGGCCGTGCCGTCGAGGTATTGGTGGACCAGGACGGAACTGGTCTGCCGGATGACCGGCGTACCGTCGCCCGGATCGAACTCGTACACCGTCAGCGAATCGCCGCCGTCGCTGTCAGTGGAAGAGGAACTCAATGTCGCCGTCAGCGGCGCCTTGCCGGCGCTGTCGAAGGTGACGTTGAGGTCCGCAACCGGCGCCGTGTTGCCGGGAGCCGGACTCACGCCCGCGAGCACGCGCACGGCGCCGGCGTTCTGGCTCAGGAACTGGGCCGGGAACGCGGCATCCACCAGGCGGACTGTCGCCGTGTACTGGCCGGCGGTCGCGTACGCGTGGCTGGCCAGCGGGCTGGCCTGCGGCCC
>JANNKD010000193.1:0-2714 GCA_031396115.1 Gammaproteobacteria bacterium
GGTCCATGAACTGGTCACGCAACGCCTGGGGGTGCTGGCTGACCGGGACGTGCAGCACCATCTGCACGCTGCACATGCCGGCGCCGGTGTACGACGACTGGTATTTCTGCGTGACGATCTCCGCCACGTCCACGTCCTGCGCGTGGAAGAACTCGAGCAAATGCAGCAGCAGGTCCTGCTGCTGGGGCGCGACCACGTCCACGGCGTAGGCGCGGAATTCCGGGTTCTGCGCGCGCGGGCCACAGCGCGTGAACTGGACCTTCAGCTCGAGCTTGGTGGCCAGGCCGGGCAGGGCGGTTTCCAGGCGGCCCAACGCGCTCCAGTTGCCGGAGACCACGAGGCTGGCGGCCAGCCGGTCACCGATCGGGGCGAAGCGGCAGTCCTCTACGTCGCAGCCCCGCTCACGGATGGCCTTGAACAGGTCCAGCGCGAGCTGCGGCCGCGCGGGCGCGAGCACCGAGATGGACAGGTGGTTCTCGATCTGGGGCATGGGGGCGGGGAGGAGGAGTGGCCGCAAGTTTAACGGTTGTTGCGGTCCGACGTTAACCGGAAGCGCGGAGCCTTGAGCTATACTGCGCGCCCGTTTCCCCCCGCGCATCCCCATGATTTCCGGCAGTATTGTCGCGCTCGTCACGCCGATGCACGACGGCGGCGAAGTCGACTACGACGCGCTGCGCAAGCTGGTCGAATGGCACGTGGCCGAAGGCACCGACGCCATCGTCGCGGTCGGCACGACCGGCGAATCGGCGACGCTGGACGTGCCCGAGCACATCGAGGTCATCCGCCGCGTCGTGCAGTCCGCCGCCGGCCGCGTGCCGGTCATCGCCGGCACCGGCGCCAACTCCACGACCGAAGCCGTCGAATTGACCAAGGCCGGCAAGGCCGCGGGCGCGCAGGCCTGCCTGATGGTGACGCCGTACTACAACAAGCCGCCGCAGGAAGGGTTGTACCGCCACTACCGCAAGGTCGCGGAGAGCGTGGACATTCCGGTCATCCTGTACAACGTGCCGGGCCGCACCGGCTGCGACCTGCTGCCGGCCACCGTGAAACGCCTGTCGCAGGTGCCGAACATCGCCGGCCTCAAGGAGGCGCACGGCACCATTGCCCGCATCAAGGATCTGCTCGACCTCAAGCTGCCGGCCGGCTTCACGCTGCTGTCGGGCGATGACGCCACCGCCTGCGAGTCCATCCTGATGGGCTGCAAGGGCGACATCTCGGTGACGGCCAACGTCGCGCCGCGCCTGATGCACGAGATGTGCAAGGCCGCGCTGGCCGGCAACCGCAAGCTGGCCACGGAACTCGACGCCAGGCTGCAGGGTCTGCATAAGCACCTGTTCGTCGAGCCCAATCCCATACCCGTAAAGTGGGCGTTGTCGCAGATGAAGCGCGTCGGCGCGGGCATCCGCCTGCCGCTGGTACCGCTCGATGCGGCCCATTTCGAAACTGTACGCGGCGCCCTGCGCGCCGCCGGAGCCTTGTGATGATGAAACCTGTGAAACTGATGGCCCTGATCCCCCTGTTCGCCGCCGCGGGCTGCGCGCCCGGCGCGTATTGCGAAGGCGAGCGCATCTACCAGGACGCCATTTCGGTGCCGGTGGTGCAGCCGACCGACGGCCTGCGCCCGCGCGAGTCCGCATCGGCGCTGAAGATCCCGCCGGCGCCGGCCAATGCCGTGCCGTACGCGGAGGTCTACGTCGATGAGGACGGCGACGAGGCCACGCGTTGCCTCGATCGCCCGCCCGAGCTGCCGCCGCAGGTGCTGCCGCCGGAGCCCGCCACGCCCGCCGAGCCGAAGGCCGACGTGAAGGCGCCGTCGTAGGCGCTAGAATCGCCGCGCCAGGTTTACTGCGGAGAGGTGTCCGAGTGGTTTAAGGAGCACGCCTGGAAAGCGTGTATACGGGTCAAACCGTATCGAGGGTTCGAATCCCTCCCTCTCCGCCAATCAGTCCTAAGTATCTGTTAATAAACACGATATTTAGGTCGTCGCAAACCGACGATACGAATTCTGCCGACATTTCGCGAGGTTGCGCGAGGTGTCGGCAGATCCTCGTGCGCATTCCGCACTGAGAGAGCTGTGAGCGCGCCGCTCGGATCCAGAATGTGAGGCGATTTCTCTGTCGGGCCTGGAGGCAGTGCGGGTTGCAAATTGGATATCGCTCGAGATGGGTGCACGCCCGGCCCCAGGTGTCCGATGTTGCCCTGCGACATTGCCGGTCATGCGACAGCGACGAGCTCGCGACCGGGGCCGGTCACGCCGAGAGAGCCGCGGCGGCAAGCAGCCCAATGCGGGCTCACGGTTTCGGTTTCGGCATCCGGATAGCGGACGATCTTCAGGATGCGCCAGAAAGGGTGAGGAGCGGAGCCCCTCCGCCTGCCCCCGGGGGGCAGGCGCGAGGCGCCCCGATCAGCGTGGACGATGCTGCTGGATGAGCTTCCCGAACCGCCGCAACCCGATCGCATCAGCAGCGGATGGCGACATGGCGTTCACGAGCGTGAGCATCCTGAGCATCCCGCCGCCCATGATGTGGGCCCGACGTCGCTGGCGGATGGTGGCGAGGATCTCGCCCGCGACCACGTCGGGCTCGCAGAGGGCGACGCCCATCTTGCGCCACATGTCGAAAAATGCGGACTCCGACTCGGTGTTGGAGGGCACAGGCCCGAAGAAAGAAAGCACCACGTCGGTCCCGGCAAGCTCGCGGTTGGCGCCTTGCACG
>JANNKD010000209.1:0-6261 GCA_031396115.1 Gammaproteobacteria bacterium
GACGCGGTAGTCGCGCGTCTCGCCGATGCGCAGGGCCAGCTGGGCGCCGTTCGGCGAGAGGAAGGCGAGGTTCTCGTCCTCGAACAGCGCGCGCCGCGCCGGCCCGCCGGCGTAGCCCGCCGTGCTCTTGAGCCAGACGCCACCGAAGCCGCCGGCCTCGACCATCTGCAGCACCGTGGTGCTGGTGTCCGAGGCGAAGTCGAGCAGCATCAGCGGCTCGCCGGTGGCGTTGCTGCGCAGCCGCACGCGGCCCTCGTCGAAACGCACCCAGGCGCGGGGCTCCCACTGCGGGTCGCCGATCACGAAGAACGGCCCGTTCGGCGCAAGCGCAGCGCCCGGCTCGTACACGCGCAGCCGCGGCGGCGGGATGTCGGGCCAGAAATGCTCGCCGAGGCTGACCAGCATCGGGATGACCTGCGCGACCGCGCCCAGCGCGTCGCGCGAGGCGTACAGCTCGAGGCGCTGCTGGTGCGGCACCAGCTCGGCGAAGGTGGCCGGTGTCTCGTTCAGCGGCCGCGTCTCGAGGATCGAGTCCGGCGACAGCGACAGCGGGTAAGGCGCCTGCGCGAGCTCGCAGTCGGCGGCGAGCTGGTCGCGCTGCGCCACGATCTTGAGGTTGTTGCGCGCGCGCAGCTGGATGCGCGGCAGGTCGAACTCGAGCAGCTCGCCCTTGCCGGCCTCCTTCAGCGCCGCCGAATGCACCAGGCGGTCGTTGAAGTACACCGAGATGAAGGTCGGGCCGCGGATCTCGGCGATGCGCGGGCCGTAGATCTCGAGCGAGGCGCGCGCCGGGCGCTGGCTGATGCCCATCGGCCCGAACGGCAGCGCGATGTTCCATTCGCTCGAGAAGCTGAACAGCCGCTCGCTGTCGTCGAAGCCCAGGCGCTTGAGGCGCACGACGTCCTCGGACTCGCGCAGCTGCGGCCAGTCGCCGACCTCGGCAACGTCCAGCGCGCTGCCGCCGGCGGCATCGCGCCACGGCAGGCGCAGCATGGCGGTGGCCGCGAGCGGCCGTTCCGCGTCGATCAGGATGAAGGCGCCGGTCTTCGACCGCAGCAGGCGCAGGTTGGCGGTGCCGGACAGGGCCTGGCCGTCGCGCAGGTAGCGCGACGCCGGCGCCAGCACGATGTGGGCTTGCATCGGCCCGCTGGCCGGCAGCTCCTGGTAGGTGAGCTTGTGGCCCTGGCGGAACAGCAGCGTGGCGAGATGGAACAGCGCCTGGAACTCGTCCTGCTTCAGCGCGGCGAGCGGCGCGGCGACGATCACCTCGCGCGGCAGCAGCGACAGCGCGGACTGCACCGACGCCGGCAGCGGGTCGCGCGAAACCACCTGCAGGCCGCTGCCGGGGGTCAGGTGCGCGTAGGCGCCGACCAGCTTCTGCGACAGGCAGACGTCGGGATGCACGAACAGCGAGTAGTCCACCTCGAGCTCGACGAAGTCCTTCTCGAGGTCCTGCGCGGTCAGCGGAATGATCACGCGCCGCGTGGTGCCGCTCTTGCCGCGCTGCGCGGCCTGGCGGATGGTGTCGTTGACGCGGAACTGCAGCGAGCTTTCGGGGATCAGCAGCTCGCCGAACTCGACGTCGAAGGCGAGCTGCGCGCGCTCCACCGGCACGCCCGGCGGCAGCGGCAGGAACAGCCGGCGCGTGCCCTGGCTGCCCTCGAGCGTGAAGCCGTCGGTGAAGCCGACGCGCTCGAGCGAGATGATCGTGCTGTTCCAGTTGCTGGCGCCGCCGGCGTTCTGCACGTCGATCGGAGGCAGGGTCAGCGCATCGGCCGCGCGCGCCATCGGCGCCAGCGTCAAGGCGAGGATGCACAGCGCCCCATACGGGAATGCCCGCCAGCGAATGCCCATGCTGCCCCCTTTTTGTTGGGGGCCATCCTACCCCCAATGCGCGCCGCCCCGCGCTAGAGCTTATTTGCTAGTGCCCGCTCGCCCATAGACGTCCTCGAACCGGACGATGTCGTCCTCGCCCAGGTACGAGCCGCACTGCACTTCGACCAGCTCGATCGGCTCGCGCGTGGCGTTCTCCAGCCGGTGCTTGCTGCCCAGCGGGATGAAGCACGACTGGTTCTCGGCCAGGTCGAACACCTTGTCGTCGATGGTGACCTTGGCGGTGCCCTTCACCACGATCCAGTGCTCGGCGCGCTTGTGGTGCATCTGCAGCGAGAGCTTCTGGCCCGGATTCACGCCGATGCGCTTGACCTGGAAGCCCGGCGCGTTGGCGATCGAGTCGTACCAGCCCCACGGCCGGTAGACCTTCGGGTGGTTCTCGGTCTCGGGGCGCTTGCTGGCCTTGAGTGCCTCGACGATCTTTTTGACGTCCTGCGCATGCTCGCGCGTGGTCACCAGCACCGCGTCGCGCGTCTCGACCACGATCTGGTTCTCCACGCCCACGGCCGCGACCAGGCGCCCTTCGGCGTGGATCAGCGAGTTCTTGACGTCCTGCAGCCAGACGTCGCCGCGCGTGAAGTTCTTGCCGCGCTTGTCGGTCGGCGGCAGGTTGCCGAGGAAACTCCAGGTGCCGACGTCGTCCCAGCCGGCGTCGAGCGGGACCAGCGCGATGGCGCGCGTTTTCTCCATCACGGCGTAGTCGATGGACTCCTTGCGGGCCTGCTTGAAGGCTTGCGCGTCGAGCCGGATGAAGTCCAGCTCGCGCCTGGCCTTGGCCAGCGCCTGCTCGCAGGCCGCCAGCATGGCGGGCTCGAGCCGCTGCATCTCGGCCAGCAGTTGCCTGGCCTCGAACAGGAACAGCCCGCCGTTCCAGAAGTAGCCGCCGGCCTTGAGGAAGCGCGCCGCCTTTTTTGCATCGGGCTTCTCGACGAAGGCCGCGACCTCGCGCGCGCCCCCGCCCTTGCGGGAGCGCCCCTTGTGGGAGCGGCCCATGGCCGCGACTTCCTTGAGCGGTTTACCGGCCTTGAGGTACCCGTAGCCCGTCTCCGGTCGCGTCGGCTTGATGCCGAAGGTGACGATGCGGCCGTGCGCGACGGGGCGGGCGGCCTGCACCGCGCGCACGAAGGCGTCCTCGCGCGCCACCGCCTGGTCGGCCGACATCAGGAAGACCTGGGTGGCTGCGCCGTATTTCTGTTTCGCCAGCAACGCCGCGATGGCGGCGGCCGGGGCGGTGTTGCGCCCCTCGGGCTCGAGCACGAGGGTGGCGTTGCCAAGGCCCACTTCGCGCAGCTGCTCGGCGACGAGGAAGCGGTGCGGCTCGCCGCAGATCACCACGGGGGGCAGGGAATCCGGGATCATCGAAGCGCGCAGGGCCGTGTTCTGCAACAGGCTGCGGTCGTTGGTGAGTTTGAGGAGCTGCTTGGGGTAGAGCTCGCGCGACAGCGGCCACAGCCGCGTGCCGGAGCCACCGGCCATCAGGACTGGAAGCAAAGAAGCCATCACCTCACCTTTCTAATGGGGCCTTATTGTTGTCGGCCGACATGCTACTCCCGCCTTCAAGGGCCGATTCGCGCCGATGGGTTTCACCCACCGTTCGTCGGCTGACGTTTCGATAAATCCGAGGCGGCTGGCCACCACCTGCCCCGCCGAAAACCCCCCTTCCAACGGGCTGATTTTGCTACAGGTTATCCACAGGTTTTTGCCATGTTTTATCCATGGTTAATCAATACCTGTAGGGGTTTGACGGCCTTCACGACCCCATATATTGTGTTCTGCAAGCTCCGGGAGTCTCCCTGCATGACTACGGAGTCTCTAGAGATATCGCTTGTAACTGTCAGATTTGGCTGGGGGAGAGGACCTACACATGCAAACCACAACAACCACCCCCGAGACCCTGCGCCTGCCCAACGTTCCCGAGGCCACCGAGCCTGCGGAAGTGGCGGCGACGGCGCCCGGCACCATCAAGGTGATCCGGCGCAACGGCAAGGTCACGGGATTCGACGCATCCAAGATCACCATCGCCATGACCAAGGCCTTCCTGGCCGTGGAAGGCGGCGGCGCGGCCGAAAGCTCGCGCGTGCGCGAAAAGGTCGAGTCGCTGGCCGCGCAGGTCGTCCACGCGCTGACCCGCCACCTGGGCGGCGGCGGCGGCACGATCCACATCGAGGACATCCAGGACCAGGTCGAGCTGGCGCTGATGCGCAACGGCGAGCACAAAGTCGCGCGCGACTACGTCATCTATCGCGATCGCCGCGCGCAGGAGCGCGCCGCCGAGGCCGCCGCCAAGCCGGCGCCCAAGCAGCCGGCCGGTTCGTCCCTGACCGTCAAGCTGGACGACGGCGTCAGCGTGCCGCTGAACGTCGAGCGCATGCACCGCGTCGCCACCGAAGCCTGCTCCGGCCTGACCGGCGTGGATGCGGAGGCCGTGGTCGCCGCCGCGCTGCGCGACCTCTATGACGGCATTCCGGAAGCCGAAGTCGCGCAGGCGCTGACGCTGTCGGCGCGCGCGATGATCGAGAAGGAGCCGAACTACACCTACGTGTCGGCGCGCCTGCTGACCGACGCGATGCGCCACGAGGCGCTCAAGTTCCTCGGCATGGCCGAGACCCGGCCAACCTTCGAGGAGATGAAGGGCCTGTACGGCGAGTACTTCCGCGAGTACGTGCACAAGGCCGCCAAGCTCGAGCTGCTCGACGCCAAGCTGACCACGTATGACCTCGAGCGCCTGGGCGCCGCGCTGCTGCCCGAGCGCGACCAGCAGTTCGACTACCTCGGCCTGCAGACGTTGTATGACCGCTATTTCATCCACTCGCACCGGACGCGCTTCGAGCTGCCGCAGGCGTTCTTCATGCGCGTGGCGATGGGCCTGGCCATCAACGAAGTGGACCGCGAAGGCCGCGCCATCGAGTTCTACCAGCTGCTGTCGAGCTTCGACTTCATGAGCTCGACGCCGACGCTGTTCAACTCCGGCACGCAGCGCCCGCAGCTGTCGTCGTGTTACCTGACCACGGTGCCGGACGACCTGCACGGGATTTTCGGGGCGATTCACGACAACGCCATGCTGTCCAAGTTCGCCGGCGGCCTCGGCAACGACTGGACGCCGGTACGCGGCATGGGCGCGTACATCAAGGGCACCAACGGCAAGTCCAACGGCGTGGTGCCGTTCATGAAAGTCGCCAACGACACGGCCGTGGCCGTGAACCAGGGCGGCAAGCGCAAGGGCGCCGTGTGCGGCTACCTCGAGACCTGGCACCGCGACATCGAGGAGTTCCTCGACCTGCGCAAGAACACGGGTGACGACCGCCGCCGCACGCACGACATGAACACGGCCAACTGGGTGCCGGACCTGTTCATGAAGCGCGTCATGGAAGACGGGCAGTGGACGCTGTTCTCGCCGGAAGACACGCCGGACCTGCACGACCTGATGGGCGCGGCGTTCGAGAAGCGCTACAGCGAGTACGAAGCGCTGGCCGACGCCGGCAAGATCAAGAACCACAAGCGCATGCCCGCGCTGCAGTTGTGGCGCAAGATGCTGTCGATGCTGTTCGAAACCGGGCATCCCTGGATCGCCTTCAAGGATCCCTGCAACCTGCGCTCGCCGCAGCAGCACGTCGGCGTCGTGCACAGCTCCAACCTGTGCACCGAGATCACGCTCAACACCAAGGCCGGCAAGGAAATCGCCGTCTGCAACCTGGGCAGCGTGAACCTCGCCGCGCACATCACCAACGGCAAGCTGAACCTGAAGAAGCTGGAACAGACGGTCAGCACGGCGATGCGCATGCTCGACAACGTCATCGAGTACAACTACTACTCGGTGAGCACGGCGCGCGACTCGAACCTGCGCCACCGCCCGGTGGGCCTGGGCATCATGGGCTTCAACGACGCGCTGTATCAGCTGCGCCTGCCGTACGAGTCGGACGCCGCGATCATGTTCGCCGACGCCTCGATGGAGGCGGTCAGCTACTTCGCCATCAAGGCCTCGACCGACCTGTCCGAGGAGCGCGGCGCCTACCCGAGCTTCAAGGGCTCGCTGTGGAGCCAGGGCATCCTGCCGATCGACTCGATCAAGCTCCTCGGCAAGGAGCGCGGCCCCGACAGCAAATACCTGGTGCAGGACACGGGGATTACGGGCGCGTTCGACTGGGATGCGCTGCGCACGCGCGTGCAGACCATCGGCATGCGCAACAGCAACACCATGGCGATCGCGCCGACCGCGACCATCGCCAACATCACCGGCGTGTCGCAGTCGATCGAGCCGACGTACCAGAACCTGTACGTCAAATCGAACCTGTCGGGCGAGTTCACCGTCATCAACCAGTACTTGGTGAACGACCTGAAGAAGCTCGGCCTGTGGGACGAGGTCATGGT
>JANNKD010000224.1:0-3776 GCA_031396115.1 Gammaproteobacteria bacterium
TGGCTGGGGGACTAGGACTCGAACCTAGATAAGCAGAGTCAGAGTCTGCTGTCCTACCGTTAGACGATCCCCCAAGGGAATCGCAGCAGCGGAGTTTATCGCTTGCTGTACTGGTAGCCCTTGCGTGCCTTGTGCAGGCCGACCTTCTTGCGCTCGACCGCGCGTGCATCGCGCGTGACGAAGCCGGCCGCGCGCAGCGTCTTGCGCCTGCTCTCGTCGTAAGCCATCAGCGCCCGCGTGATGCCGTGGCGGATGGCGCCGGCCTGGCCCGACGGGCCGCCGCCGGCGACGGTGATCTTGATGTCGAAGCGGCCGACCGACTCGGTGGCCTCCAGCGGCTGGCGCACGACCATCCACGAGGTCTCGCGGCCACCGAAGTACTGCTCGACGGTCTTGCCGTTGATGGTGATGTCGCCCTTGCCGGGCAGCAGGAACACGCGTGCCGCAGCGGTCTTGCGCCGGCCGGTGCCGTACTTGTAATCGACTTTATGGTGCGCGGCCTTGGCCGCCTTCTTGGTTGCCATGGCGATCAGACCTGCAGTGTCTTGGGTTGCTGGGCGGCGTGCGGGTGCGCAGCGCCGGCGTAAACCTTGAGCTTGCGGAACTGGGCGTAGCCGAGCGGGCCCTTGGGCAGCATGCCCTTGACGGCCTTCTCGAGGACGCGCTCCGGGTGCTTGTCGAGCAAGTCGCCGAGCGCGGTCGACTTGATGCCGCCCGGGTACCCGGTGTGGCGCCAGTAGCGCTTGGCTTCGAGCTTGTTGCCCGTCACGCGCACTTTCTCGGCGTTGATCACGACGACGTAGTCGCCGGTATCGCAGTTGGGCGTGAACTCGGGCTTGTGCTTGCCACGGAGAACCATGGCGATCTTGGTGGCCAGGCGGCCGAGGGTCTTGTCGGTGGCGTCCACCAGGACCCAGTCGTGCCTCGCCGTTCCTGCGTTCAGGAATACGGTTTTCATCGGTGCATCTCGTCGTCGGTAGTTATTGTTCAGTACCCCGAAAACACGCCTGATGGGGTACCTCGAAGGGCGCGCATTTTGGGGGAAAACCGGCGGAAAAACAACTGGATTCCCGCCTTCGCAGGAATGACAGCCAATCAGGTCCGCGAGGCCCCGGGCAGGCCGGATTTGCGGCGGTTCAGGTAGTCCTGGGCCCCGGGCGGGGCCGGGTAATGGAAGGGCACCGGCCCCTTTTCCCGCCCGGTCAGGAACTGCTGGACGTACTCCGACGGGTGCTGCTGGATCTCCTGCGGTGAGCCGCTGGCCAGGATGCGCTTGTCGGCCAGCACATGGACGTCGTCGGCCACCGCCATGACCTCCTCCACGCTGTGGGAGACCACCACCCCGGACAGGCCGAGGTTGTCATTGAGGGTCCGGATGATTCGCATCATCACCCCAAGGGAGATGGGGTCCAGGCCGGCAAAGGGCTCGTCGTACATGGCCAGGTCGGGGTCCATGACGATGGCCCGGGCCATGGCCACGCGCCGTGACATGCCGCCGGACAACTGGTCGGGGTACAGGTCGCGCGCGCCGCGCAGGCCGATGGCCTGCAGCTTCACCAGCACGATGTCCCGGATCATCGATTCGGGCAGCTGGGTGTGCTCGCGCAGCGGGAAGGCGACGTTCTCGAACACCGTCAGGTCGGTCAGCAGCGCCTGGGCCTGGAACATCATGCCCATGCGCTGGCGCAGCTCGTAGAGGTCGTTGCGCTTGAGCTGGTGCACGTCGATGCCGTCGAAGTGCACCGTGCCGGCCTCGGGAAGGAACTGCGCGCCGATCAGCTTGAGCAGCGTGGACTTGCCGCAGGCGGTCGGGCCGATGATGGCGGTGACGCGGCCGCGCTTGATGTCGAGGTCCACGCCGTCGAGAACCTGGCGCGGGCCGTAGGCGAATTTCAGGCCGCGGATCCGGACCAGCGTATCGTCGGGCATGGGGCCGGAAGTCTACAGGTACGGCGAAAACAGCCACAGCACCGAGTCGCCCAGGCGCGCGCGCAGCGGCCGGCGGCGCAGCGCGTTGAGCGTGATCTCCTGGCTGGCCCCGCGCACCTCGTCGAAATGCGACCGCAGGTTCCCCACCAGGTCCGCATCGTAAATCTCCACCATCAGCTCGAAATTCAGCCGCAGGCTGCGCGGATCGAGGTTGGCGGAGCCCACCAGCGCGTAGTAGTGGTCCATCAGCAGCAGCTTGGTGTGGGCCACGCCCGGCCGGTAGTACACCTTGAGGCGCGTGCCCAGCAGGTCCTGCAACCAGCGGCGCGTGGCGCCGTCCACCCACCACTGGTCGCTCTTTTTCGGCAGCACGATCTCGATCTCGACGCCGCGCAGCGCTGCCGACTGCAGCGCTCCCGACAGCTCCGGCGTCGGGATGAAATACGGCGTCATGATCGAAACCCGTTCGTGCGCGTTGCCGAGCACGCCCAGCAGCAGCATTTGCAGGCGGTCCACGTCGTCGTTCGGGCCGTCGGTGACCACGCGGCAGTGGGCCTTGCCTTCCCCGGGCGTCGGACCCGACGGTTTCAGCGTCTCGCGCGCCATGAAGCGCCAGTTCTCGACGAACACCTCCTCGAACTGCCGAACGATCGGCCCTTCGAAACGGAAATGCAGGTCGATCATCGAGCCGCCGCCGCGCTCGACGTAGTGGACGTCGCTGATGTTCATGCCGCCGGCGAACGCCACCGCGCCATCCACCGTCAGGATCTTGCGGTGGTCGCGCAAATTGATGTGCATCATCGGCGGCCACAGCCGCAGCGGCAGGAACGTGCGCACCGGGATGCCGCGCGCCTTGAGGCGCCGCACGCCGTGCGTGCGCAGCCCCATGCCGCCGATGCCGTCCACCAGCACGCGCACCTGCACGCCGCGCCCACGCGCCTCGGCCAGCGCCTCGACGAACTGGCTGGCGGCTTCGCTGGCGTCGAAGATGTAGCTCTCGAGCCAGATCGTCTCGCGCGCCGAAGCGATCGCGGTCAGCATCTCGGGATAGGCCTGTTCGCCGTTGTGCAGCGGCGTGACACGGTTGCCGGGCACCAGCGGCCGGCCGGCCATGCCGCGCCCGAGCCGCACCAGCTCGCGCACCTCGATCCGGCGCCCCGGCACGTCCGGCACCGGCTCAGGCTCGACCTCGCGCGGCGGCGCGGCGCCCAGCTCGCGGCGCGCGCGGCGCTCGATGCGGTTGATGCCGAACCAGAAATACAGCAGCGCTCCTCCGAACGGGAGCAGCCAGCAGGCGGTGATCCAGGCCCAGGCCGAGCGCGGCTCGTGCTTGGTCAGCAGCGCGTGGACGGCGGTGGCCAGCGCCATCACGAGGTGGGCGACCAGCAGCAGGTCGAGACGGGTCAGCCAGGCCGTCACGCCGCGCGCTCCGGCGGCGGCACCATGAAGACTTCCGCCGCGAGCGCGAGGTGGTCGGACAGCAGCGGCGGCAGTGCCCGCAGGGTGCGCACCGCGACGTGGCCGCTGCCGAGGATGTGGTCGAGCCGCCGGCTCGGGCGCCAGCTCGGGAAGGTCGCCGGCGACTGCTCGGGCACGCAGAGGCCGCATCCGGATAGCGCGGCGTGCGCGCGCAGGATGTCGGGCTCGCAGTTCAGGTCGCCGAGCAGCACGGTCGGGCGCTCCTTGTTCACGAGCGCGCTCAGGTAATCGAGCTGCTGGTGGCGATCGAAGTGGCCGAGCGACAGGTGCGCCAGCAGCAGCGACAGGCCGCCGGCCTCGGGCCCCAGCTCCACTTCCAGCGCGCTGCGCCCCGGAATGCGCCCCGGCAGGCGGTGCTTGGTGACCGC
>JANNKD010000243.1:0-3111 GCA_031396115.1 Gammaproteobacteria bacterium
CCACCCCGGTACCGTCGGACCTGACGCGCACCTTGACGTTGTAGTCGACCACCCGTTTCACGGCCACCAGAATCTTCATCGAACTCGCTCCTCGTTGCATTCCAATCTCGGGCCGGCCTCAAGCAAATGTGGCTTTGCCACTTTGCTTGAACCCCCTCGGGGGGCGGGCCGGGCTGGCCCGGCCCTGGGGGCGCTCAGGCGCAGCTCTTCGGTACCCGCAGCGTCGACCACTCAGGCATGGTGCACGCTCGGTGCCTGCAGCGTTGACGCCGGCGTGTTGGATCGCGCGCGGCCGGACGGCAGCAGGTAGTACGACAACGCCGGAATCAGCACCACCGCACCGACCATGTTCCACACGAACATGAAGGCCAGCAGCACGCCCATGTCGGCTTGGAACTTGATCGGCGACAGTGCCCAGGTCGCCACACCGGCGGCGAGCGTCACGCCCACCAGCACGACCACCTTGCCGGTGAACTGCAGGGCGCTGCGGTAGGCCTGCGCCAGCGACACGCCCGCGCGCTGCTGCGCGAGCTGCACCGACAGCAGGTACAGCGCATAGTCGACGCCGATGCCGACGCCGAGCGCGATCACCGGCAGCGTCGCCACCTTGACGCCGATGCCCAGCGCCACCATCAGCGCCTCGCAGAGGATCGAGGTGATGACCAGCGGCACGACGGCCACCACCACCGCGCGCCAACTGCGGAACGTGATGAAGCACAACACGATCACCGCGGCATAGACCAGCAGCAGCATCTGCACCCAGGCCTTGCGCACGACGATGTTGGTCGCGGCCTCGATGCCGGCGGAGCCGGCGGCGAGCAGGAACTGGCGCTCAGGCGTGCTGTGCGCGGCGGCGAATTCGCTGCTGGCCGCCACCACGCGATCCAGCGTCTCGGCGCGGTGGTCGGAGAGGTAGGCGATCACCGGCATCACCGAACAGTCGGTGTTGAACAGGTCGGGGTTGTTGACGCTTGCCTGCTGCGCGCCGTAGTTCAGCACGTCCTGGTTGCGCGCGATCGTCAGCCACTTGGGCGCGCCCTCGTTGCTGCCGGCGGTGATTCTCCGCACCGCGTCGCTCAGGCTCGCTGTCGTCTGCACGCCGCTCACCTGCTGCAGCGCCCAGGCCAGGCGATCCGCTTCGACGAGCGTCTGGTACTTCAGGCAGCCTTCCTTCTCGGTCTTCACGATCACCGCGAAGGTGTCGCTCGACAACGAGTACTTGCTGGTGATGTAGGCGTTGTCGCGGTTGTAGCGCGAGTCGGCGCGCAGCTCGGGGGCGCCGGGGTCGAGGTCGCCGATCTTGAGCTGCGTGCTCACTAGGTAGCCGCCGACGAGCAGCGCGGCCGAGGCGATCACCGCGGCCATCGCCCAGCGTTTTTCGACGAAGCGCGCCAGCACCGCGAACAGGCGGTTGAAGCCGCGCTCGCGCATCTCGTCGCTCTCGGCTTTGAGCGCACGCGCGGCGGCGCCGGCGCTCACGCCCACGTAGCTCAGCAGCACCGGCAGCAGGATCAGGTTCGTGAAGATCAGCACCGCCACACCCAGGCTGGCGGTGAGCGCCAGGTCCTTGATGACGGCGATGTCGATCACCATCAGCACCGCAAATCCGACTGTGTCGGCCAGCAGCGCGGTGAGGCCGGCCAGGAACAGGCGGCGGAAGGTGTAGCGCGCGGCCACCAGCCGGTGCGCGCCGCGCGCGATGTCCTGCATGATGCCGTTCATCTTCTGCGCGCCGTGGCTGACGCCGATGGCGAAGACGAGGAAGGGCACCAGGATCGAATACGGGTCGAGCTCGAAGCCGAGTGCCGCCACCAGCCCGAGCTGCCAGACCACGGCCACCAGCGAGCACGCCATCACCAGCGCGGTGGAGCGCACGCAGCGCGTGTAGAGCCAGATGATCGCGGTGGCGATCAGCGCGGCCAGGCCGAAGTACAGCGCCACCTGCATCAGGCCGTCGATCAGGTCGCCCACCAGCTTGGCGAAGCCGATCACGTGCATGCGTGCGCTGCCATTGGCTTCCACGCGCTTGCGGATCTGCTCGATCGCGTGCGAGAGCTTGCGGTAGTCGATGCGCTGGCCCGTCGTCGGGTCGGTGTCGAGCAGCGGCACCACCAGCATGCTCGACTTGAAGTCGTTGCCGACCAGGCTGCCGACAATTCCGGCGCGCGCGATGTTGGCACGCAACTGCTCGGTGGCGGCCGGGCCGCCGTCGTAGTTGTCGGGCATCACCGGGCCGCCGCGAAAGCCCTCTTCGGTGACCTCGGTCCAGCGCACCCCCGGCGCCCACAGCGACTTGACCCAGGCCCGGTCCACACCCGGTGTCAGGAACACCTCGTCATGGATCTTGCGCAACATGGCCTGGTAAACGGGATCGTAGATGTCGCCGGCCGGGTTCTCGATCACGATGCGCAGCGCATTGCCCAGCCCGCGCAACTCGACGCGGTTGTCCAGATAGTTCTGGATGTAGGGGTGGCCGCGCGGAATCATCTTCTCGAAGCTCGCGCTCAAGCTGAGCTTCGTCGCCGCCAATACGCCCAGCAGCACGGTGACGACGGCGCAGGCCAGCATCACGGCCTTGCGGTGGTTGAACACCGCGCGCTCGAGCAGCGAGCCGCTCGCCGGGTTGAACTGCTCCAGCGTTTCGACGGCTTCGGTGGAGGCAGGGCCTGCGTGCATGGTGTTGATCCGATCCGTCAGGCCAGGGGCAGCGTCTGCACGCCACGCGGGCCAGCCACGACCAATGTTCCGGCGCCGGCGCTCACGACTGCCGCGGCAGGGATCGGGCGCTCGAGCTTCAGCGGCGCAAAACTCGCGCCGTCGTCGCTGCTGACGAGCACATGCCCGGCCTGGCTGACGATGATCAAACGTCCACGCTCGTCGAGCGTGCTGGCGGTCAGCCCCACGCCCACGCCGGTGGGGACGCTTTGCCAGTTGACGCCGCCGTCGCTGCTGCGCACGACGTTGCCGCGCAAGCCGTGCGCGAGCACGGTGCGGTCCTTGCCGGCCAGGCCGAACAGCGTGCCCTTGTAGGGCAGGGTCAGCGCGGCGAAACGGCCGCTGTCGCGGTCGAGCTTGAGCGCCGTGCCCTGTTCGCCGGCGATGAACAGATCG
>JANNKD010000278.1:0-5448 GCA_031396115.1 Gammaproteobacteria bacterium
TGCGCATCGGCGAGACGCGCGACTACCGCGTCGACTATCCCGAAGCCAAGGGCTGGTTCGCCGAGAGCGGCGCGCTGCGGCCGGCGCTGTTCATCATCACCTGGATCGTCATCATCGCGGGGCTCGTCTACCTCTATCGCCGCACGCGCCGCTCGCAGGCGGGGTAAGGCGTGAGCACGCTCGCGCCGCAGCCCAACCTGCGCGGCAAGCCGATCGGCGAGATCCTGCTCACGCTCCAGAAGCTGACCGCCGGCCAGCTCAGCGAGGCCCTGGCGCTGTCGAAGCAGTGGGGCACGCCGCTGGGCAGCGTGCTGCAGTCGCAGGGCTACGTGCGCTCGTTCGACTTCCACCGCGCGCTGGCGCTGCAGCTCGGCAAGCATTTCGTCGACCTGACGCGCGAGCCGCCGCAGGAAGACCTGCTGCGCGTCGAGGACATGGCCGAGTACCAGCGCCTGGTGGTGATGCCGTGGCGCCAGGAGAACGGCTTGGTCTGGCTGGTGACGAGCCGGCCGGGCCCCGAAGTCGACGAGTTCGGCGCGCGCCGCTACGGTGACCGCTTCGACGTCGCGGTGACCTCGAAATTCGACGTGCTGTGGATGCTGCAGAAGCACTTCGGCGCCGAGATCAGCCGCGCCGCGCTGTCGAGCCTGGCCGACGCGTCGCCCGAGTACTCGGCGCGCACCGTGATCACGGCGCCGCAGGTGATCGGGCTCGGCGTCATCGTGTCCTTGGCGTTCGCCGGGCTGTTCCTGGCGCCGACGCCGACCCTCATCGCCATCAACATCGTGGTGGCGCTGTTCTACCTGCTGACCTTCTCGCTGCGCGCGGTGCTGTCGTGGTACGGCGCGGCGCGCGCCACCGAGTACAAGATCTCCGCCACCGAGGTGCGCTCGCTGGTGGACGCCGACCTGCCGCACTACAGCGTGCTGGTGCCGATGTACAAGGAGCCGGAAGTGCTGCCGATCCTGGCCAGCGCGCTGCGCAAGCTGAACTACCCGCGCAGCAAGCTCGACATCAAGCTGCTGCTCGAGGAGGGCGACACCGAGACCATCGAGGCCGCCAAGAAGCTGCAGCTCGAGTCGATCTTCGAGATCGTGCGCGTGCCGCCGAGCCACCCGCAGACCAAGCCGAAGGCCTGCAACTACGGGCTGCACTTCGCCCAGGGCGAGTACGTGACGATCTTCGACGCCGAGGACAAGCCCGAGCCGGACCAGCTCAAGAAAGTGGTGCTGGCGTTCCGCAAGGCGCCGGCCAACGTCGCCTGCATGCAGTGCCGCCTGAATTATTACAACCGCGACGAGAACTGGCTGACGCGGATGTTCACGCTCGAGTACTCGACCTGGTTCGACCTGCTGCTGCCGGGACTCGAGGCGCTGCGCATCCCGATCCCGCTCGGCGGCACCTCGAACCACTTCAAGACCGAGACGCTGCGCGGCCTGCTGGCCTGGGACCCGTACAACATGACCGAGGATGCCGACCTCGGCGTGCGCATGACGCAGAAGGGCCTCACCGTGCAGGTGGTCAACGCCACTACCTATGAGGAAGCCAACACGCGCCTGGGCAACTGGATCCGCCAGCGCTCGCGCTGGATCAAGGGCTACCTGCAGACCTACCTCGTGCACATGCGCCACCCGCGCAAGCTGTATCGCAGCCTGGGCCACGTCGGCTTCTGGGGTTTCCAGTTCTTCATCGGCGGCACGGTCATCTGCGTGCTGCTGAACCCGGTGCTGTGGTTCCTGTTCGCGGGCTGGGCGGTCGGCCTGGTCGGCGGGCTCGACGTGTACTTCCCGCCGTGGGTGGTCAGCTTCAGCCTGTTCAACCTGCTGTTCGGCAACGCGGCGATGATCTACTTCTTCATGCTCGGCGCCTACAAGCGCGGCTATTACACGCTGCTGCTGCACGCGCTGACGGCGCCCGCCTACTGGGCGCTGATGTCGATCGCCGGCTACAAGGGGCTCTGGCAGCTGATCCACAACCCGTTCTACTGGGAGAAAACCCAGCACGGCATCAGCCGGCACACGGCGGCCGAGCTGGCCGAGGCGGCGCAATGACCTCCCCCACCATGCTCGCCACCGTGCCGCAACTGGCGCCGCGGCCGGCCCCTGCGCGCCGCCGCGTGGCCAGGCCCAGCCTGGCGTTCGCCGCCACGGCGTACTTCGCCGCATGGGCGGCGGCATTCAGCGCGCTGGCGCTATGGCTGCTGTCACGCAACTACGTCAACGACGGCGCGCTGTGGGGCTGGAGCACGGTCATCGCCAGCCTCGATGCGCCGCAGGGCGGCTTCAACCGCTTCGTGCTGCTGTACCCGCAGGTGCAGTACTACCTGGTGACGATGCTGTCGCTGATCCCGGGCCTGAAGACGCCGCAGGCGCCGTACCTGATTTCGGCCTTCGCCGCGGCCGGGCTGCTGACGCACTTCACGTTCCGGCTGCTGCGCGCCGCGGTGCCGCGGCCGATCATCGCGGCCGTGGTGCTGCTGACGGCGGCCAACCCGGTGTTCCTGTGGGGCGCGACCAACGGCGGCGGCGAGATGCTCGGCATCACGCTGTACTACATGCTCGGGCTGTCGATGATCGTGCTGCGCTACTCGCACAGCCTGCACTCGCACATCGTGCTCGGCGCGGTGCTGCTGCTGTTCTTCATCACCGACGCGCGCTCGCTGTACCTGTCGCTGACGCTGCTGCCGCTGCTGCCGCTGGTGGTGCAGCGCCACATCATGAACATCAACCCGGTGGCGCCGATCCTGGTGCTGTACAGCCCGCTGGTGTTCATGATCGGCATCTGGTTCGCGCTGAACTGGATCTACACCGGCGACTCGCTGGCGTTCCTGAAGGACCCGGCCTCGCCGTTCCTCGGCGCGCGCAGCTCGGGCGACTACCTGCCGTGGCGCGCCGAGTTCGGCAACAATTTCCTGGCCTCGACCGCGATCTCGGCCGCGCTGCTGGCGATCTGTTACCCGGTGCTGCTGATGGTGCAGATGCAGCCGATGCGGCGCACGCGCGCCTGGGCCGCCGGCGTGGCGCTCGCCGGCATGCCGGTGTTCGCCTCCGGCCTCGCCACCTGGGCCGAGTTCACGCAGTCGCCGGCCGATATCCTCGTCCTCGTGCTCGGCGGCGTCATGGCGCTGCAGACCACCGGCCTGATGCTGCGCGAGCGTCCGGCGGTGGTGCTGGCGCTCATGCTGGCGGGCATGATCGGCTCGCTGGCGCTGTTCCAGAAATATCCCGGCGTCGGCATGGCCGGCTGGTTCGACGCCTTCGCCGGCCGCACGGTCGAGGCGCCGAAGCAGGCTGACCTCGACCTCGGGCTGTGGACCCGCGACCTCGAGGGTCTCATGATCGACGAGAGCACGGCGTACGCCGTCATTGCCGCGCGCGGTGGCGCCAAGGGTCTGGTGTTGACGTTCTCGGACCGCTTCAAGGAAGGCGTCAACAGCGGCAAGCCGGATACGAACTGGATCGCGGTGCCATCGCTGCAGCGCGACCCGCGCCAGATCGACCTGATCCTGCGCTATTTCCCGAAGGCCTACACCCACGGCCTGCCGGGCTACACGCTGATCTACGACCGCGGCGGCTGGCGCGTCTACGCCAGCGAGGAGCAATGGCGCCGGCTGCACGAAAAGCGCGGCCAGCGGGGGGCGCCCGATGCGTAACGCCGTCATTCCCGCGAAAGCGGGAATCCAGTCCTTTGGGCGCGTGCTTGCGGCGCTGGCCGGTCTCATGCTCACCGCGTGCGCCGTGTTGCCAGGCGGCAGCGCGAGCGTCGACGACGAGTTCCGGGCCTCCGCGCAGCAGCTCGACAGCGAGGTGCGCCGCTGGCTGCGCGACCACGGCGTGGCGCGCAAGGACGGCAACTCCGTGCATGCCATGGACCTGGCGCCCTTGATGCTCTACGCCGCGCAAAGCGGCGACCGCGAGTTGTACCTCAAGCTCCACGCCGGCTTGCAGCCGCTGATCCTGACCGAGCAGAGCGGCACCTACACCGCCGGCTTCGTGCTGTGGCGCCGCCTGCCGAACCTGCAGCCGGAAATCTCGGGCGCGGGTGAGGCGATGTGGACGGCGCGCGCGCTGGCGGCCGGCGCGAAGGCGTTCGAACGGCCCGCCGACCGCGCGCAGGCGCTGCGCGTGCTCGACGGCTACGCCAGGCACGCCTTCGAGCTGCAGGGCGTCTGGCTGGTGCGCAAGTACTACAGTTTCGCCGGCAGCAGCTTCGCCAGCCTGGCGACGCCGGCGTCGTACCACGCCGACTTCCTCGGCGCGCTCGAACAGGAAGGGGCGAAGGGCGACTGGCGCGGCATGGCCGAGCGCTCGGTCGCGGCGATCGAGCGCGCCGTCGCGCCCTCGGGGCTGCTCAATCCGGTGATCCAGCCGGAAGTCGGCGCCGGATTCCCGGAGATGGGCGTGGAAACCTTCGCGCCCAACAACCTGGCGCCGCTCGAGGACGCCTGCCTCGGCGCCGAGGGCGTCGCGCGCAGCGCGCCGCGCGTCGGCGGGCGCCTGCTGGACTTCATCGGCCAGGGCGCGCACAAGCGCTACGGCGGCAAGCTGTGGGCCTATTACGACGCCCAGTCCGGCGAGCCGATCGGCAGCAAGGGACTTTCCGGCACCGGCTACGCCTGCCTGGTGCGCCTGGCCGTCGCGCTGGACCGGCGCGATGCGCTGGCGCAACTGCTCGGGCCGTTCGGCGGCGAGATGCAGCGCCTCGGCGAAGTGCCGCAGTTGTCGGAAGCCTTCCTGTACAGCGCCGGGCCGATGCTGCTGGCGGCGCACGCGGCCGGGGCCCTTACGAGTCCGGCTGGCCCCTGACCGCAGCGGTCCGCGCGCGGTGCTCGGCGCCGATGCGCGTCGCCAGCAGCCACCAGCCGATCGCCAGCACCGCGTTGAACGCGGCGAATTGCGCCGGCGCTGCCGACAGCCAGTGCACGCCCGCGAACACGATGCCGGCGTGGGCGAGGTCGCCCAGGCGCCAGAAGAAGGTGTCGATGGTGGTCTTGCCGGCGTACTTCTGCTCCGCGTCGCACGGCAGGATCAGCGCGTGGCGCGCGGTGTTCTGCAGCGAGTAGTTCACGCTGTTCTCGATGATCTTGAACAGCCGGATCACGGCGAACACCGGCACGAACGCCAGCACGCCGTAGCCGATCATCGCGATCGCCGGCAGCACGCGCGTCGCACCGCCCACGCCCAGGTACCTGAAGATGCGCGCCACCAGGAACAACTGGATGGCGATGCCCACGCCGTTGACCCAGGCGTAGAAGTTGCCGTAGAAACCGCCAATCCAGCGGCCGGCATCGGTGATGGTGCCCGCGGCCAGCAGCGCGTCGGCGTGCAACTCGACGGTGCGTGACAGCAGATACTCGCCGGTCGAATTGATGCAGTTCAGTAACAACATGAACAGCGCGATGTTGCGCAGGTAGCGGTCGCTCAGCACCACGCGGAAGCCGCCGAGCAC
>JANNKD010000336.1:0-5623 GCA_031396115.1 Gammaproteobacteria bacterium
GCTTGCGCGGCAACGCGGCGCGCGCCGCGGGTGTCAGGCCCGCCAGCCAGGTGCTGCCGGCATCGCCCAGGACCTGGACGGTCCAGGGGTGAATCGGATTGAACAGGCCGGCCGTCTTGTGGGAGCGGCCCATGGCCGCGACCGTCAGGAGGTCAGCAACGCGTGCAGGGCCTTGTCGCCGTCCGCCGCGCGCATCTTCTTGCAGAACTCGTCGTCGGAGAATTTCTCGGCGATCGCGGCGAGGTGCTTGAGGTGCTCCTCGGTCGCGGCCACCGGCACCACCAGGCCGAACACCAGGTCCACCGGCTGGCCGTCGTGGGCGTCGTAGTCCACCGGGTGCTTGAGGCGCAGGAAGGCGCCGACGCTGCCGGTCACGCCCGGCATGCGGCCGTGCGGGATCGCCACGCCGTGCCCCAGGCCCGTGCTGCCGAGCTTCTCGCGCGCGGTCAGGCCGTTGAAGATGTCCGTGGCCGACAGCGAGCCGGCGCCCTTGGCCAGCAGCTTGCTGAGTTCTTCGAGCGATTTCTTCTTGCTCGTGACCGTCACCCCGGAAGCGACCCGGTCGGCGGTGAGTATCGCGTTGAGTTTCATGGCGGTCCCTGTTGTTAGAAAAAAGGGGACAGATCCGAATCTGTCCGAATCTGTCCCCTTCCCCGCATTCTACCCCTAGCTGGCGTTGCCCTTGTGGACGTCCTTGGCGTGGTGGTCCCGGGCCTTTTCCTTGTGCTTGCGGGTCTGGCTGTCGAGCTTGTCGGCCAGCAGGTCGATGGCCGCGTACATGTCGTCTTCGATCGCTTCCGCGTGCAGGTTCGCGCCGCGGGTGTGGAGCGTCGCCTCCGCCTTGTGTCGCAGCTTCTCCACCGACAGCACGACGCTGGCGCCAATCAGGTGGCCGAAGTGTCGCTCCAGCCGGGTGATCTTCTCCGAAACGTAGCTCTTCAGTGCGTCGGTGAGAGGGAGGTGATGTCCTGCGATGTTCAGATTCATTGTGCCTTGCCTCCTCGCAACGGATCCGGCGGATTCCGGGTCCGGTGAATCATCTGGATGTCAGGACACCGCCCTTCGTTCATGCGACGGCGGGATGCCCAGCGCCTCGCGGTATTTGGCGACCGTGCGGCGGGCGACACGGATGCCGTCTTTCAGCAACAGGTCGGCCAGCGTGCTGTCGGACAGCGGCTCGTGGGGCGGCTCGCCGGTGACCAGGCGCTTGATCATGGCCTGGATGGCGGTGGCGGAGCAGGTGCCACCCTGCACCGTCTGCACGTGGCTGGAGAAGAAGTACTTGAGCTCGTAAAGCCCGCGCGGGGTGAGCATGTATTTATTGGCCGTCGCTCTTGAAACCGTCGACTCGTGTATTCCCAACCGGTCGGCGATGTCCCGCAGCACCAGCGGCCGCATCGCCTCGTCCCCATACTCCAGAAAAGCCCGCTGCTCTTCAACTATGGACTGGGCCACCCGCAGGAGCGTATCGTTGCGGGATTCCAGGCTGCTCAGGAAATAACGCGCCTCCGTCAGGTGCTGCTTGAGCGTCTGCTGGTCCTTGCTGGAATCCGCCCGCCGCACCAGGCTCAGGTACTGGGTGTTGAGGCGCACTTTCGGGGTGATGTCCGGGTTCAGCGACACGCGCCAGCGCCCGTCCTTCTTCACCACGAACACGTCCGGCGCGACGTAGTTGCTCTCGTGCGCCTGGTAGGGCCGGCCGGGGTGCGGCTGCAACGACTGGATCAGCGCCAGCACGGGGAGCAACTGCCCGGCGTCGAGGCCGAGGACGTGCTGCAGCCCGGCCTCGTCGTGCCGCGCCAGCAACGCCATGTGCTCGGTGACGATCTTCAGCGCCGGCTCGCGCTCAGGCGCCTCGGCCGGCAGCTGTAACAATTGCAGCCGCAGGCATTCGGCCAGGTCGCGCGCGCCGACGCCGGCCGGATCGAAATCCTGCACCTGCTTCAGCACCGCCCCGACCTGCGCCGCGTCCACGCCGAGGCTGGCCTTGAGCCGCTCGCACACGCCGGCGAAGTCCTCGAGGTAGCCGTCATCGTTGATGGCGTCGATCAGGTGCATCGCGATGTCGCCCGCCGCGTCGTCGAAGGGCGCCAGCTCGGCCTGCCAGACCAGGTGCTCGCGCAGCGAGCGCTCGGTGGTCAGGTTGGCCTGGCGGAACTCGTAGAGGTCTTCCTCGTCCTGCGCCGACTTGCCGGTGCCGGGCGTGGTGGATTCGTACGCCTCCTCCCACTCCACGTCGACCGGAGTTTCCTCGACTGCGACTTCGGCGGGCTCGCCGGATTCGACGGGCTCGCCGTCAACCGCGGGTTCGGGACCTTCGCTGCCCGCGGCCTGCTCCTCGATGCTGGGCCCGGCGCCCTCGTCCTCGTCGAACTCCAGCATCAGGTTCGACTCGACCGCCTGGCGGATCTCCTGCTGGAGGTCGAGGCTGGAGAGTTGCAGCAGCTTGATCGCCTGCTGCAGCGCCGGCGTCATGGCGAGGGTCTGGCCGACCCGGAGGTGGAGCGACTGTTTCATCTGGCAGTTCTTCGTGCCCAGTCTACTCCCTCAGCGCTTGAAATCTTCACCCAGGTATACCTTTCTCACGGTCTCGTCGGCTTCGATCACGTCGGGCGTGCCCTCGGCGATGACCTGGCCGGCGTTGAGGATGTACGCGCGCGCACAGATCTTCAGCATCTCGCGCACGTTGTGGTCGGTCACCAGCACGCCGATGCCGCGGTCGCGCAGGTGCATGACGATGTGGTGGATGTCCTTGACCGCGATCGGATCGACGCCCGCGAACGGCTCGTCGAGCAGGATGAAGCGCGGGTTGGCCGCGAGCGCGCGCGCGATCTCGACGCGCCGGCGCTCGCCGCCCGACAGCGACAGGCCCTCGCCTTCGCGGATGTGGCCGATGTGCAGCTCTTCGAGCAGGCGCTCGAGCTCGGCCTTGCGCTGCTTGCGGTCAAGGTCGGGACGCAGCTCGAGGATCGCCAGGATGTTGTCCTCGACCGACAGCCGGCGGAACACGGAGGCTTCCTGCGGCAGGTAGCCGACGCCCAGGCGCGCGCGCTCGTGCATCGGCTCGCGCGTGACGTCCTTGCCGTCGATCTCGATGCGGCCGCCGTCGGGCGCGATCAGGCCGACCATCATGTAGAACGACGTGGTCTTGCCGGCGCCGTTGGGGCCGAGCAGGCCGACGATCTCGCCGGCGCTGACGGCGAGCGACACCTCGCGCACGACCGTGCGCTTGCGGTACTTCTTGACCAGCCCGTGGGCGGAGAACTTGGCGGTCATTTTTTCGATGTCTTCGGTTTCGGCTGTGGTGGAGATGGCGGCGGCGCGTCATTCTGCGGCGGCTCGATGGTGATGTGCACCTGCGAGGCGCCGACGCCGCTGGCGGTGATGCGCCGCGCGGCGAGGTTGTAGCGCACCTGGCCGCTGCTGAGCTGGTCGGTGCCGCGGACGAGCTGCACGCCGCCGGACAGGTCCACCGTGGAGGTGCGCGTGTCGTAGAGGATCTGCGCGGCGCTGGCCTTGACCGGCGGTCCCTTGTCGTTGCCGGGATGGTCGAGCCGCGCCGGCGTGCCGGTGAGCCGCGCCTCGAACTGGCCGCGGCCGGGCTGGCGCAGTTCGAGGCGGTCGCCGGTCAGGACCATGTCCTCGGATTCGAGCCGCACGCGGCCGCGGTACAGCGCGTACTCGCGCCGCTCGAGCTCGGCCCGTTCGGCGGTGATCTTGATCGGGCCCCGGATGCGCGTTGCCGCGCCCGCCTTGGCCGGCGCCGCGCCCTCCGAGGAGGCGGCGGCCGCCAGCAGCGCGAGCAGGGCCGCGGCCATGACCACGCTAGCCGCCGGGGACATAGTCCATCCGGACATCCTTGAGCAACTGCACGCGCTCGCCGTCGAAATCGCTGCGCAGGCCCTTGGCGGTGGCGATGCGGTCGTCGGTTTCGAGCCGCACGTCCGCGTCGGTGTGCAACTCGCGGCGCAGCAGGTCGACCCACAGCCTCGGGGTGGTCAGCTCGACATGCTCGGCGGCGAGGTCGCCGGTCGCGAGCACCCCGCCGGACAGGCGCAGCTGGCGCTCGCGCGGCGGCGCCGAGCCGCGCGGCGCCTCGATGTGCCACGGCGAGCTGTAGCCGCCCAGCGCATCGAGCCGCACCCTTTTCATCTGCACGGACTCGTCGGCGTACATGTCCAGCGTGTCCGCCTCGATGCGGAACTCCGGCTCGCCCTCGCGGCCGAGCCGCAACCACTGCACGCCCGTGGCGGCGTAGCGCGGCGGCTCCTCGCTCGGCAGGACCGCAGCCTGCCCCGGCTCCTGGAAGCCGTAGAAGGTGAAGATCAGCACCGCGGCAAGCAGCACGGCCGGAACCAGCAAGTACAGGATTCGCATCGGCCTCAGCCGTCCTTGCCCTGCGCGGCGAGGATCAGGTCGCAGGCTTCGCGCACCGCGCCGACGCCGCCGTTGCAGCGGCTGGTCCAGTGCGCCGCCTTCAGCGCGACGGGGTGCGCATCGGCCGGCGCCAGCGCGAGGCCCGCGCGCGCCATCACCGGCAGGTCCGGCGCGTCATCGCCCATCACGGCGCAGTCGGCGTCGGTGAGGCCCAGGCGCGCGCGGATCTGCTCGTACACCGGCAGCTTGTCCTCGTGGTCGAGCACGACATGCTTGACGCCGAGGAAGTCGAGGCGCTGGCGCATGGCCTCCGAAGGACGGCCGCTGATCACCGCCACTTCGATGCCGTTGGCCAGCAGTCGCTTGATGCCGTAACCGTCGCGCACGAAATTGGTCTTGAGCTCGGTGCCGCCCGGGCCGAGGTAGAGCTTGCCGTCGGTCAGCACGCCGTCGATGTCGAGGAACAGGCAGCGCACGCGCCGCGCGCGCTTGCGGATCGCCGCCGGCGACAGACGCGAAGGCATCAGCCCAGTCCGGCGCGCAGCAAGTCGTGCATGTTCAGCGCGCCGGTGACGCGCTGCTGCGCATCGACCACGACCAGCGCACTGATCTTGTGCTCCTTCATCAGCGCCAGCGCCGCCGTGGCCATCATGTCCTCGCGCACGGTCTTGGGGTTGCGCGTCATGACGCGGTCGATGGGGGTGCCCTTCAGGTTGACGTCGCCGTCGAGGGCGCGGCGCAGGTCGCCGTCGGTGAAGATGCCCAGCAGTTTTTTCTGGCCGTCGACGACCGCCGTCATGCCCAGGCCCTTCTTCGTCATCTCGAGCAGCGCGTCCTTCAGCGACGCGCCGGTGGCGACCGCCGGCACCGTCTCGCCGGTGTGCATCAGCGAGGCGACGTTGAGCAGCAGGCGCTTGCCGAGCGCGCCGCCGGGATGCGAGCGCGCGAAACCCTGCTCGTCGAACTCCTCGGCCTGCATCACGGCCACGGCCAGCGCATCGCCCATCGCCAGCGCGGCAGTCGTGCTGGCGGTCGGCGCAAGCTCCAGCGGGCAGGCTTCCTGATCGACGGCGACGTTGAGGTGCACGTCGGCGGCCTTGGCCAGCGGCGAATGCGGGTTGCCGGTCATCGCGATGAGCTTCACGCCGAGCTTCTTGAGCCCCGGCAGCAGCGCGACGATCTCGCTGGTCTTGCCGGAGTTGGACAGCGCCAGCACGACGTCGTGCCCAGTCAGCATGCCGAGGTC
>JANNKD010000002.1:0-3193 GCA_031396115.1 Gammaproteobacteria bacterium
TTCTGCAGGATCGCCTCGATGCTGATGTCGAGCTCGGCCAGGATCGAGGTGATCGCCTTGAGCACGCCGGGCGTGTCGGCAACGCGCAGGCGCACGTAGTGCGCGCTCTCCACGTCCTTCAGCGGCACCAGCGGCTGCGGCTGCACGGCGGACGGGTCGTAACCCAGCGGATGAGCCTGGAAATGCGCGTGCGCGCCGAGCTCGCGCGCAATCTCGAGCAAGTCGGCGACCACCGCCGAGGCGGTGGCATCGCCGCCCGCGCCCCGACCGTAGTAGCCGGTCGAGCCGACGGCGTCGGACTGCACGATGATCGAATTCAGCACGCCGTCCACCCTGGCCAGCAGGTGCTCGGCCGGCACCAGCGTCGGGTGCACGCGCAGCTCGATGCGTCCGCCGCTGCGCTTGGCCAGCGCCAGCGGCTTGATCCGATAGCCCAGTTCCTTCGCCAGCGCGATGTCGCGCGCGGTGACGTCGCGGATGCCCTCGACGGCGACGCCGGCATACGACAACGGGATGCCGAACGCCATCGACGCCAGGATGGTGAGCTTGTGGGCCGCGTCGATGCCGTCCACGTCGAACGCCGGATCGGCCTCGGCGAAACCCTGCGCCTGGGCCTCGCCGAGCGCCGTGGCAAAGTCGATGCCGCGCTCCGCCATCTGGGTGAGGATGTAGTTGCTGGTGCCGTTGACGATGCCGGCCACGCCTTCGATGCGATTGCCTGCCAGGCCCTCGCGCAGCACGCGCAGGATCGGGATGCCGCCGGCGACCGAGGCTTCGAACGCGATCGCCACGCCCTGCTGCTTCGCCGCCGCGAACAGCCGGTTGCCGTCCTCCGCCAGCAGCGCCTTGTTGGCGGTGACCACCGGCTTGCCGCGGGCGATCGCCTCGAGGATCAGTTCGCGCGCCGGCTCCATGCCGCCGAGCAGCTCGACCACGACGTCCACCTGCGCCTCGCGCGTGACGAGGTGCGGGTCGTTGACGACCTTGATGCCGGTCAGGTCGCAGTCGCGCTTGCGCGACAGGTCGCGCGCGAAGGCGTGCGTCACGATCAGCGGCCGGCCGAGCCGGCGCACGTACTCGGCGCGATTGTTCTTGAGCAGACGCACCAGGCCCTGCCCGACCGTGCCCAGGCCCAGCAGGCCGACGCGGATCGGTTCGCTCATTTCCCACCCCGAAGCCCGTTCTTTCTCAACATGGTCTTGATCCCGCGGAGGGCCTGGCGCGTGCGCTGCTCGTTCTCGATCAGCGCGAAGCGCACGTGATCGTCGCCGTACTCGCCGAAACCGCCGCCGGGCGACACCGCCACCTTGGCCTCGTCGAGCAACCGCTTGCTGAACTCGATCGAGCCGAGCTTGCGGAACGGCTCGGGAATCTTCGCCCACACGAACATGGTCGCCCTGGGTTTCTCGACCGGCCAGCCGGCCTGGTTCAGGCCTTCGCACAGCACGTTGCGCCGGTGCTCGTAGGTCTGGCAGATCTCACGCACGCAGTCCTGCGGGCCTTCGAGCGCCGCGATCGCCGCGACCTGGATCGGCGTGAACATGCCGTAGTCGAGATAGCCCTTGATGCGCGCCAGCGCCGCGACCAGCTCCGGACTGCCGGCCATGAAGCCGACGCGCCAGCCGGGCATGTTGTAGCTCTTGGACAGGGTGAAGAACTCGACCGCGAGGTCCTTGGCCCCTTTCACCTGCAGCACGCTCGGCGCCTTGTAGCCGTCGAACACGATGTCGGCGTAGGCCAGGTCGTGTACCAGCCAGATGCCGTGCTCACGGCAGATCGCCACGGCCTTCTCGAAGAAATCCAGCTCCACGCACTGCGTGGTCGGATTGCCGGGGAAATTCAGGATCAGCATCTTCGGCGCCGGCAGGCACTCCTTGATGGCGCGCTGCAGTTCCTCGAAGAAGTCCACGTCCGGCGTCATGCGCACGTGGCGCACTTCCGCGCCCGCCAGCACCACGCCGTACGGATGGATCGGGTACGCCGGGTTGGGCACCAGCACCGAGTCGCCGCGGTCGAGCGTGGCCATCGCCAGGTGCGACAGGCCTTCTTTGCTGCCGATGGTCGCGATGACCTCGGTGTCCGCGTTCAGCTCGACGCCGTAGCGGCGCTTGTACCAGCCGGCCATGGCCTTGCGCAGGCGCGGGATGCCCTTGCTCACCGAATAGCGATGCGTGTGGCGGTGACCCTTGCGCGACGCGGCTTCGACCAGCTTGTCGACGATGTGCTGCGGCGTCGGCTGGTCCGGATTGCCCATGCCGAAATCGATGATGTCCTCGCCGCGGGCGCGGGCTGCCTTCTTCAAATCGCCGACGATATTGAAGACGTACGGTGGCAGGCGCTGGATGCGCGGAAAGACGGCTTTCACTGGGATATCCCTGATAGGCGGGTAACTGTAAGCACTCGAATGCCGCACTGCAATAAAAAAGCCGGCGCGGGGCCGGCTTCCTGTGTCATCCCGAGCGAAGCGAGGGATCTCCTTGAACGAGGTCCCTCGCTACGCTCGGGATTTCGCTGACGCTGCGCGTCAGCTCAACTTCTCCTTGATGCGCGCAGCCTTGCCGGCCAGGTCGCGCAGGTAATACAGCTTGGCTCGGGCGACTTCGCCCTTGCGCTTGACCTGGATCTCCGCGACCTGCGGGCTGTAGGTCTGGAACACGCGCTCGACGCCCTCGCCGTGCGAGGTCTTGCGCACCGTGAACGAGGAGTTCAGGCCGCGGTTCTTCTTCGCCACGACCACGCCCTCGAAGGCCTGCAGACGCTCGCGGTCGCCTTCCTTGACCTTGACCTTGACCTCGATGGTGTCGCCGGGCTTGAACGCCGGGATCTTCTTCTTGGCCACCTGTTCCGCTTCGATCTGCTCGATGATGTTCATGAGGTTCCTGCCGTCAGTCCTTCTGTTGCTGCTCCGCGATGAATTCGCGCAGCAGTGCCGCCTGTTCGGGGTCCAACTCTACCGTGTCCAGCAAGTCCGGCCGCTTGAGCCAGGTGGCCCCGAGCGCCCGTTTCAACCGCCACCGCCGCACTGCCGCGTGGTCGCCGGACAACAGCACCGCCGGCACCCGCTCGTCCTGCCACGCTTCCGGGCGCGTGTAGTGCGGATGGTCGAGCCAGCCGCTCGAGAACGAATCGTTCTCGGCTGACTGCTCGTCGCCCAGCGCGCCCGGAATCAGCCGCGCCACCGCGTCCACCAGCA
>JANNKD010000011.1:0-2671 GCA_031396115.1 Gammaproteobacteria bacterium
CGACTGAGGCGCGGACCGAGTCTGGCTACCGGCGCTATGGCGACAAAGAAGTGCACACGCTGCGCTTCGTGCGCAGAGCGCGGGATGTGGGTTTCAGCATGGCCGAGATCGGCAAGCTGCTGAAGCTTTGGCAGAACCGCCGGCGTGCCAGCGCCGAAGCCAAACACATCGCCGAGCTTCATGTCGCGGACCTTGCGCGCCGAATGGCGAAGTTGGCGGAGATGCGTGATGCGCTCAGGCACCTGGCCAAATGCTGCCAAGGTGATCAGCGCCCAGATTGCCCCAATCTGGAGAAACTATCCGGCGACAAACCGTTTTCTGCCTGAGCCATGCTTCCGTGACCGTGTGGCGCTTCAAAGGTCTGACACTGAGCATCTGCTTGTTGGATGCCTTCCAGCGCAAAACCAGTGACTGCTTGGGGTCGAAAGTCCCTGTTCGCGTCCGGCAGAAGCTGCCGGTGATTTCAGCGCGAACGGATTGATCCACTTCTGCAGTGCCTCATGGGCGTCCAGGTCTGGAGCTGGTGGCAAATGTCGGCAATGCAGTGGCAGTCGGTACATAGCCGTTCAACGACTCGGTCAGAAGCAGTCAAGTACCGGAAACCTCGCTCGGCCCCTGATGCAGTCCCACAGCACGCAGGCCATGCCCAGGTCTGTGGGTTCTCAGAAGGTGTGCGGATCGACGCCTATACACGACAACTACTCACTCAGAGATTTTGAGGTCGCGGAAGGTGCTCATTCTCAGAATCGTGCGAACTTCCTACGCCAACGAGGCCAACCATGCAGGCGATGGCGTGGCGGCCAAAGGCCTCACAGATGGCGACGCAATGGGGACAGAGCTGGCAGCGAATCGGGCCCTGTCGTGACGCATAGAGGCCCTCCCGCATCAGTGCACGTCCGCAGACACACGTTGTGGTGTAGAGTCTTGCTTAACGGAAACTTTAATGGATAGCGTAACATGTCTCTCCGCGCATCAGACATTGTCCCCATCAGCGAGGCCCGCGCTCGTCTGACCGAGTTGGCCGAAGATGTTGTCGGCACGGGCGCTGAGAAAGTTCTGACCAAGAACGGGGCCAGCTACGTGGCGCTCGTTGACGCACGCCGGCTCGATTACTACCACGCTCTCGAAGCCGAGCACGCCAACCTTGTGCTCGCAGACGATGCGATCACGGGGCTCAAGCAAGCGCTGTCCGGGGAGTTCGTCTCCGACGATGAACTCGATGAGTCGCTCGGCGTCACGCCTGTCCGGTGAGCATTCCAGTCAACGCCAAGGTCAGGGCCGCACCGAACTTCCTGGCCTGCTTGCGTGCCGCTCGGGGTTTGATGGTCGAGCAAGATGCTGCTTCGGCGCCTGGGCGTTTTGGGAAGCTGCAAGCTGAGCTGGTGAAGGCTCGGGGTCTCCTGTCCTTCTCGCCCACCAGTGGTCGACCTGCCAGATTCCTCGACGCCAAGACCGGCTGGGGCAAGTTCCAAGCGCAGCAAGCCGTCCAGCTCGCACGTGCGATCGGGATGCCTGACCTTCGAGAACTCGTGTTGGCTCGCCACGTCGTGCTCTATGCCCACTCCGAGCGCGATGTGCTGCTGCTGTCCCTGCGTCACGAACGGCAGCTGGGGTACCAGTTGCCTGGATGAATGCCTCTTTCGCGGCTTTCCGGTCAATCCGCAAGTATTGAGAAAATCCGCAGGCATTCTGAGAACACTCAAGGTCGCCCGTCCACAGCGTGTGGCGGCCCTGGCCGTGCGTGGTTCGTTCCAGTGCCACCTCCACGATGCCGTGCATCCCAAAGGCGCGCGCTCGCGCAAGCCAGCGCTCGTCGCCGGTGCGAGCAAACAGATGAAGGAACGCGTGGGCATTGCCGGCCGTGCCGTGGCAGAAGGCCACGCCCTTGGCCAGCGGGCCGGCGCGCCAGGTCAGCTCGCCGGCCTGCAGCAGCAAGAGGCCCCAGGCCTGGACGTCGGGCACGCTGCGCGGCAGCGGCGCCAGGCGGCAGACAATGCCCGAGGCGCCGTGGCAGTCCTGCGGCGGTTTGTTTGCGGGCGAATACGGCGGCGCTCGCGGCCACCAGTTCACACAACCGCCATCGCGCAGCGCGGTGGCTTGAAGGAAGGCCAGTGCACGCGCCGCGAACGTGTCGCGCAATTCGGGCGTGATGAAGGCCGCGCCGCGCACCGCTGGGTAGACGTTGCCGACGAAGCCGTGGCCGGCGCCGATCAGCGTCTCGACACGGCCATAGAGGTTCTGAACCCAACCCCAAGCGCCGCCAGCAGCCTCGATGGGCTCCATCTCGTCCCACAGTGCCTGCAAGGCGCGCAGCACCAGTGCGGCCTGCTCGTCAGGTCCGCCGACTGCGGCTCAAGGCTGCGGGCTGTTCGCGTCGGACGATCAAGGTGCCGGCGTCGCTCACGCCGACTGCGGACAACTGTAGCTGCTGGGTCACGATCCCAGCTGCAAGCGCTGAGACGGCAACCGCCCACTGGCAAGCCGGCGACGTCGGCAGCACCTCAGAAACCGGCCATCGGACCGGCGAGGTAGCTGGCGCCGGGATGACTGCTGTGTAGCAGAGACCTTGAGCTCAAGGTTTGGCTACCCGTCGATCGAGTCGTTCACCCTCGGCATGTACGCCGACAGACTGGACTTTGAGCCCTTGCCTGCCAGCTGCATCACCGGGATG
>JANNKD010000019.1:0-4415 GCA_031396115.1 Gammaproteobacteria bacterium
CGATTATTCCAACCGCATGCGGCTGCCGGTGGAGATCGTCGAGCGCGTGCGCGGCGCCGTCGGCCGCGACTTCATCATCATCTTCCGCCTGTCGATGATCGACCTGATCCCGGACGGCAGCACCTGGTCCGAGGTGGTTGAGCTGGCCAAGGCCATCGAGAAGGCCGGCGCCACCATCGTCAACACCGGCATCGGCTGGCACGAGGCGCGCGTGCCGACCATCGCCACCTCGGTGCCGCGCGCCGCGTTCGCGTGGGTGACCAAGAAGCTGCGCGGTGAGATCGGCATCCCGCTGGTCACCACCAACCGCATCAACACGCCCGAGCTGGCCGAGCAACTGCTGGCCGAGGGCTACGCCGACATGATCTCGATGGCGCGGCCGCTGCTGGCCGACGCGGACTTCGTGAACAAGGCCGCCGCGGGGCGCAGCGACGAGATCAACACCTGCATCGCCTGCAACCAGGCCTGCCTCGACCACGCCTTCAAGAACAAGATCGCCTCGTGCCTGGTGAACCCGCGCGCCTGCCACGAAACACAGCTCAACTACACGCGCGCGACGGTGCGCAAACGCATCGCCGTGGTCGGCGCCGGGCCGGCGGGCCTCGCGGCCGCCACGGTCGCGGCCGAGCGCGGCCACGTCGTGGACCTGTTCGACGGCGCGGCCGAGATCGGCGGCCAGTTCAACATGGCCAAGCAGATTCCCGGCAAAGAGGAATTCCACGAGACGATCCGGTACTTCACGAAGAAGATCCAGACGACCGGCGTGCGGCTGCTCCTGAATTCGCGCGTGTCGGCGACGGAACTGATCAAGGGTGGCTACGACGAGGTGCTGCTGGCCACCGGTGTGCTGCCGCGCGACCCGCGCATCAAGGGCCAGGACGACCATCCCGGCAAGGTGCTGAGCTACGTCGACGTGCTGCGCCATCACAAGCCGGTCGGCAAGCGGGTCGCCGTGATCGGCGCCGGCGGCATCGGCTTCGACGTCAGCGAGTACCTGGTGCACGAAGGCCATTCGCCGTCGCTCGACATCGACGCGTGGCGCAAGGAATGGGGCGTGGGCGACCCGGAGCTGACGCGCGGCGGCCTGACCCGGCCGCAGGTCACGCCGCCGGCGCGCGAAGTCACGCTGCTGCAGCGCAAAGCCACTGGCCTGGGCAAGGGACTGGGCAAGACCACCGGCTGGATCCACCGCGCCGCGCTGAAGATGAAGCAGGTCCAGATGATCGGCGGCGTGAACTACGAAGGCATCGACGCGCGCGGCCTGCACCTCAGCTTCGGCGAGAAACGCGAGAAGCCGACCCTGCTCGAGGTGGACCACATCGTGCTGTGCACCGGCCAGGAGCCGCTGCGCGAGCTGTACGAGCCGCTCAAGAAGGCCAACGTGTCGGTGCACCTGATCGGCGGGTCCGACGTGGCCGCCGAGCTCGATGCCAAGCGCGCCATCAACCAGGGCAGCCGGCTGGCGGCGGAGCTTTGATCGTGTCATCCCGAGGAGCGCAGCGACGAGGGATCTCGTTCTGAACGAGGTCCCTCGCTTCGCTCGGGATGACACGGGCTCATTTCCCGCCCCCTCCCCACGGGGGCGTGGAATTGGCTACTATTTGTCCGCCATGTTTCCGCACGTCCTGAAGCTCGATACCGGCGGCCTGCCCGTAGGCTGGATCACCTGGCAGTCGGCCGTCACCTTGTACTCCCGCGAACGCGTCAAATGGGAAGCGGGCAAGGAGCGTTTTGTCATCCACGGCGGGACCTGCGCGCGCACCGGCAAGCCCAGCCAGGTCGAGGTCGGCTCGATCATCGCGGTGGGCGACCGCTCGCGGCGCTTCGAGCGCGGCGTGCCCCTGCTGACCAACCGCACCCTGTTCCAGCGCGACCATAACCTCTGTTTGTACTGCGGCCACCAGTTCCCGGTGTCGCAGCTGACCCGCGACCACGTCATCCCGGTGTCGCGCGGCGGCCTGTGCATCTGGGAGAACTGCGTCACCGCCTGCAAGCACTGCAACCAGCGCAAGGACGATCGCACGCCGGAAGAAGCCGGCATGAAGCTGATCGCCGTGCCGTACACGCCGAACCTGGCCGAATACCTGATCCTGTCCAACCGCCGGATCCTGGCCGACCAGATGGAATTCCTGCTGGCCTTCGCCCGCAAGCACAAGGCGCCGCACCGGCAGCCGCACGCCCCGGCCCACCGCCATCGGGTGCACCACTGATGGGCCTCGGCAGGCTCACGGCATGAGCCTGCGCTGCGGTAGATTGACCCCATGACCCCGCTCTCCGCGCTGCTCGGACTCGTCGCGCTGGCCCTCGGCGCCGCGCTCGGCTACCTGCTGGCGCGCACGCGCGGCGCCGCCGAGGCCGCCGGCCTGCAGGCCGTGCTGGCCGCCAGCCGCAAGGAGCTCGAACTCGAGCGCGGCCGCGCGACCGAACGGCTGGCGCAGCTCGACACCCGCTTCGGGCAGCTGTCCAGCGAGATCCTCGAGGACAAGTCCAGGCGCTTCACCGAGCAGAACCGCGACAACCTCGAGGCCATCCTCCAGCCGCTGCGCGAGCGGCTGCAGGGCTTCGAGACCCAGGTCAAGCAGACCTACGAATACGAGACGCGCGACCGCGTCGCGCTGAAGGAGCAGATCGCCCAGTTGCAGAAGCTGAACCAGCAGGTCTCGTCCGAGGCCAATGCGCTGGCGACCGCGCTCAAGGGCCAGAGCAAGACCCGCGGCAACTGGGGCGAGCTGGTGGTCGAGCGCATCCTCGAGCTGTCGGGGCTGACGCCGGGCCGCGAGTACGACAAGCAGCTCAGCGCGGAAGCCGAGGACGGCGGCCGCCGCGTGCCGGACTTCGTCGTGCACCTGCCGGGCGGGCGCGACATCGTGATCGACTCCAAGCTGGCGCTGAATGCCTACCTGCGCGCCACCGCCGCCGTCACGGACGAAGCGCGCGCGACGGCGCTGGCCGAGCACGTCGCCGCGATGCGCACCCACGTGCGCCAGCTCGCCGACAAGGACTACACGCGCCTGTACGGCATCACCTCGCTGGACTTCGTGTTGATGTGCGTGCCGAACGAAGCGGCGTATGTCGAGGCGCTGACCACGGCGCCGGCCCTGTTCGAGGAGGCCTTCGCCAGGAAGATCGTGCTGGTCTCACCGTCGAACCTGTGGCCGACGCTGCGCGCGGTCGAGAACATGTGGCGGCTGGAGCGTCAGAACGAGAACGCCGCCGAGATCGCGCGGCGCGGCGGCGCCCTGCTCGAAAAGCTCTACGGCCTGTTCGACGACTTCATGGAAATCGACAAGCACCTGAAACGCGCCACCGACGCCCACGCCGGCGCCATGAACAAGCTGCAGACCGGCAAGGGCAACCTGATTTCCCGCGCCGAGCAGATGCGCAAGCTCGGCGTCGCCGTGAAGAAGCAGCTGCCGCTGGGCCTGCAGAAGGGCGGCGACAACGACGACGACGAGGACGAGGGGCCCGCCGCCATCGAGGATCGCTCGGCCTAGCCGGAGCGACTGCGGAATGGGGCTGCGCCCCCCTACAATGCACGCATGAACCAGCCCTTGGGGGCGACGCTGGCCAGCGTGCTGCACCTGCGTCTTGCCGACTTCGGCAGCAAGGCCGTGGTCGAGCAGGCGCGCCTGCGCGCCAGCCTCGAGGCCGTCGTCGCCACCATCCTCAACGCCGTACCGGAGCGCGACCGCATCGTCCTCGACGCCCCGGACGGCCTCGCGGTGGCGGTGCTGGGCAATCCCGCCGGCGCCTTCAGGCTCGCGCAACGCTGCCTCGAGGCGGCGCAGGTATTGCCGCTGTGCATCGGCGTGCACCACGGCGCCATCGCGCCCGGCAGCGCGGACGACGACACGCACGGACTGCTCGGCGACGGCCTGCGCTCCGCCGGCGTCGCTGCGGGCTTCGCCAAGCCCTCGCAGATCCTGGTGACGCGCGCGTTCCGCGACGCGCTGGCGTCGCACGTGCCGATGCGCGAAGCGGACTTGCGCCGCGTCGGCACCTTCGCCGACGACAGCGTGCGCAGCTACGAGCTGTTCATCGCCGACCGCGGGGCGCGCAAGCAGCGGCGCAAGTGGCTGCTGCTGACCGGGCTGTTCTGCATTGTGGTCGGCGTGGCCGCCGGCATCGGCGTGCGCCTGTACGAAAGCGGCGTGCTGAAATTCCCGGTCGCGCCAGCACCGCAGGTCACGGCCCAGGCCCCTTCGGCCACGCCTGTCCCGGTCGCGCCGGCCCCGGTGGCAGAGGCACCGAAGCCCGCCGTGCGGAAGCCGGCCCCGCCGCCACCGGCCGTGGTGCTGTTCGAGGTCACGCCGGCCGGCCGGGTGTCGGTCAACGGCAAGGTGCGCGGCGACATCCCCGCGCTCAAGCGGCTCGAACTGCGGCCGGGGCGCTATGAGATCGAGATCCGCTACCGC
>JANNKD010000020.1:0-4040 GCA_031396115.1 Gammaproteobacteria bacterium
GCCTCGGCGGGGGCCGGCGCGGGGACTTCGACGGCGGCCGGCAGCGGCGCGGCCGCAAGCGCCGGCGGCGCGGGTTGCGCCTCGAACCAGAACCAGGCGGCGCCGATCCCGACGATGAGGGTGATGAGGGCCGCATCCGCCAGCGTGAAGTGGCGGCGCGCCGCCGGCTCGGCCTGGCCGCCGATCTCGGCCGCGGCGCGCTCCACGATCTCCGGGGTCACTTCGCGCACGCCGGTGGCGTACGCGCCGAGCAGCGCGCGGTCGCACAGGATGTTGATCAGCCGCGGCACGCCGCGCGCCTGCTGGTGGACGGCGTCGACGGCGCGCGGCGCGAACACCGCGGGGTCGCCGCCGGCGACCTGCAGGCGGTGGCCGATGTACTCGGCGGCCTCGTGCCGCTCGAGCGGCGGCAGGTGGTAGCGCGCCGTGATGCGCTGCGCCAACTGGCGCAGGTCGGGGCGTCCCAGCAGCGCGGCCAGCTCGGGCTGGCCGACCAGCATGATGCGCAGCAGCTTTTCCTTGTCGGTCTCGAGGTTGGTCAGCAGCCGCACCTGTTCGAGCACGGCGGGCGGCAGGTTCTGCGCCTCGTCGATGATCAGCACGGTGCGCCGGCCCTCCGCGTGCGCTTTCAGCAGGTGAACGTTGAGCGCGTCGACGCGCGACTTGAGCGTGCCCTTCCTGGGGTACTTCACGTGCAGCTCGTCGCAGATCGAGGCAACGAACTCCTCCTCGTTCTGGCGCGGGTTCAGGATCACGGCCACGTCCACGTGTTCCAGCTTCTGCGCCAGCAGGGCGCGCACCACGGTGGTCTTGCCGGTACCGACCTCGCCGGTGAGCTGCACGAAGCCGCCGTACTGGCCGGTGCCGTAGAGCAGGTGGCCCAGCGCCTCCTGGTGGCGCGGGCTCATGTAGAGATAGGCCGGGTCCGGGGTGATGGAGAAGGGCATCTCCCGGAGGCCGAAGTAGGTCGTGTACATCGGCGCGCAGTATAGAGGCTAGGCGTTGCGGATCATGTCGACGTGCATGATGCCGTCCTCGTCGTAGGGCGCGCCAACCGTGGCGAAGCCCAGGGTCCGGTAGAACTCCTCGAGGTGCTGCTGCGCGGAGACTTTCACGGGTTGGCCGGGGTAGCGCTGCGCGCAGCGAGCGAGGCCCTCCAGCATGATGGCGCGTCCGAGCCCGGTGCCGCGCGCCGCCTGCGCCACCACCACGCGGCCCAGGGCCACCTCGGGCGTGCGCACGCCGGGCGGCACCAGCCGCAGGTACGCGGTCAGTTCCGTGCCGCTCCAGCCGCACAGGTGCTCGCACTGCGGATCACGGCCGTCCATCTCGCCGAACACGCAGTCCTGCTCGACCACGAAGATGGCGCTGCGCAGGCGCAGGAAGGCGTACAGCACGTCGGGGGTCAGCTGTTCCCAGCGGTGCCAGCTCCAGCGCAGGGTATTCATGTGCGCCCCCAGCCGATCTCGGCGGCGGTGTGCGGTCCCACCTGCACCTGGTCGAGGCCCAGCGGGATCTCGGCGCGCCCGGGCGACTGCGGGATGCGCCCGCCCATGAGCTCGGCGAATTCCTGCGGGTGGCGCGGCGACAGGTCCGGCTCGGCGTAGCCCTCCGGGTAGCGCGGCAGGCCGGACGCAGGGTCGTACTTGTCGGTGGCGCCGAGCGTGTGCAGCAGCTCGTGCGCGATGACGACGTTGTTGGCCTGCGTCTGCGAGCGCGTGGCGAAGGCGTGCACGATGCCGATCACGCCCTCCTTGAGCCCGAGCGAGTGTGCCACGGTCGGGCTGGTCTCCGGGTCGTAATACAGCACGAAGATGCGCGCCTGGCCGCGCGGCCGGGGCTGCGCGGCCTCGCGCCGGCTGGCCCACCAGCGCAGCTTCAGGCTCCAGCCCATCGTGCCGAGCAGGCTGCGCTCGCGCGGCGGCAGTGGCGGCAGTTCGTCGAGCCGCGGGCGCAGCCAGATGCGCGCCGGCTCGGCCAGCGTAACGCCGTAGCGCGACGCCTCGCCCTGCAGGAAGGCTTCGATCGGCGCGAAGTCCTCGCGCGTCAGCGCGGCGACGTACTGGTGCGTCGCCTCGCGCCCGTCGGCCACGATCGGGTACACCGAGACACGCAGGGTGTTCTCCCAGCTCGTGGTGCGCGTGCGCGTGAGCCAGGCGTCGAGCCCGACCATGGCCAGCACCGCGAGCAGCAGCGCGATGCGGATGCCGCGCGCCGTCATGCGGTGCGCTGGAAGTCGTAGATCGCGCCGAGCCCGAGCAGGCGCGTCAGCTGGTCGAGGGCGCGGCGCGATTCGTCGAGCAGCTGCGGGTCGGCGAAGTCGGCCAGGGTCAGGCGGTCGCGGTAGTGACGCGTGATCCACTCGCGCAACTCCACGAACTTCTCGCTGGTCAGCCAGCACTTCGGATTGACCGCCGCGTGCTCGGCCGGGCCCAGCGGCACGCGCAGGCGCAGGCAGGCCGGGCCGCCGCCGTTCTGCATGGACTGGCGCAGGTCGAACACGTGCACGTGCTTGATCGGGTTGGCGGGGTCGGCGACCAGGTTGTCGAGGTAGTCCGACACCGCGGGGATCTCGCGGCACTCTTGCGCCGCGATCAGCCGCGTGGTGCCGTCAGGCGGGCACACCAGCTGGCTGTTGAACAGGTAGCTGCGCACCGCGTCTTCGACGGAGATGTCCGCCGCGTCGACCTGGACGAACACCGGCTCGGCGCCCTCGAGGTGGGCCGCCACCCATTCGCGCAGCGCCGCGGTATGCAGGTAGGCGTGCTGGTGGTACATCAGCACCTCGCGGTTGCCGACGGCGATGACGTCGTTGTGGAACACGCCGTTGTCGATGACCGCCGGGTTCTGCTGCACGAAGAAGGCGCGGCCCGGCTTGAGCCGGTGCAGGCGCGCGACGGCCTCGCTGGCGGCGCGGGTCTGGCGCGCCGGGTAGCGCTGCGGTCCGGGGTCGGCGTCGGTGCCGCGGCCGTAGGTGTAGATCTCGAGGCCGCGCGCGCCGTAGCCCCAGCACAGCCGCGTGTGGTTGGCGGCGCCCTCGTCGCCGAAGTGCGGCGTCGCCGGCAGCGGCGCGTGGTGCGCAAAGCGGGACTGGTCCGGGAACACCGCGCGCAGCACACGCGAGGTGACGCGCGCCTCGAGCGCGCGGTGAAGCTGCGTGCACAGGTTGGCGGGCGTGAAATGCACGCGGCCGTCCTCGGTGTCGGCGCTGGCCGAGACGGTAGCGGCGTTGGCCACCCACATGGCCGAAGCCGAGCTGCAGGCGGCCAGCAGGCCGGGGGTGTCGCGGCGCGCGGCGGCGAGCGCCTCGGCGTCGCTGCCGCTGAACCCCAGCGCGCGCAACGTCGGCAGGTGCGGGCGTTCGTGCGGTGGCAGCACGCCCTGGGCCAGGCCGAGGTCGTGCAACGCCTTCATCTTGCGCAGGCCCTGCAACGCGGCCTCGCGCGGATTGGAGGGCTTGTCGGCGTTCAGCGCGGAGGCGACGTTGCCGTAGGCCAGCCCCGCGTAGTTGTGCGTGGGTCCGACCAGCCCGTCGAAATTCGCCTCCACTGTTTTCATGGGTCCAAGCCGGTGGCGTAACATCCGCGCTTTCACCCTGGGAGCAACGCATGCGCGGATTCAAGCTCATTGTAGCGGCAGCGGCCCTCCTGCCTGCGGCGTGCGTCACAACGCCGCCGGCCGATCCGGATGCCGCGTTCCGGGCTTTCGAGGACGCGTTCGTCGGCGAACTGATGAAGTTCTACCCGGAGCGGGCGATCCAGGAAGGTGACTACCGGTACGCCCGCGAGACGACGATCCCCGACGCGAAGTGGCAGCAGCGCGAGCTCGACTTCCTCGCGCGCCAGCAGCAAGCGCTGGAGCGATTCGACGCGGCGCGACTCGACCCGCTGCTGCGCGCCGATTACTACCAGATCGACAACGCCCTGAAGAGCGCGCGCTGGCGCCGCACCACGCTGCGCGAATGGGAGTGGAACCCGGCGCTGTCGGCGTACAACCCGGCCAATGTGCTCGACGTGATCCTCAGCACCGAGTTCGCGCCG
>JANNKD010000027.1:0-3644 GCA_031396115.1 Gammaproteobacteria bacterium
GCCTACCAGTAGTGGCCAAAACTGAGCGGCTATCCGTTCGGTACCGCACGTATCCCCTCCCGGAGAGGCTTTTTTGCAAAGTGCTGTGCGCTTTCGCACAGACCCTGCGGACCGCAGTCGCGCATGGTCGACCCTCCGACAACCCACCGAGGAATCACTGCCATGCAGACCAAGTACAACGCCCCGGAAACGGGCTCGAACGGACAAAACGCTGAGACTGGCTCCACTGCTGTCGCCTCCGTCGTTGGCGGCGCATCGGCGGTGTCGCGCGAAGCCCGCAACTTCCTCGCGGACATCGAAGACCTGGTCAAGGCCACGACCTCGCTCACCGGCGAAGACCTGGCGCGCGCCAAGGCCCGGCTGAACGAGCGCATCACCGAGGCCAAGGCGTCGTTTGAAAAAATGGGCCGTGCCGTCACCGATGGCACCCGTCAGGCGGCGCAGGCCACCGACGGCTATGTGCATGAAAGCCCCTGGAAGGCGATCGGCATCGGCGCAGCGCTCGGCGTGCTGGTCGGATACCTGCTCAGCCGACGGGCGTGACGAAATCCGCCGCCCCCGGCCTGCAGGATGCGGCCCGCATCCTGCAGGCCGCGGGCGGACCTTTGCTGTCGCAGGCGAAGTTGCACGCGAAACTCGCGGGCATCGAGTGGCAGGAGGAGAAGAACCGCCTGCTGAGAATGCTGGCGGCCGCGTTGCTCGGCTTCGCCTGCCTGTTGTGCGCCCTGCTCTTCGCCGGTGCACTGGCGCTGGCGATGACGTGGGACACCCCCTACCGGGTCCCGACGATCGCCGCGCTCGTCATCCTGTCCAGCCTTGGCCTCGTCGCGGCATGGCGTTATTTCAAGGCCCAGTCGGCGCTGGAGAGCTTCGCGGCATCGCGCGAGGAACTGGCCGCCGACAGCGCCTTGCTCAAGGCAGCCTCGTGACAATCGACGACCCTTCGCTGCTCGAACAGCGCCTGGAACTGCGCCAGCAACTCCAGGATCAGCGCCAGGAAGTCGCGGAACGCTTGTTCGCGTCGATGGCACAAGGCCAGTTTCCGCGCAGCAAGACGATGCAGGTACTGATTCATCGCCCCGAGCTGGTCGGCCGGCTGGTGGCGCTGCTCGCCGGCGCACGCTTCGCCGGATCGGTGTCCGCGTTCCTCGCCGTCGTCCAGATTCTGCGGGCGGGCCGGAGCCAGTCATCACCCCCGTAACGCGCGTCCAGCACCGCACGCTCTGGATTTCCGATGTGCACCTGGGATCACCGGGCTGCCAGGCCAGGCGACTGACCGAATTCCTGGCGCGCAATGACTGCGAGACGCTGTACCTGGTCGGCGACATTTTCGACGGCTGGAAGCTCCGCAAGAAGTTCTTCTGGACGCCGGACCACACGCGCGTGATCAAGGCGATCCTGGCCAAGGCGCGCCACGGCACCAAGGTCTACTACCTCACCGGCAACCACGACGAATTCATGCGCCAGTTCGTGCACAAGCAGCTGCGGCTGGGCAAGGTGCGGGTGGCGAACGAGGTCGTGCATACCGCCGCCGACGGGCGCCGGCTGCTGGTCATCCACGGCGATCTTTTCGACGTCGTGATGACGCAAATGCCCTGGCTGGCTCGAGTCGGGGACATCGGCTACGAGGGCTTGATCTGGGGCACCCACAAGCTCAACCAGCTGCGCCGCGAGATGGGCCTGAGCGACTCGCAACTTTCCGCGCGGATCAAGACCAACGTGAAGGCGGCGGTGCAATACCTCTCCGGCTTCGACGAGCAGGTCATGGCCCGCTGCCACCGCGACGGCTTCAAGGGCGTCGTGTGCGGTCACACGCACCATGCCGAGGCACGGCTGATCCGCATGGGCATCGTCAGTTACAACTGCGGCGACTGGGTCGAGTCCTGCACGGCGCTCAGCGAGGATTTAAAGGGAGTGATGACCATTCTTCACGCCCCGCCCTTGGCCAGGAAGGTCAAGCACTCACGCTGGCGCCGACGCAAGGGCACCCCGCCACCGGTCGCCCGCCGCGCGCCAGCGCACCGACGTGCGCTCCGGGGCCTGACAGGCTGATGGAACATGAAATACGCACTTTTCGTCCTGCTGATGGCATTCAGCGCCGTTGCTTGTGCGCAACAGGCGCCTGACGACGCCAAGCACGCGCAATACACCGGCTATCCCGCGCCCCACGGGGAAAAGCATGCCCGGAAGAAACGCCTGGAGCAGATCGCGATCGGCCAGCGCGTCCAGAAGAACCTGAGGATTGCGAGCGTTCGCAAAGAGCTGCAGTACGACAAGAACCGCCGCCAGTGCCAGACGGCGCTGCAGGTCGCCAAGCTGTGCGGCAAGTACGCCGGAACGTTCTACTGCAACGAGAAAGGATTCCAGCCGATCGCGCCTGACCGCGTGATCAAGCCCGCCCTGGATAGCGTCGCCAAATACAACATGGATCGCTGCGCGATCGACGTGGCCAAACGCAACCCTTGAGTTGGCGTGCCCGGCACGACTCGAACGTGCGACCTGCGGCTTAGAAGGCCGCTGCTCTATCCAACTGAGCTACGGGCACTTTGTTGGTCGGGGCGAGAGGATTTGAACCTCCGACCACCTGCGCCCAAGGCAGGTGCGCTACCAGGCTGCGCTACGCCCCGTGAATGACGGCGGCATTATCCAAGAAAAACTGGATGCCCGCTTACGCGGGCATGACGGCTCTGTGGCAGAATTCGCGCGCCTTTTCAGCGGGATACACACGTGACGGCCCAGATCATCGACGGCAAGGCGGTGGCGGCACAGGTGCACGAGGAAGTCCGCGCCGGGGTGGCCGAGCGCGTGCGTGCCGGCCGCCCTGCCCCGTCACTGGCCACGGTGCTGGTCGGATCCGACCCGGCTTCCTCGGTTTACGTCGGCAGCAAGCGCAAGTTGTGCGAAAAAGTCGGCATCAGGTCCGAGCACATCGACCTGCCGCCGACCGTCACCCAGGCCGAGTTGCTGGCGCACATCGACCGGCTCAACGCCGATCCGACAATCGACGGCATCCTGGTGCAACTGCCGCTGCCGGCGCACATCGACGCCGAGCTCGTCATCGAGCGCATCGATCCGAAGAAGGATGTCGACGGCTTCCACCCCTACAACCTCGGACGCCTGGCGCAGAAGCCGCAGCACCCGCGCCCGCTGCTGCGGCCCTGCACGCCTTACGGCGCGATGCGGCTGATCGCGAGCACCGGTACCGCGACGCGCGGCGCGCGCGCGGTCGTGGTCGGCGCATCCAACATCGTCGGCCGGCCGATGGCGCTCGAGCTGCTGCTCGGCGACGCGACGGTCACGGTGTGCAACAGCAAGACGCGTGACCTCGCCGGCATCGTGGCGAGCGCGGACATCGTGGTCGCCGGCGTCGGCAAGCCCGGTTTCGTCAAGGGCGAGTGGATCTAGCCCGGCGCGGTGGTGATCGACGTCGGCATCAACCGCCTGCCGGACGGCAAGCTGACCGGCGACGTCGAGTTCGAACCAGCGCGTCAGCGTGCCGGCTGGATCACGCCGGTGCCGGGCGGCGTCGGGCCGATGACGGTGGCGATGCTGGTGAATAACACGTTGTCCGCGCTCGCCACGATGCCGGCGAGGTCACGCGTCTTGCTGTTGCACACCGTGACCGTCGCGTCGCCGAGCAGCAG
>JANNKD010000037.1:0-10173 GCA_031396115.1 Gammaproteobacteria bacterium
TGTGCTTGAGCGCGTAGCCGGCACACAGCAGGAACACGGCGGCGAACAGGTACCACTGGATCTCGAGCCAGGCGTTGGAGCTGGCGTTGAAGGCGTAGCGCGCCAGCGCGTTGCCGGCGCTGATGAGGACCGTCAGCAGGATCAGCCAGCGCGCGGCGCGGCCGACGCGCTCTGTGATCGCGTCGATCAGGCGGGACAGGCTGAGCAGGAAGCCCATGATTGGCGATTAAATCAGAACGGCGCCGCCCCGGCGGCGTGGACGCCAAAAAAAACCGGCGGGGTTTATCCCGCCGGCTTGAGAACCGCAGTCACCGGGCGCTTCGCGCCGGCGGCTTGGCCAAGACTAGGGCCGGTCGATCGTGATCACCGGTGAGGTCCAGGTCTCCGAGTGCGCCGGGTTGGTGTCGTCACCCAGCGCCTTGAGCACCGACAGCTTGATCACGTACTGGCCGTCAGGCAGCGTGTTGACCTTGTTGCCGTTCACCGTGACACCGTCGAACGGAATCGCGAAGAAGCCCGTGGCGGTCTGGTTGCGACCCACGTAGCCCTCGTCGAAGGCCCGATGCCACGACTTGCCGCTGTTGGCGTCGAACACTTCCATCCGCAGCCGGCGAACCTGGTGGTCGAGATGCACGAACACCCACGCCGGGGTAACGGCCGGATTGGTCAGCGTCAGCGGAGCGTTCGGCCCGAAGGCCTGGTTGGGACGCAGGATCGGATTGCCGAAGCTGGACGCTGTCGGGGTGAGGACCGTCATCGACTGGTAGTCGCCCTTGAGCCCGGCGTACGGCACGCGGTAGGTCGCACCACCGCCTTGCGGGGTGAGCACGACGTAGCCGCCGTACTGGCCGCGGTCCGCCAGGCCGGCCGGAGCCGTGATGGTCACATCCACGGCCACCGAGCTGCCCGGCGGCACCGCCACGCTGCTGGCACTGAAGGTGGCTGACGCGAACGAGGCGAAGAAGCCAACGGTGAACGTGTTCGGACCCGTGGCGAGCGCCGGCGAGTGCGAGAGATCGAAGGTCACGGCACTGCTGCCGCGGTTCGTGATCGTCAGCCTCTGCACCGACGGACCGGACTCGCTCTCACCGAGCGACAGCTTGCCGGGCGAGACCATGACCGTCGACAGGATGGCCCCGGGGATATCGAGCGTCCCGGCGCCCTGACGGTGCACGTTGTCGAGGAAGCCGAGTCCGGGATTGCCGAACCAGTTCTTCGGATCGGCGCTGTTCTGCAGGATGGTGCGCACGTCCTGCGACGAGGTTTTTGGCCGGGCCTCGAGCAGCAGGGCCACGCCTCCCGCGGTGTGCGGCGAAGCCATCGACGTTCCGCTGTTGCTGCCGTAGGCCCCGAGCTCGAGCGGTATCGTCGAGAAGATCAGGCCGCCCGGAGCGGCGATGTCCGGCTTCAGGCTCAGGTCCGGCGCGAGGCCGTAGGAGCTGAAATCGGAACTCAGACCGCCGGTCGGGTTCGCGAAGCTGCCGCGGACGTTGGTCCACGTCATCGTCGTCGGCCCAGCGGCGATCCGGCCGTTGATGAGGGCGCCCTCCGCGGACGTGATCGCTACTACGGGGATGGTGATTGCCGGCGTGCCGACGACCGTCGGGTTCACGCGGCCGGCAGCGTTGTTGTAGAGGACGACGCCCGCCGCGCCGGCGTTCTGCGCGTTCAGCGCCTTGATGTGAAACGCGCAGGTGCCTCGGCGGATCAGAGCGACCTGGCCCACCAGGCTGCCGGGAAGCGGGTTGCACGCGTCGGCCGCGCTCGTGGTGGTGCCGGTCCGGGCCATCGGGAAACTCCCGGAGGTCGGCGGAATCGGCGCGCCGGTGGCGGGCTGATAGCCGATGGACGTGCCGTCGGGCGAGACCGTGAAAGTCAGCAGCGAGACATGCGAGTTGTCGACCGAAGCGACGCCAATCACCTTCTTGCCGACGCCGGGGGCGCTGGCCGAGTAAAGGCCGGTCGCTCCGGAGTTGCCGATCGAGGTCACGACCGAGACCCCCTTGTTGACGAGGCGGTCGCTGGCCTGGGCGGTCGGATACTGCGGCCACTGGTACGCCGAGCCGATGCTCATGTTGAGCACCTGCATGTTGTCGGCGAGCGCCCGCTCCATCGCGGCGATCATGATGTCGGCCGTCGTGGAGCCGGCACAGCCGAACACGCGGTAGGCGCCGAACGTCACGCCCGGGGCGACGCCCCTGGCCCCGCCGGGAGCAGCCGGGCTGGCGCCGAGGATTCCCGCGACATGCGAGCCGTGGCCACCGCAGTCATCTGGGTCCGAATCGGGCACAAGAGGGGCGCCGGGGCCGGTGAAGGCATCGCCGACGAAGTCGAATCCGGTCTCTACACGGCAGCCCGGACCGAAGCAGCCGCCGAGATCCGGATGGTGCCAGTCGATACCGGTGTCCATGACCGCAACGCGCACGCCGGCGCCGGTCAAGCCCAAGGTGTTCTGGGCGAAGCTGGCTCCGGTCATGGCGAGTGCGGTGGCGAGTTCGGGATCGGCCTCACTGCCGCCGGGGGCCTGGTCCGGGAAAATCTCGATCACCGGGTAGATGGCCTTGACGCCCTCGATGCGCTGCAGCCGGGCCAGCTGCTCGGGTGCGATCCGGATCGAGAACCCGTTCCACAGGGTCTTGAACGCGAAGCGCTCGTCGAACTTGATCCCGGCCTTGCTGGCCTTCGAGCGGAAGCCCTGGTGCTCGGCGTTCAGGGTCGCGGAGCTCGTTCCGTCGGCCGCAGGCGAGCTGTTCAGCTCGACGAACCAGACCTCAGGGGTCTCGTTGACCGGGGCATCGGCCGTTGCCGGCGCGTCGTAGCCACCCAGTGGGATGAGTTCTTCATCCTGTGCGACGGCCGTAAAGCCGACGGCCATTGCCGCAATCGCCAAAAACCCGGGAATCCTGCCTGGACGTTTCATGCTCGTAACCCCTTAGCGAATAGGTGGCGTCCCCGAGCGTCTCTTGCCGTGCCTTGCGCTACGGCCGCCGCCCGGAAAACGAATGCGGCAATTCTAGGCGCGGTCTGGCGCAGATGCGACGTGACGACTCGGTCATTTCCCGTGCGCCTGCCGCCGCGCGCTTGGCCGCGACATCTCTAGGCGCGGCCCGGCGCGATTTCCGGCAGCGCGATCGGCACGATGTGCATCTCGTGCCCGGCCTCGCCCAGGCGGCGCTGCATGGCCAGCGGCATCTGGTTGTGCAGGATGTGCGTGAACAGCCCTTCGCGCTGGAACACCAGCTTGCTCGCGAAGCAGACGCCGTTCGGGAACTCCTTCAGCACCCCCAGCGTCAGTCGCGTCAGCTCGTCCTGCGGGTCCGCGCCGTACGCCGAATATCCGCGTGACGCCAGCCCGTGGCTGACGCAGTAGCTGGTGAAGTGCGCCAGCGAGCCCTCGATGCGCGCCTGCAGGCTCTTGAGCGTGCGCTCGGTCGCGAAGCTCTCCTTGTCGACCTCGCCCACGCTGACGAACACGAAATTACGGAAGCGGCCGGCGTGCGCGCGCAGGACCGCCTGCAGCAGGTGCATGCCCGCCCCGCGGCTGCCGCCGATCAGCAGCACGGCGGTCGGCTGTGCCGGATCCAGCGGCGCCGAAACCGCGTCGTAATCCCAGCTCTTGCGCTGCTCGTAGCGCCGGTCGACTTCGATGAGCAGGTCGCGCACGTACTCGTAGTGCCGATGGACCAGCAGGCACAACCCCATCACGCTGCCGGTGATGAGCAGCGTCACCCAGCCGCCCTGCATGAACTTTTCCACCAGCAGCACCGTGAGGATGAAGGCGGTGACGGCCAACCCGAGCAGGGACAGCACGAAACCGCGGCGCCACTGGAGTTGAAACTGGCGCTGCTCCCACCAGTACCGGCACAAGCCGAACAGCGAGAGCGAGAACGTGATGAACACGTTGATGCTGTACAGGACGACCAGCAGCGAGACGTCGCCCCCGGTGGCGATCAGGACCAGCAGCGCGGCGCCGCCCATCAGCGCCAGCCCGTTCTGCGTGACCAGCCGGCTCGAAAGCTGCCGGAACTGGCGCGGCACCCAGCGGTCGCCCGCCATGCTGGCCAGCACCGCCGGGCCGCCGATGAAACCGGTGTTGGCGGCCACCAGCAGCAGGCCGGCCTCGAGTGCCAGCACGATGCCCAAGGCGAGCTCGGTGTTTTCGCCCGCGCCGAAAACGTCGGCGAGCACCGAGCGGAACACCACGGCATTCATCGTCTGGCCTTCGACCGGCGCGGCGTTCCACAGCAGGTACAGCAGGATGATGCCGGCGGCGGTGAAGGCGAGCGAGGCGGCCATGTAGAACATGGTCCAGTGACCGGTGCGCACGCGCGGCTCGGCCAGCACGTTGACGCTGTTGGAGACCGCCTCGATCCCCGTGTACGTGCCGCCGCCGACCGAGAACGCGCGCAGGAACAGCGCCACGACGAAGTACCAGCCGGTGTCGGCCGCAAGCCCGCGGGTTTCAGCGATGGTTTGGGGCCACAGGGTGCCGATGCCGTCGGCGTGGGCGTAGACGCCGTAGCCGATCAGCGCCGCATGGCTCAGGAAGAAGCCGAGGAAGACCGGCATCAGCACCAGGATCGATTCCTTCATCCCGCGCAGGTTCAGCACCAGCAGCAGGGTGGTGAGCGCCAGCGCCGCGTCGAGCCTGTAGCCCAGCCAACCCTCCGGGACCAGGCTGAACAGTGCGTCCATGCCGCTGGCCACCGAGATCGCGATCGTCAGCACGTAGTCCACGATCAAGGCTGAGCCGGAGACCAGGCCTGCGTACGGCCCGATCAACTGGGTGGCGGCCTTGTAGCCGCCGCCGCCGGATGGGAACAGCTCGATGACCTGGTTGTAGGCGAGCGCGATGACGAACACGGTAATGGCGGTCGCGATCGCCAGGTACAGCGCAAAGTGCGTGTGCTCGCCCAACGCGAGATACGCCTCCGCCGGGCCGTAACAGGACGACGACAGGCCGTCGGCGCCCAGACCGATCCACGCCAGGAATGCCACCAGCGCGATGTGCTGGCGCGTGCGCGGGCTGAGCGGATCGAGCTTGCGGCCGAAGATCCACTCGCGCAGCGAGCGGGCGGGAGTTTTGCTCAGCGAACTACCTCCGCCAGAACCCCGGGGTGAAGATGATCAGCAGCGTGAAGATCTCAAGGCGCCCGAGCAGCATAGTGAAGATCAACACGCACTTGCCGAAGTCCGTGACGTTGGCCATGTGTGCGTTGACCGAGCCGAGACCGGGCCCGGCGTTGTTGATGCAGGCCGCCACCGCCGAGAAAGCCGTGGTTGCGTCGAGGCCGGTCAGCATCATCGTGAATGTCAGGACGATGGTCATGCCGATGTACACCGAGAAGAATCCACCGATCGCGTAGACAACCTCGTCGGGAACGACGCGACCGTTGAGCTTGATGGTCAGCTCGGCGCTCGGATGGATCAGCCGGCGCATCTCGCGCAATGCCTGCTTCACGAAGAGCACGATGCGCACGGCCTTAACGCCACCGCCGGTGCCGCCAGCGCAGGCGACCATGAAGCCGGACAGCACGATCAACATCGGCACGTAGAACGGCCACGGCGTGGGATCGGCCGTGGCGAAACCAGCATCAGTGGCGTATGCGACGAGCTGGAACAGGCCCTTGCGTACCGCCGTGCCCAGGTCCGGATATGTGCCCGCCAAATACAGCGGCGCGCAGACGAGAATAGAGAAGCCGACGAGCAGCGCGACGAAGGCGAGGAACTCCGTGTCGCGCAGGTAGGCCAACAGGCTGCGCTCCTGCCAGGCCACGTAGTGCAGCGCGAAGTTGGAAGCGCCTGCGATCATGAACACCATCGCGGCAATCTCGATGCCGAGGCTGTTGAAGTAGCCGATGCTGGCGTCGTGCGTGGAAAAGCCGCCGGTTGCCAGTGCCGAGAACGCGTGGCAGATCGCGTCGAACAGGCTCATGCCGAGCCACCAGAAGGTCACGATCGCCACGACCGTCATCGCTACGTAGACAAACCACAGCGCGCGCGCCGTCTGGCCGATGCGCGGCGTCAGCTTCGAATCCTTCATCGGCCCCGGCGTCTCGGCCTTGAACAGCTGCATACCGCCGATGCCGAGCATGGGCAGCACCGCGACCGCCAGCACGATGATGCCCATGCCGCCGAGCCAGTGCAGCTGGGCGCGGTAGTACAGCAGCGACGACGGCATGTTATCGAGGCCACGCGGCACGACGGTGGCACCGGTCGTCGTCAGCCCGGAGACCGCCTCGAACAGGGCGTCGATGTAGGTGTGCCACCCGGCGTTCGTCACATACAGCGGAATGGCGCCGAAGGCGGCGAGCACGGCCCACATCAGCACCGTGACGAGAAAGCCGTCGCGCAGCTTGAGCTCGGCGTGCTCGCGCCGCACCGGCCACCACACGATCGCGCCGGTGGCCAGCGTGATCCAAAGGCCGGACAGGAACGCGCGCGCCGCGCCGTCGTCGTACAGCCAGCTCACCGCCAGCGGCGGCAGCATCGACAGCGAGAACACCATCAGCAGCAGGCCCAGCACCTGCTGGACCGCGGCGAAGCGATGCAGGCGCTCGGTCGAGCGCAGGTGGCCATTGCCGTGGGCGAGCGCCATGGTGCTAGACGAAGCCGACCCCCACCTGGAACAGCTTCTCGACGGCCTTGGTGTTCTTCTTGTTGACGATGAACATGATCACGTGGTCTTCGGCCTCGATCACGGTGTCGTGGTGGGCGATCAGCACGTCGTCGCCGCGCACGATCGCACCAATCGTGGTGCCGGGCGGCAACGCGATCTCGTCGAGCCGGCGGCCAACCACGCGCGAGCCGGCGCGGTCGCCGTGGGCGATGGCCTCGATCGCCTCGGCCGCGCCGCGGCGCAGGCTGTGCACTTTCACCACGTCGCCGCGGCGCACGTGGGCCAGCAGCGCCGACACCGTGGACTGCTGCGGCGAGATGGCGACGTCGATCGAGCCGCCCTCGACCAGGTCGACGTAGGCCAGGCGGTTGATCAGCGCCATGACCTTGCCGGCGCCCAGGCGCTTGGCCAGCATCGCCGACAGGATGTTGGCCTCGTCGTCGTTGGTGATCGCGCAGAACACGTCGCAGTCCTCGATGTTCTCCTCGGTCAGCAGGTCCTCGTTGGCGCCGTCGCCGACCAGCACCACGGTCTTCTCGAGGTGCTCGGACAGGAACTTCGCGCGCTCGCGACTCTTCTCGATGATCTTGACCTGGTGCGTGGTCTCGAGCGCCTCGGCCAGGCGCCAGCCGATGTTGCCGCCGCCGGCCAGCATCACGCGCTTGAGCGGCTTGTCGGCGCGGCGCAGCTCGGCCATGATTTTCGGGATGTGGTTCTTGGCGGCGACGAAGAACACTTCGTCCTCGGCTTCGATCACGGTTTCGCCTTCCGGGATCATCGGCCGGCCGCGGCGATAGATTGCGGCGACACGCGCATCGACGTCCTCGGGCAGGTGCGTGGGCAGCTCCTTGAGCTGGCGGCCGACCAGCGGGCCGCCGTAGAACGCCCTGACGCCGACCAGCCGCACCTTGCCGTCGGCGAAGTCCACCACCTGCAGCGCGCCGGGGTACTGGATCAGCCGGCGGATGTAGTCGGTGACCAGCTGCTCCGGTGAGATGTGCATGTCCACCGGCAGCGCGCCGGACTCGAACAGCGCGGTCTCGCGCAGGTACTCGGCCGAGCGCACGCGCGCGATCTTGGTCGGCGTGTGGAACAGCGTGCTGGCGATCTCGCAGGCCAGCATGTTGGTCTCGTCGCTCTCGGTGACGGCGATGATCATGTCGGCGTCGTCTGCGCCGGCGCGGCGCAGCACGCTCGGGTGCGAGCAGAAGCCCTGCACGGTACGCAGGTCGAGGCGATCCTGGAGGTCGGACAGCAGCGCGCCTTCGGTGTCCACGACGGTCACGTCGTTGGCCTCGCTCGCCAGGTTTTCGGCCAGCGTGGCTCCCACCTGGCCGGCACCCAAGATGATGATTTTCATACTAAAAAGTTTGGGGAGCCCGTATCCGAGGAGGCGGTGGCCAGGGCGCTGAAGCCCTTGTTCTTCTTCATGGGCCGCGCACGGTACGCCCCTTGCTCCTCCCCTGCAAGGTCACGGCCGAACCGCCGTTCATCCGTTTCTGAGGATCAGCCGGTAGCGCGCCTTGCCGGCGCGCAGGTGATCCAGCGCGTCGTTGACCTTCGTCATCGGGAAATACTCGACCTGCGGCGCGATCTTGTGGCGCGCACAGAACTCCAGCATCTGCGCGATCGCTGCCGGGCTGCCGGTCGGCGAGCCACCGATGGTCTTCTGCCCGCCAATCAGCCCGAACGCCGAAAGTGCCAGCGGCTCGAGCACGGCGCCGACGAAGTGCAGCCGGCCCTTGGGCTTGAGCGTGGCAACGTAGGCATTCCAGTCCATCGCGACGTTCACGGTCACGATGATGAAATCCAGGCTCCTGCGCAGCGCCTTGAGCGCCGCCTGGTCGGTGCTGGCGATCGCGTGATGCGCGCCGAGCAACTGGGCCTCGGCGTGCTTGGCGGCGGTCGAGGTGAACGCGGTGACTTCGCAGCCCCACGCGCGCAGGAACTTCAGCGCCAGGTGCCCGAGCCCGCCGATGCCGACCACGCCGACGCGGTCCAGCGGCCTGACCCCCGCCAGCAGGATCGGGCTGAACACGGTGATGCCGCCGCAGAACAGCGGGCCCGCACTGGCGGCATCCACGCCCTCGGGCAGCGGGAAGGCCCAGGCCCAGTGCGCGCGCACGCGCTCGGCGAAGCCGCCGTGGCGGCCTACGATGGTCTCTTCGGTGCTCGCGCAAAGGTGCTGCTCGCCGCCGATGCACGATCCGCAGTGCATGCACGAGCCGGTGAACCAGCCCACGCCGACGCGCTGCCCGACCTTCAGTCCCTTGGCCTGGGGCCCAAGCGCGGTGACCGTGCCGACGATCTCGTGGCCCGGCACGAACGGATACGCCGTGCGGCCCCATTCGTTATCGAGCATGGACTGGTCGGAATGGCAGATGCCGCAGTGCTCGACGGCGATCTCGACCTGCTCGGGCCCGAGCGGCCCGGCGTCGTAGTCGAAAGGCTTCAGCGGCCCGCCGGATTTCTCGGCGGCCCAACCCTTGATGCGCGTGCTCATCAGCGTTTCTCCAGTCGAGCGTAGAAGAATCCGTCGAAATCTCCGCCGGGCGCAAGCCGCCGGCCCGGCCCCTGCGCCTCGCCCCAGGCGGCCGCGATCGGCCGCGCGCGTGCCGCGGGCTGCTGCTCGAGGAAGTGCTCGACCACGAGCGGGCCCTCGATGGCCAGCACCGAACAGACCGCGTAGAGCATGGCGCCGCCCGGCGCCAGCAGCGGCCACAGGGCGTGCAGCAGGTCGAGCTGCGCCTGCGCCATGCGCGGGATGTCCGCCGGCCGGCGCAGCCACTTGATGTCGGGATGGCGGCGGATCACGCCGGTGCCGGAGCAAGGCGCATCCACCAGGATGCGATCGAAGGGCTTGCCGTCCCACCAGCCCTTGGGCTCGCGTGCATCGCCGGCGCGCACGGTTGCGGTGAGCTGCGCCCTGGCAAGGTTTTCCTCGACGCGCTTCAGGCGCGCCGCGTCAACGTCGAGCGCGAGCACCTCGCAGGCGGCGCGCTCGAGGATGTGGGCGGTCTTGCCCCCGGGCGCGGCGCAGGCGTCGAGCACACGCAACCCGTCCTTCAGGTCGAGCAGTTCGACGGCGAGCTGCGCGGACGCGTCCTGCACCGACACCTGGCCTTCGGCAAAGCCGGGCAACTCGTCCACCGGCACGGCTTCGTCGAGCGCGATGGCGTCGGGTGCGCCAGCGACGAGGTGGCCGCGCAATCCCGCTCCCGGCAGCTCCTGCTGCAGGTAAGCGGTCGCCGAGCCGCGGCGCCGGTTGACGCGCAGCGTCAGCGGCGCCTGTTCGTTGTTCTCGAGCAGCACTTTCTTCCAGACGCGCGGCCAGTCGCGCCGGATCGCATCCACCAGCCAGGTCGGGTGCGACTGGCGGACCACGGGATCGGTCGGCAGCGCATCTTCGAGCTCGCGGCGCTCGCGCTGGTAGCGGCGCAGCACGGCGTTGACCATGCCGCGCGCCCAGTGCGCCTCGAGCAGCGCGACCGCGTTGACGGTCTCGGCCACCGCCGCGTGGGCCGGCATGCGCATGCTGCGCAGCTGGTGCAGGC
>JANNKD010000145.1:0-16426 GCA_031396115.1 Gammaproteobacteria bacterium
GTCATGCACATCGTGTCGAACGTCACCGGCACGCTGCGCAAGGGACTCGACGCGCTCGACGCGCTGGCCGCGACCTTCCCGACCGGCACGCTGACCGGTGCACCAAAGGTGCGCGCGATGGAGATCATCGACGAGCTCGAGCCGGTCAAGCGCGGTATCTACGGCGGCGCGGTCGGCTATCTCTCGTGGGACGGCAACATGGACATGGCCATCGCCATCCGCACCGCCGTGATCAAGGACGGCAAGGTGCACGTGCAGGCCGGGGCAGGCGTCGTCGCCGATTCGAAGCCCGAGGCCGAGTGGGATGAAACGATGAACAAGGCGCGCGCGCTGATGCGCGCGGCGGAGCAGGCATCCTCGTAGCGCCTCAGCGTTCCGCGTACGACTCCGGTTCGACATGGATGGTCGCGTGCACCGGCCCGAAGCGTTTCTCGAGCAGCCGCTCGATCTCCTCGGTGATGCGGTGCGAAGTCTCGACATCCTTGGCGCTGGTGATCAGGTGCATCTCGACGAACACCTGCCGGCCGATCAGTCCGCGCGAGGTCACGTCGTGGCAATCCACCACGCCCGGCACGGCCAGCGCCAGGTTCTGGACCGACTCCGGCGCGATGGCCATCTCGTCCACCAGCCAGGGCAGGTTGCCGCGCAGCACTTTCCAGCCGCTCCACAGCACCGCCGCCGCCACCGGCACGGCGAGCGCGATGTCGAGCCACTGCCAGCCGAGCAGCCACAACCCGATGGCGCCGGCCAGCACGCCGAGCGTGATCCAGATGTCGCCGAAGGTGTGGTGCGCGTCGGCCAGCAGCAGCGGGCTGTTCAGGCGCTCGCCGGCGCGCCGCTCGTACAGCGCGACGAACACGTTCACGGCCAGCACCAGCACCAGCAGGCCGAGCGCCGTCAGGTCCATCGTCACGGTGCCCGGGGCATCGACGAGCAGGCGCCCGATCGCGGCCTGGACCACCTCGAAGCAGGCGATGCCGAGGAACGCGGCGATGCCCAGCGCGGCGAGCGCCTCGAATTTCTGGTGGCCGTACGGATGCTCGCGGTCCGGCGGCTCGGTGGACCACTTCGTCACCACCAGGCCGAGCACGTTGTTGGCGCCGTCGGTCAGGCTGTGCAGCGCATCGGCCAGCACGGCCAGCGAACCGGTGGCCAGACCGACCGCGGCCTTGATCGCGCAAACCACGATGTTCAGCACCAAGGTGAGCCACAGCACGCGACGCACATCGGGGGCGTAGTCGGGGACGGATTGCATGGCGCCATCATGCCACCGGCCCGCGGCGGTTTGACCTGCATCAATGCCGGGGTGGGCATCAGGTGGTCCAATGCCGGGCAGTTGCCCAAACAGGGAGTCGCCATGTCGCGCGCCGTGATTGTCGGAAGTTTCTTCGCAGTCGTGTCCCTGGTGACCGCCTGTGACCCGCGCTCGGAGAGCGCCGCCGACACCGGCGGCTCGGCCAAGGGCGATATCGGCGCGCCGCAGGGCGAGCCGATCAAGGCCGTGCTGACCAGCCCGCCGCTGGTGCCGCCGCCGCCCGTCAATCGCAAGCACCCGGCCAAGGTCATCGTCGAGCTCGAAGTGCGCGAACTGGACCTGGAGATTTCCGAGGGCGTGAAGTACACGTTCTGGACCTTCGGCGGCACGGTGCCCGGCAGCTTCATCCGCATCCGCCAGGGCGACACGGTGGAGTTCCACCTCAAGAACCATCCCGATTCGAAGATGCCGCACAACATCGACCTGCACGGCGTGACTGGGCCGGGCGGCGGTGCGGCCTCGAGCTTCACCGCGCCCGGCCACGAGTCGCAATTCACCTTCAAGGCGCTGAACCAGGGCTTGTACATCTACCACTGCGCCACCGCTCCGGTCGGCATGCACGTGGCCAACGGCATGTACGGCCTGATCCTGGTCGAGCCGCCCGAGGGCCTGAGCAAGGTCGACCGCGAGTTCTACGTCGTGCAGGGCGACTTCTACACGGTCGGCAAGTACCGCGAGAAGGGTTACCAGCCGTTCGACATGCAGAAGGCCATCGACGAGAACCCGACCTATGTGCTGTTCAACGGCGCCGAGAGCGCGCTGGTCGGCGAGAAAGCGCTGAAGGCCAACGTCGGTGAAACCGTGCGCATGTACGTCGGCAACGGCGGCCCGAACCTGGTGTCGAGCTTCCACGTCATCGGCGAGATCTTCGACAAGCTGTGGTTCGAGGGTGGCACGCGCTTCCAGGAGAACGTGCAGACCACGCTGATTCCGGCCGGCGGCGCCGCCATCACCGAGTTCAAGCTCGAGGTCCCCGGCACCTACGTGCTGGTGGACCACTCGATCTTCCGCGCCTTCAACAAGGGCGCGCTGGCGCTGTTGAAGGTCGAAGGCCCGGAGAACAAGGCGATCTACTCCGGCAAGGAAGTGGACAGCACCTACCTCGGCGACAAGGCTGTGAGCCAGGCGCCGGTGGCGGCGGCTGCCGCCGCGGCCGTCAACGGCGCACCGACCCAGGAACAGCAGGTCGCCGCCGGCGGTGTGCTCTACAACGGCACCTGCTCGGTTTGCCACCAGAACAACGGCGAGGGCTTGGCGAACGTGTTCCCGCCGCTGGCCGGCTCCGACTACCTGATGAAAGACAAGGAGCGCGCGATCGGCATCGTACTCAACGGCCTGACCGGCAAGGTCACCGTCAACGGCAAGCCCTACGACTCGGTGATGCCGCCGATGAGCCAGCTGACCAACGACGAGATCGCCAACATCCTGACCTACTCGATGAACAGTTGGGGCAACCAGGATGGCGCGGTCACGCCGGGTGAAGTGGCCAAGGTCCGCGCGCTCACCAAGCGTCCGGAAGGCGCGGCGCACTGATGCACGCCGTCATGCCCGCGAAAGCGGGCATCCATGTCCTTGCGCTTGCGCTGAGCCTGGCCGCGCTGCCGGCTGCGGCCGGCACCGACTACCGCCGCATCGAGGGCGCCACGTTCCAGTCGGTGCTGCCGGAAGCGCTCGACAGCAAGAACGTGACGATCGGGCGCTACCAGCTCGCGAGCACGCCGGTGACCAACGCCGAGTTCCTCGCGTTCGTGCGGGCGCATCCGCAATGGCAGCGCGGGCGCGCGGCGAAACTGTTCGTGGACGAGGGCTACCTGCGCCACTGGGGCGGGCCGGCCGGCCTGGGCAGCGCCGTGCCGCAGGCGCCGGTCGTGCAGGTGAGCTGGTTCGCGGCCGACGCCTACTGCGCCGCGCAAGGCGCGCGGCTACCAACCTGGCACGAATGGGAATGGGTGGCCGCCGCCGACGAGCGCGTCACCGACGCGCGCCAAGACCCCGTCTGGCGCCAGCGCATCCTCGGTTGGTACGCGGAGACCGGCACCGCGTTGCCGCGCGTCGGCCGCGGGCCGGCCAACGTCCACGGCGTGCAGGACCTGCACGGCCTGGTGTGGGAGTGGGTCGAGGACTTCGGCGCGATGATGGTCTCGGGCGACAACCGCGAGCAAGGCTCCGATCCCGACCTGATGAAATTCTGCGGCGCCGGCGCGATGACAATGGAACAGAAGGAAAACTACGCCGTGATGATGCGCATCGCCATGTTGTCGTCGCTCAAGGCCGCGTACACCACGGCCAACCTCGGCTTCCGCTGCGCCAAGGACCTGCCATGAACCGCCTGTTATCCGCCGTCATGCCCGCGAAAGCATGTCCTGAGCGCCGTCGAAGGGCGGGCATCCAGGGGCTCGCGCTGGCGCTCGCGCTGGGAGCCGGCGTCGCGCCCGCGACCGTACCCGACGACTCGCTCTACCAGCTCGCGATGCCGCTGACCGACCAGGCCGGCAAGCCCGCCGCGCTCGACCTTGCACGTGGCAGCCCGGTGCTGGTCACGATGTTCTACGGCAGTTGCCCGCACGTCTGCCCGATGCTGGTCTCCACGATGCAGCGCTTCGAGCGCGAGCTGCCCGAGGCGAGCCGCGGGCGGCTGCGCGTGCTGATGGTCAGCCTGGATCCGGAGCGCGACACGCCGGCGAAGCTGGCCGAAGTGGCCGCGCGCCACGGCGTAGACCTGCGGCGCTGGACGCTGGCACGCGCCGGGCCCAAGGACGCGCGCCGCCTGGCCGCCGCGCTGAACATCCAGTACCGGCAGTTGCCCGACGGTGAGTTCAACCACTCGACCGTCATCACGCTGCTCGACGCGCAGGGCCGCATCCAGAAGCAGACCTCGTCGCTGTTGCGGCTCGACCCCGAGTTCGCCGCCGTACTGAAGGCCGCGACGCGCCGTTAGCGGTGCGCCCCGAGCGTGAAGCGGCCAAATCCCAGATACCTGGCGGCCACTCGCGCCAACCCAAAACTCGCTGGGAACAGCAGGACCAATTGCAGTAGTGGAAGAATGGACATCGAAGTGCCTGGCAGCAACGGGGCAGCATCCGTGTAACTCCAGCGGCCGGTGCCTAGCGCTCCCCACTCGACCAACAGAGACCAGCCGATGGCGGACACCTCAAGGGCCAACCAGGTACGCCAGCCCCAGGGGCGCAGCGGCCAATCCCAGGCCCGTGTCGCCACTGCGGTCCCCAGGTACGCCAGCAGTGTCAGGCCCAGATCGCCGAGCGTTGCCACGAGCATTGCGGCCTTCGTGGGCGCCACCGCCGCGTGCACGAAATACGGTCGGCACTGCACCCACTCCCAGGCGAAGTGCAATACAAACGAGATCGCCACGACCCGCACCGCGAATGCGAAGGCCGACGCTCTATCAAACCTGCTGGACATAGTGCCCAGCGTAGCCTTTCGCCATGTGCACCACCGCACCGCACCGCTGGCGGCGGGGAGCTACTGTCGCAGAAAGGATTCCCGGCGGATGCCGAGCGGGCCTTTGAAAACAGGAACATCGACATGCAAGCTGAACATCTGAAAGTGACGGGAATGACCTGCGCCCGCTGCGCCAGTCGTGCAAGACCCTAGGGTGGCTGCTGCAACTGACATGCGCCTGCCGTCGTCGGGCAAGGTGTTCGTCGCCTGCGGCCTGTGGCTCGTCGCGCTTGGCGCGTATTTCCTGTTCCTTCGCCCAGCTATTCTGCCAGAAGATTCGCGCTACATCGGCAGCTCGCTCGAGTCGATCCGAGCTGTCGCGCCCGATCTGGAGCGCTGGCTCGGCCATGTGTTCGACGTATTGGGCGGGTTCATGGTCGCCGCCGGCGCACTGACAGTGCTGACGGCGTACCGCTTGCTCGCACGACGGGAGCCCGGAACCCTTCTCGCCCTTTCATTGGCCGGCGCAGCCGGCGTTGCGCTGATGAGTGCGACAAACTTCGTGCTGCACTCGGATTTCCGCTGGCTGCTGTTGCTGCCAGGACTCCTTTGGCTTGCCGGCCTGTGGTTCTACCTGCGAGAGAACAACACTTCGACATTTCACCGAGAAAGCGATGAACGGACCAAAACCTAGCCACCCCTCCCTGAAAGATCCCGTGTGCGGAATGTCCGTGACGGTTCAATCGCCGCACGTACTCCAGCACGCAGGCAAGCCGGTCTATTTCTGCAGCGCGGGCTGCAAGGCCAAGTTCGCAGGCGACCCGTCGCGGCGTTGGCGATGAACCTGAGCTCGGTGTCGGTTATCACCAATGCGCTGCGGTTGCGCGTCCGCACGTGAACACGGCCGCCTATCCCTTTCATCACCGCAGCGAGATCGATATTGCGGTTGATGCACAGCGGCTGTTCGCGCACCTGGACGATCATCGCCGGCTCGCCAGCCACATGGAGAAGCCCTCGCTGATGATGGCCGGCGCGACGATGCGAGTCGAGATGGACGCGCTGCAGGGACAGGCGGTCGGATCGCTGATCCGCGTCAGCGGACGCGTATTCGGTTTGCGCCTTGCGGTGGACGAGGTTGTTACCGAGCGGGAGCCTCCGCTCCGCAAGACCTGGGAGACCCGCGGCGTAACACACTTGCTGGTGATCGGCGCCTATCGCATGGGCTTTACCATTTCCGTCCTGGGGCAGCGCTCGCGCCTGGTGGTATTCATCGACTACCAGCTTCCGCCGCGCGGCTTCGCCCGCGGGCTCGGGCACCTCTTCGGACGAAGCTACGCGGCCTGGTGTACTCGTCGCATGGTCGACGATGCAGCGCTGGCCTTCGCCGCCCTGGCCACCACCTGAGTCTCTGCGCCGGATCGGTCCGCGAAGAAGCGCCTCAGCCGCCCGGAGTCTTGTGAACGTGCTTGGTCTTGTCCGTCTTGCGTACATGGCCTTCCGGGCAATCCATTTCATGAGCCTTCGGGTCCATGCCCTTCATGCCCTTGGTTTCCGGCATCGGATGCTCGGCCTGCTTCGCGGCCTTGTCCGGGTTGGGCACGCAGTCCTCGTACGGATCCTTTGCGGCCTGATCGTGCAGCTTTGGGTCCATGTCCTTCATGCCCTTGGTCTGCGGCATCGGGGCCTTATCGTCACCGATGGCGGACAGCGGCGCCGCTGCGAGCGCCAGCATCAGCATCGCGGGGGCAAGGATGGGTTTGAGTTTGAACGTCATGGCGAGGCTCCTGAATGGAAGGCAATCGGTGGCTACCGCAGACAATGTTCGCATCGGGAGGCCGAGCAAGCGTTGACCCAAATCAATGGGTTATGCACCAGAACGGGGCATGAGGCGTCAACTGACATGAGTCAATGTGAAAAGCCCCTGCCGGCGATAGCTTGCTCCTGTGAGCATGCGAATCCCAGAAAGGCCGTTGGCGCAATACCCTTGGTATCTGCGGCCATTCTTCTGGAACCAGCAGCGCAAGTACGGCCAGGTGCTCAAGCCGGCGCTGGTCTGGGCGCGGGTGCCGAAACTGTTTCTCGCGGTCGCGGCGCTGTACGGGGTGCTGGACCGGCGGGGCAGTCCGCTCGATCCCGCGCTGCGGTCTCTGGTCACCGTTCGTGTCTCCCAGATCAATCACTGCCGCTTCTGCCTGGATCTGAACTCGGCCACGCTGGCAAAGCGTGCTGGCTCAATGCAGAAGGTCGACGCGCTGGATCAGTGGCGAGCCTGCGATGTCTTCGACGCAAGGGAAAGAGCGGCTCTCGAATACACGGAAGCCGTGACCTATCCGGACCGCGGTGTGAGCGACGAACTGATGACGCAATTGCGCCGGCATTTCGCCGACGACGCCATCGTGGAATTGACCGGGCTCATCGCCTTCCAGAACCTGTCGAGCAAATTCAACTCGGCGCTGGGCGTCCCGGCGCAGGGATTCTGCGCGCCGGCCAACCACCGGGAACCGTGATGCACCGGGAACCGTGATGCACCGGGATTGACGGACCACTCGCGTTGCTCGAGGCCGCCATGATGGTGTTCCTGCACGGGCTCGGGGCCACGCATCGCTACGGCTGATGGAGGACCCAATGACGAAAGATCCCGTGTGTGGAATGTCCATCGAAGAGCCGAAAGCCTTCGCGAAGGTGGACTATCAGGGCTCGACGTATCACTTCTGCTCGGCCAAGTGCCACCAGGCGTTTCAAGCGGATCCCGGGAAGTACGCGAAACCCGTTGATCCCGCTGGTTGATCCAGGTCAATGCGGGCAGCGGGGAGTGTCATTACCGTCGCGACCATGCAGCTCACGAGATGCGCGCGAAATCGCGCTTGCCCATGAGCCACTTCACGTTCCGACGTTACTGCGTTGCTGAACTGTCACTGGTACTGATCGCCGCGGCCGTGGGTCTGGGCGGCTGCGCAACCGCTGGTGGAACCGGCATCACGCGCGCCAACGTGGCGGAGGCTGTCGAACAAGCCCGCACCAGCGCCGACCACGAAAGCCTCGCCGCCTATTATGCCCAGGAGGCCCAGGTGGCCAAGGACAAGGCCGAAGAATGCCGGCAACAGCGGCACCGCCTGATGCGCCTTCCGTCGGGGCTCATCGGCGTGCCGGGCACTTCGCCCTTGATCCGCGGCCACTACGAGCAGCTGATCGAAGGCCACGAGCGCAATGCACGCGCATACGAGGCGCTCGCGGAGGCGCATCGCCAGACGGCTGAACGCAGCGCATCGAGCGGTGCGCAGGGAGAAAAGTAACCCGCAGCGATGTCCGCGCAATGAGCGGCGCGTTGAGTGCCGGGACCATGCGGATGCGGCGTAGGCTTATTTTGCCTTGGGCACTGCCGGACGCGACGACCACTGCAAGTGCACAATGCGCCAGCCCTCCGGGTCGCGCCTTAACACTAGGGTTTCGGTGCTGTGAAGGTCCACCGGCTTGTCCTTCTGCGTGCCGGTGATGCGCGTGCGCGTGGCGACCCAGGCCAGATCGCCGTTCGTGCCCTGCTTGCGTTCGATGACCTGACTCTGCAAATGGGCCAGGTAGGCCATGTCGGCCTTCATGTGGTGGGCGGCGTATTCGTCGCGCGAGCTTTCCTGGCCACCGGACTCATAGATCAACACGTCCGGCGCCAGCAGCCGTTTCACCGTAGCTTCATCTCCGGTGGCCAGCGCCGCGCTGAACGCCTCTGCCGTTCCGACGGGATCCTTCAGGTCCCGCGTCGCCGCAGGCATCGCCGCGGCCAGCAGTAGCAATCCCACGCCCGCAATCCCGTGCTTGTGCATTGTTGTCTCCTTCGGTTGGCGGTTCATGCCGGCTTGTGAGCGGCGTAGAGCGCGATCGTGCCCAGCGGCGTGGCGAACCGGCGCGTCTCAGAAACGTTCTTGCGGGCCCGCTCGAGAATCTCCGCCTGCTTCAAGAGGGCCGCCTTGAACGCGCGCTCGCGCGTGGTCCACTGAACCACCGGGTCGTACAGCGGCGTGAGCCAGCGATACGCCAGGGCCGGGATGTAGCGATCGCCCTGAGACCTCGGACCCTCAGTATCGGTGTTCATGGGAATCCTCCTGCTTTTCGGCGCGGCCGTGAGGCGGCGAACAGGCCGGCCGGACCGGCAGTGGATTGCTGTCCGGACCGGCACGGCCGTTTCTTTCAATGATGCGGCGTGCTATTTCGACTTCGGCATCGCCTCAGATGGCTTCTTGTGCGCTGCCAGCCACCGCTCCAACTCGGCGATTTCTTTCTTTTGTGCGCCGATGATGTCCTTGGCCATTTTGAGCATCTCCGGATTTTTGCCGTTCTTGAGCTGGGCTTGCGACATGTCAACCGCCATCTGGTGATGCATGCGCATATTGGCCGCGAAGTCATAGTCCGCATCGCCGGTCATGGACATCCCGTCCATGTGTTTCATGCCGCCCATCTTCGAATGATGGTCGGCAGGCATGGACTTGGCGTCGTGTTCATGCGGCGATTCGTCTGCACTCGCCCTTATTGGGGTTACGGCCATGACCGCGGCGGCGATTGCCATGGAGCAGGCCGATAAAGTGAAACGGTTTGATCGGGTGAGTCTGTTTTGCTGTGACATTGTGAATCTCCTAGGTGGATGGCCAGCTTTAGTGCTGGTGTTCATCGGTGTGCTGATCGCTTTTCTTCAGATGACGGCTTGGACCCATGGCTCGTCCGAAGGCAGCCGATAGTTCAGGCGATCGGGTGGCCTCGTCGCGGCTCATTCGGCCATCGTCATTGGCGCCCGTGCTGCCGAACGAGCTCAGGGTCGCGCAGGAGGTCAAAGATGGCGCTGATACAGTGCCGGCGAAAAAGCTCCAATCGTCAGGCTTGCCCAACTCAGTGCGCATGGCCGCCGTCCTCGTGCTCGCTTTCCTTCTTCTTGGTTTCGCCGTGGCCGTGCGGTTTTGCGCCGGGCGGGTCCACATGGCCGGCAGGAGCGGAACCGGCCGGCGTCTGCATTCCCTCCATTCCCTTCATGTCCTCCGGTTTCATGCCGTGCTCATGGTCGCCGCTATGCCCGTGTCCGCCTGCACCCGCGCCTTGGCTCAGCGCAGCGAATTTCTCGGGTGACATTTCCGGCAGCTTTTGCAGGAACGCGACCAGACCCCAGATGGCTTCGTCGTCGTGCGTTGCGCCCCAGGCCGGCATGCCGGTCATCTTGATGCCGTGCTTGATGATCCAGAACTGGCGCGCCGCGGCTTTCTGCATATCCGAGTGGTCGTGGCCGCCGGCATGGCCGGCCGGCTGCGCCAGGTTGGGTGGTTGCGGATACAGGCCGCGGCGGATTTCGGTGTCCTGCGTGCCCGGTCCCAAATGACAGCCGGAACACATCGGTACGTAGTGCGCCGCTCCGTCCGCGATCCGCTGCGGGTCGGCGAGGTCTGGCACTTTGATGTCCTCGCTGCGCGCGGCGATGAAGCGCTCGCGCGTGAAGGCGATCACGCCGTTGATCAACTCCGCGTGCGGCTCGTCGGCGGCGAAGTTGGTCAAGCCGCCGCCGTGAATGACGCCAGTGGCGATGGCCGCGGCCGCCAGCAATGTGAGCAGAATGGTGAGAAGGATTTTCATGACTGTTCCTGGCCTAGTGGCCGCCGTGTGTCGACCGTGCAACGCCACAAGCTACTGAATCGGTAAGCATGGCGACGATATGCCGGAGATCCTGGACTGGCGCTGGACAGCATGAAGGGCGACGGCCCGGACCCGGCTTGAGCGGGTGCTCGCTGCCGCCGAGGCGGGCCGGCCGCCGCGCGCCGCCTTACCGTCACTCAGTAATGTCCTCGCCCGTCGATCCCTGCTCGGCCTGGCGCCGGTAGGCTTGCGCCAGCGCGCGATAGTCCTCGGCGTTGCGGCGATGGTTCTTCATCAGGCTCGCGTAGTGATCGCGTACGCCGGGCACGGAAACGATCTTCCCGTAGCGGCCCAGCAGTTTGTGACAGTCCTTGGCGAAACGCTCCTCCGCCGCTGCCCGCTCCTCGAAGAAGGCCGCGAGATTTGCAAGATCCGCCGGCGTGCGGGCCTGCTCGACCCGGCTCGCCAGGTCGGCCGAAGCGATCGCGGTGCCCGAGGTAACGCAAGCAGCCATGGACAGGCAGGAGAGCAGCAACAACATCACCGGTGGAGCGTTCATGACTGACCTCCTTTGCCCAGCTTGCGGCCGCGGATCAGCAGGTACGCGGCCGGAATGACCAGCATCGACAGCAGCGGCGCGGTCACCATGCCGCCGATCATCGGCGCGGCGATGCGCTGCATGATCTCCGAGCCGGTGCCGCCGCCGATGAACAGCGGCAGCAGGCCGGCGATGATCACCGCGACGGTCATCGCCTTGGGTCGAACGCGCAGCACCGCCCCGTCGGTGATTGCCGCGCGCAGGTCATCGACGGTCCGCATCCGGTCTTCGGCCTTGCGGTCGCGGACCGCGTGATCGATGTAGATCAGCATCACCACGCCGAACTCCGCGGCCACCCCCGCCAGCGCGATGAAGCCGACGCCGGAAGCGATGGACAGGTTATGGCCGAGCGCGTACAGCAGCCACAGCCCGCCGACCAGCGCGAACGGCAGCGTCACCATGAGCAGCAACGCTTCGACCGGGTCGCGGAAGGTCAGGTACAGCAGCACGAAAATGATGGCCAGCGTGAACGGCACGACGATGCGCAGGCGCTTCGCGGCGCGCTCCAGGTACTCGAACTGGCCGGACCAGGTGATCGAGTATCCGGCGGGCACTGAGACCTGCTCGGCAACGGCGCGTTGGGCGTCGGTGACATAGGAGCCGAGATCGCGCCCGCGGATGTCCACGTACACGTAACCCGCCGGGCGCGAGTTTTCGCTCTTGATCATTGGCGGCCCGTCCACGATCCCGATCCGCGCGAGCTGGCCCAGGGTGACGGTCTCGCCGCGCATCGTCACGATCGGCAGCTCGCGAAGGTCCTTCACCGAGTCGCGCAACTCGCGCGGATAGCGCACGTTGATCGGGAAGCGCGACAGGCCCTCGACGGTCTCGCCGATGTTCTCGCCGCCGACCGCCATGGCGACGATGCGCTGCAGGTCTTCGATGTTGAGGCCGAAGCGCGCCGCGGCCAGGCGGTCCGGCACGATGTCGATGTACCGGCCGCCTGAAACGCGCTCGGCGAAGGCCGAAGCGGTGCCGCGCACGTTCTTGAGCGCGGTCTCGATCTCGGTGCCGACCCTTTCGATGACGGCGAGATCCGGGCCGGCCACCTTGATGCCCACCGGCGACTTGATGCCGGTCGCCAGCATGTCGATGCGGTTGCGGATCGGCTGGACCCAGATGTTGCCCATGCCCGGAATCTTGAGCGAGGCGTCCATTTCGGCGATCAGTTTCTCGACCGTCATGCCCTCGCGCCATTCCTCCAGCGGTTTCAGGCGCACGGTGGTCTCGATCATCTCGAGCTGGGCGGGGTCGGTCGCCGTTTCGGCGCGCCCGATCTTGCCGAAGGCGTGATGCACCTCGGGAAACGTCTTGATGATCCGGTCGGTCTGCTGGAGGATTTCCGAGGCCTTGGCCGGCGAGAAGCCGGGCAAGGTGGTCGGCATGTACAGCAGGTCGCCTTCGTACAGCGGCGGCAGGAACTCGCTGCCGAGGCGCGCGATCGGCCAGGCGGTGATCGCGATGGCCAGCGCGGCGATGCCGAGCGTGGTCCAGGGCCGCGACAGCACCCATTCCAGCACCGGCCGATACGCGGCGATCAGTCCGCGGTTGAGCGGGTTGGCGAGCTCGTCACGAATCTTGCCGCGGATGAAATACACCATCAGCACCGGCACCAGCGTCACCGACAGCCCGGCCGCCGCTGCCATGGCGTAGGTCTTGGTGAAGGCGAGCGGCGAGAACAGACGGCCTTCCTGCGCCTGCAGCGTGAACACCGGGACGAAGGACAGCGTGATGATCAGCAGGCTGAAGAACAGGGCCGGGCCGACTTCCGCCGCCGCGTCCGCCAGCAGCTTCTCTCGAGTCTCGCCCTCCGGATCGGCGCCGTGCTGGTGCCGCCACGCCTCCAGCTTCTTGTGCGCGTTCTCGATCATGACGATGGCCGCGTCCACCATCGCGCCGATCGCAATGGCGATGCCGCCCAGCGACATGATGTTGGCGTTGATGCCCTGCTGGCGCATGACGATGAAGGACACCAGGATGCCCAGCGGCAGCGTGATGATCGCGACCAGCGACGAGCGCAGGTGGAACAGGAACGCCGCGCACACCAGCGCGACGACGATGAACTCCTCGACCAGCTTGCGGGTCAGCGTGCCGACGGCGCGCTCGATCAGGTCGGAGCGGTCGTAGGTCTCGACCACCTCCACGCCTTCCGGCAATCCGGCCTTGAGCTTTTCCAGCTTGGCCTTGACCGCGCGGAGGGTCTCCAGCGCGTTCGTGCCGAAGCGCAGCACGACGACGGCGCCCACCACTTCGCCCTCGCCGTTGAGCTCGGCAATCCCGCGCCGGAGTTCGGGACCGACCTGCACCCACGCCACGTCCCGCAGCAGGATCGGCGTGCCGCTTTCGCCGAGGCCGACCGGGATCATCCGGAAATCGTCCAGCGACTGCAGGTAGCCGTGCGCCCGGACCACGTATTCGGCTTCCGCCAGCTCGAGCGCCGAGCCGCCCACTTCCGAGTTGGCTTTCTGGATCGCTTCGACCACGGTTTCCATCGGCAGGCGGAAGGCGCGCAGCCGGTCGGGATCGAGCACGATCTGGTACTGACGCGTGAAGCCGCCGATGGTGGCGACCTCGGCGACGTTGGGCACGCTCTTGAGCTCGAACTTCAGGAACCAGTCCTGGATCGCGCGCAGCTCGCTGATGTCGCGCTTGCCGGTGCGGTCCACCAGCGCGTACTCGTAAATCCAGCCCACGCCGGTCGCATCCGGCCCCAGCGAGGTCTCGGCCATGGCGGGGAGCCGCCCCTGCACCTGCGAGAGGTATTCCAGCACGCGCGATCGCGCCCAGTAGAGATCGGTGCCGTCCTCGAACAGCACGTATACGAACGAGTCGCCGAACATGGAGTACCCGCGCACCGCCTTGGCGTACGGCACCGACAGCATCGTGGTGGTCAGCGGGTAGGTGACCTGGTTCTCCACCACCTGTGGCGCCTGGCCCGGATACATGGTGCGAATGATCACCTGCACGTCCGAGAGGTCGGGTAGTGCATCCAGCGGCGTGGTCAGCGTCGCGTAGGTGCCCCAGCCGGTGGCAATGATGCTCGCCATCAGCACCAGGAAGCGGTTGCGGACGGACCAGTGGATCAGGCGAGCGATCACGGTTGCTTCTCCGGGGCTTCGGGCGCGCCATGGGCACCATGCGAGGGCGCCGGCGCCGGGCCGCCTTCGAGGCGCTTGTAGGCGCCGCGCAGGTTCGCCTCGGAATCAATCAGGAACTGGCCCGACGTGACCACGTTCTGGCCCTCCTCGAGTCCATCAAGGATGACGATGGCGCTTTCGTGCTCCGGACCCAGCGTCACTTCCACGGGTCGGAAGCGGCCCTCGGCTTCGGCCACGATCACGACCGTGCGCTTGCCGGTGCGGATCACGGCTTCGGTCGGCACCTGCAAGGCGTTCTGCCGGGTTCCGGCGAGCAGCGCCACGTTGGCGTACATGCCCGGTTTCAGCGCCGCGTCGCGGTTCTGAAACACCAGCCGGGCGCGAACCGTGCGGGTAGCCGTGTCCAGGTCCGGATAGACGTAGTCCACTCGACCCTCGAACGTGCGGCCCGGCAGGGCCGACAGGCGCGCTTCCGCTTTGCCGCCCTGGCGCAGCCACGAGGACAGGGACTCCGGCACTTCCACCGTGATCCAGACCCGCGACAGGTCGGCAATCCGAATGATCGGCATGCCCGGCATGACTTTCTGGCCCTCGCGCACGTTGAGTTCGGTGACCACGCCGTTGTTCGCCGCAACGATCCGCGTCTGGCGCTGCGCCTTGCCGGATTCGGCGACCTGCTGGATCTGGCCTGCCGACGCGCCGAGCAGCAGCAGCCGTTGCCGGCTGGCGGCGATCAGGTCCGCGTCACCGCTCTTCACGGCGAGGGCCAGTTCCTCCTGGGCCGAGTACAGCTCCGGCGAGAACACCCCGGCCACGAGCTGGCCGCGGCGCACCCGGTCGCCGACCGCGCGCACGTTGAGCCGCTCCACCCAGCCCTCGGCGCGCGATTCGAGCGCGTAGATCAGGCGCTCATCCGCTTCGACCGCGCCGACCGCGTCGAAACTGTGCGAGAAGCTGCCCAGCGTGACGGGTTCGGTGCGGATGCCGAGGTTCTGCGCCATGCGTGGATCGATCTCGACCACGACGTCGCCGTCCGCGCCGGATTCGCCCGCGTATTTCGGCACGAGGTCCATGTCCATGAACGGCGACTTGCCCGGCGCGTCGAATTGCACGTCCGGGCGCATCGGGTCGTAGTAGTAAAGGACTTTGGGTTCGCCCTGCGGGGATTTCGCCCCGTGCTCGTCGGACATCGCCGGCGCCTCCGGCTTGCGGACGAACCACCAGCCGCCCGCGGCAAGCGCCACGGCCACCACTGCCACGAGAATCCAGGTGCGCGTGCTCATGTCAGGCTCCTTCCGCATTCAGGTAGCGCAGCTCGGCGAGCCGCTTCAGCACATCCATTTGCAGTTCCAGCCGCATCAGCGAGGCGTCGAGCGCGCCGCGGCGCGCCATCAGCACGCTGTCGAGCTCGGCCTTGCCGGTGCGATACGCGGCGAGCGCCGCCTCGGCGCGCGCCGCGGCGCGCGGCACGATCGCTTCGTCGTAGCGGGTCAGGCGCGCGCGGGCCTGGGACCAGCTGCGGTGCGCGCTCGCCGCCATCGCCTGTATCCGGCGCGCCATGTCCTCGCGCATCGCCTGGCTTGCACCGAGCGATTCGCGCGCTGCAACCGCTTCGCGGTCCTGGCGGTTGCCGCGGAATACGGGGATGTCGATGCCGACCTGCACCGTCACCATTTCGTCGAAGTCCGGGCGCCAGCCGTACATCGCCTCAACCCGCCAATCCGGCCAGTAGTTCTGCCGCGCCTGCGCCACGGCGTTGTCGGCGGAGGCGACCTCGAACGCCGCCTCGGTGAGTTCCGGATGACGCTCGAGCGCCGCCAGCAGCGTCTCGAGCGCCGGGGGTTCGGGCAAGTCGGGCACGGCGGCGGCCACCGGCGCATTCACCGGCCGTCCAGTCCAGCGCGTCAGCTGCTCGCGCGCCTCGGCCGCGTCCTGCTCCAGCTTGCGCACGCGGTCGCGCAGCATTTCGAGTTCCACGTCGGCGGCCAGCACGTCGGCCTGCGGCACGCGGCCGGAGCGGTAGGCGATCTCCGCGGCGCTGCGCTCGCGTTCGGCCTCACCCACCATGGCCTGCGCCAGTTCGGCGGCGCGCTCCAGGAACCACACTTCGATCCAGGCCATCGCGGTGTCGCGGCGCACGGCGCGCTCGAGCGCGGCCAGCCTGGCGTCGCCGGCGTCGGCCATCAGGCTCTCGGCGCGTCCCCTGAGGCGGCGCTTGCCGGGCAGCGGGAATTCCTGCATGACGCCGACGCCGGTCATGGTCATGAAATCCGCCGACAGGCTGTAGCGGTCTTCGCCGTTGACCGGCAGGTTGGTCACGCCCGCAAGCAGCATCGGGTCGGGGAGCTGGCGCATGGCAACCGCGCGTTCGCGGGCCGCACGCACCGTGGCGCGCTGCGCGTCGAGCAG
>JANNKD010000155.1:0-2564 GCA_031396115.1 Gammaproteobacteria bacterium
TTATGACGCGCAGGCGGGTCGGCAGGCGGGCGAACGCCGAGGCCGAGCGCGGCAATTTATCGATCAGCGACATCTCGCCGAGCATGTCGCCGGGGCCGAGTTGGGCGATGCGTTCGCGCTGGCCGTCCTGCTCGCGGCAGATTTCCAGCAGGCCGTTCTCGATGACGAAGGCGGTGTCGCCCGGGTCACCCTCGCGGAACAGCCATTCGCCTGTGGCTAGAAACCGGCGGTACTTGTCGGCGCTCAAGTGCGGGCCCCTGAAACCCTGGACGGCCAGCCTACACGACCCCGCAAAAGCGGGCTGTAAGGTGGTAGGCGCGAGAGGACTCGAACCTCCGACCCCCACCATGTCAAGGTGGTGCTCTAACCAACTGAGCTACGCGCCTACGGTGTTCGAGGGCGCGAAAGATACCCTATTTCCCCAGCGCCGTCCCGCGCAGCTTGCGGATCTCGTCGCGCTTGCGCGCCGCGAGCTCGAATTCCAGGTTCTGCGCCGCGGCCAGCATCTCCTTCTCCAGCTTGGTGATGAGCCGGCCGAGCTTCTCGGGGGGCAGCTTGGCGTAGGCCGCCCCGTCCTCCGCCGCCTGCAGCATGCGCTGCGCCGACAACTCCTCGTAGCCGGCGTGCAGCACATCGGCCACCGCCTTGCGGATGCCCTTGGGCGTGATGCCGTGCTGCGTGTTGTGGACCCTTTGCCTCTCGCGCCGCCGGTCCATCTCGCCGAGCGCGCGCTTCATCGAGTCGGTGGTGCGGTCGGCGTAGAAGATCACGCGGCCGTTGAGGTTGCGCGCGGCGCGGCCGGAGGTCTGGATCAGCGAACGCTCCGAACGCAGGAAACCCTCCTTGTCGGCGTCGAGCACGGCGACCAGCGACACCTCCGGCAGGTCGAGGCCCTCGCGCAGCAGGTTGATGCCCACCAGCACGTCGAAGGCGCCCAGTCGCAGGTCACGGATGATCTCGGCGCGCTCGACCGTGTCCACGTCGGAATGCATGTAGCGCACCTTGGCGCCGTGCTCGTGCAGGTAGTCGGTCAGGTCCTCGGCCATGCGCTTGGTCAGCACCGTGACCAGCACGCGCTCATGGCGTTCGGCACGCAGGCGGATCTCGCCGAGCAGGTCGTCCACCTGGGTCGAAGCCGGGCGCACCTCGACCTCGGGGTCCACCAGGCCGGTCGGCCGCACCACCTGCTCGGCGACCTGTCCCGCCCGCTGCTGCTCGTACGGCCCCGGCGTCGCCGACACGAAGACGATCTGCGGCGCCAGGCGCTCGAACTCCTCGAATCTCAGGGGCCGGTTGTCGAGCGCGGACGGCAGGCGGAAGCCGTACTCGACCAGCGTCTCCTTGCGCGAGCGGTCGCCCTTGAACATGGCGCCGAGCTGCGGGACGGTGACGTGGCTTTCGTCCACCACGACCAGCGCATCGGACGGCAAGTAGTCGAACAGGGTCGGCGGCGGCTCGCCGGGCTTGCGGCCGGACAGGAAGCGGCTGTAGTTCTCGATGCCGTTGCAGTAGCCGACTTCCCGGATCATCTCGAGATCGAACAACGTGCGCTGCTCCAGCCGCTGCGCCTCGACCAGCTTGTTCTGTTTCTTCAGCACGTCGAGCCGCTCGCGCAGCTCGGCCATGATCTCGTCCACCACCTCGAGCACCCGTTCGCGAGGAGTGACGTAGTGCGTGGCCGGGAACACGGTGTAGCGCGGCACCTTGCGCTTGAGTTCGCCGGTGAGCGGGTCGAACACGGTGATCGACTCGATCTCGTCGTCGAACAGCTCGATGCGCACCGCCTCGTCGTCCGATTCGGCCGGGTGCATGTCGATGACGTCACCGCGCACGCGGTAGGTGGCGCGCTTGAACTCGATGTCGTTGCGCGTGTACTGCATGTCGGTCAGGCGCTTGAGCAGTTCGCGCTGGCCCAGTTTCCCGCCCTTGACCAGGTGCAGCACCATCTGGAAGTACTGCTCGGGGTCGCCCAGGCCGTAGATCGCCGAGACCGAGGCCACGATGATGGCGTCGCGCCGCTCCAGGATCGCCTTGGTCGCCGACAGGCGCATCTGCTCGATGTGCTCGTTGATCGAGCTGTCCTTGTCGATGTAGGTGTCGGTCGACGGGACGTAGGCCTCGGGCTGGTAGTAGTCGTAGTACGAGACGAAGTACTCGACGGCGTTGTCCGGGAAGAACTCGTGGAACTCGCCGTACAGTTGCCCGGCCAGGGTCTTGTTCGGCGCCAGCACCAGCGTCGGCCGCTGCAGGCGCGAAATCACGTTGGCGATGGTGAAGGTCTTGCCCGAGCCGGTGACGCCGAGCAGGGTCTGGTGCGACAGGCCGTCCTTGAGCCCGCGCACCAGCGCGTCGATCGCCGCCGGCTGGTCGCCGGCCGGCGGCCAGCAGGAACAGGCCGCCGACGATCAGGATCAGGTCCCGCACCGAGATCTCCATGCCGAGCACCGCGAACAGCGGCTTGGTCAGCCCCATGATCCAGGCCAGCGAGAACAGCAGCAGCAGGCGCGTGATCGCGGCCAGCGCCAGGCCCAGCTTGCGCGCACGGTCCTGCTGGTCGGGCGGCA
>JANNKD010000191.1:0-2584 GCA_031396115.1 Gammaproteobacteria bacterium
GCCCGGCGATGAATGCCAGGGCGCGTATTGCACGAAAGCCTGGAGCCCGTCGTCGCGCCCGGTCAGTGCATCAAAATCCAGCAGCAGCCGCGGCACGAACACGACCTCCTGGCGATCCTTGCGGTCGCGCGCCACGTCGAGTGAGCCACCGAGCAGCCAGAACGCCGTCGCGTCCGGCGTCTCGGCGTTCAGGTTCCAGCTCCGGCCCGCGCTCGCGGCATCGCGCCGGGAGTAGAGATTGAGCTGCAGGCCGCCCAGCGCGCTCAGCCGGTAGTCCATGCCCATGCCGTCGCGCATGCTGCCCGAGAAGCGCCGGTCTGTGCTGAGCGATAGCAGCAGCGGCTGGGTAACGCCACCGCCGGCGATCGGGAACTGCGGGCGATCCGCCGCCGCAGCGCTGAGCGCGCCGGACCACAACAGCAGTCCGCACACGGCCCTGCATACAGTGAACACTCCGCGCTCCGTTTGTCCCGATGCCCCAGTTTCATCGGGTGCGCCCCGCGGGTCTGTTCGGAAGGGCGCAGAACGCGCCGGGGAATCAGTTCCCGGCGGGGTGGCCGGCGGCGGCGGCGGCGCGGCCGGGCAGGTAGTCCAGCAGGCGGTCGGATTCCATCCTGACCACGGCATAACACTCGCAGCTCAACTGTTCCAGCTGGTGCCGGTCGAGCACGGTGATCACCCCGCGCCGGTACTCGATGACGCCCAGGTCCTGCAGGTGCGTGGCGGCGTCGGTCACCCCTTCACGGCGCACGCCGAGCATGTTGGCGATCAACTCCTGCGTCATGGTGAGCTGGTTGCCGGGCAGGCGGTCCAGCGACAGCAGCAGCCAGCGGCACAACTGCTGGTCGATGCGGTGATGGCGGTTGCAGACCGCGGTCTGGGCCATCTGCGTGATCAGGGCCTGCGTGTAGCGCAGCATCAGCAAGGTCAGGTCGCCGTGGCGGTTGAACTCTTCCTTGAGCACGTTCGCCGGCAGGCGGTAGGCCGCGCCGGCGCTCTGCACCACGGCGCGGCTCGGCGTGCTTTCGCCGCCCATGAACAGGGAGATGCCGACGACGCCCTCGTTGCCGACCACCGAGATCTCGGCCGAGGCGCCGTTCTCCATGACGTACAGCATCGAGACGATGGAGTCGGCAGGGAAGTACACGTAGCGCATCACGTCACCGGGCTCGTACAACACCTTGCCCAGCGCCAGTGTCACCCGGTCGAGGTGCGGCACCAGGCGGCCGCGGACGTCGTCCGGCAGGGCGGCGAGCAGGTGGTTTTGCAGCGGCGAGGGAGTTTCGTGCAAGGCGGCCCCGGATCGACTGACGGTCCCGTCTGGGTTCGATACCGCACATTGTACGCCTTCGAGGCGGCGCCGGCCTCGGTCCGTGCGATGGCGAACAGACGCTATCCAGCGCTCAATTCAGTCTGCTCGTCGCGATGAACCCGCCCCGGATGTCCGAGCTGTTCCAGGCCCTGCTGCCACCGGCCGTGGCCACGGCCGAACTGGCCGGGACCGGCGATCCCGCGCTGCTGCTGGACGGCGAACGGCTGCCGGGCGGACCGGCGACGCCGCTGCGGGCCGCCGAATTTGCCGCCGGCCGGATCTGCGCGCGACATGCCGCCGCCAGGTTCGGCGTGGTGGATTGCCCGATCGGCGTGCGCGAAGACCGGCGGGCCCGCTGGCCGGAGCCGCTGACCGGGAGCATCACGCACACGGACGGTTTCTGCGCTGCCGCGGTCGGCGAGCGGCGGCGCTTCCGCGCCATCGGCATCGATGCGGAAAGGATCGGCGCCGTGTCGCGCGATGAGTGGAGCCAGGTGCTGCTGCGCGAGGAGGTCGACTGGCTGGACCGCCTGCCGCGGGCGATCCACGCGACCGTGGCCACGCTGTTGTTCAGCGCCAAGGAAGCGTTCTACAAGTGCCAGTACGAAGTGACGCAGCAGTGGCTGGAATTTCGCGACGTGGCCCTGGATTTCGGCGGCCCCCACCTGGAGCGCAACAGCTTCGCGGTGCGGCCGGTCGGCGACGTGCGGTTGCTGGAGCCGGGCAGCGGCCCGGTCATCGTCCGTTATGCCGTGACCCGCGAGCTGGTGCTGACCGCCGTCACGCTCTCCGCGCACTGAGCGCGGGTTTTCAGGCCATCGCTGCCGGCACGCCGCGGGCCGGGGCCAGGCCCGCCAGCCGATCGGTTTCCCTCTTGACCACGGCGTAGCACTCGCAGCACAGCTCCTCCAGCTTCGGCCGGTCCAGCACCGTGATCTGTCCGCGGTGGTATTCGATCACGTTCTTTTTCTGCAGCTTGCTGGCGGCATCGGTGACGCCTTCGCGGCGCACGCCGAGCATGTTGGCGATCAGCTCCTGCGTCATGGTCAGCTGGTTGCTGGGCAGGCGGTCCAGCGACAGCAGCAGCCAGCGGCACAACTGCTGGTCGATCGAGTGGTGCCGGTTACAGACCGCCGTCTGCGACATCTGCGTGATCAGCGACTGCGTGTAGCGCAGCATCTGCACCAGCAGCGCGCCGTGGCGGTTGAACTCGTCCTTGATGCGCTGTCCCGGCAGGCGGTACGACCAGCCGGCGCTCTGCACCACGGCCCG
>JANNKD010000192.1:0-6397 GCA_031396115.1 Gammaproteobacteria bacterium
ATCTGAGGCACGCATGAACAAGATCAAGAAGGGCGACGAAGTCGTCGTCACCACGGGCAAGGACAAGGGCCGTCGCGGCACCGTCAACGCCGTGCTGCCGACCGGCAAGGTGCTGGTCGAGGGCATCAACGTGGTCAAGAAACACCAGAAGCCGAATCCGAACGCGGGCGTGTCGGGCGGCATCATCGAGAAGGAAATGCCGATCCAGGCCTCGAACCTGCGCCTGTGGAACCCGGACGCCAAGAAGGGCGACCGCATCGGTTTCAAGGTGATCGGCGAAGGCGCCGCGCGCAAGAAAGTGCGCGTGTTCAAGTCCAGCGGCGAAGTTGTGGACCGGTAAACGAGCGAAGTCATGTCGAACCTACAGACCCAGTACCGCGAAAAGATCAGCCCCGCGCTGCAGAAGAAGCTGTCCTGCAACGCGATGGCGGTGCCCCGCATTGCCAAGATCACGCTCAACATGGGCGTGGGCGAAGCCACGGCCGACAAGAAGATCATCGAGCACGCCGTGGCCGACATGGTCGCGATCTCCGGCCAGAAGCCGATCGTGACCAAGTCCGGCAAGGCCATCGCGAACTTCAAGATGCGCGAGAACTATCCGGTCGGCGTGAAAGTCACGCTGCGCCGCGAGCGCATGTACGAATTCCTCGAGCGCCTGATTGCCATCGCGCTGCCGCGCATCCGCGATTTTCGCGGCATCTCCGCGCGCGGCTTCGACGGGCGCGGCAATTTCAACTTCGGCATCACCGAGCAGATCATCTTCCCCGAGATCGATTTCGAAAAGATCGATGCGATCCGCGGCATGAACATCACCATCACCACCACGGCAAAGACGGACGTCGAAGGCCGGGCGCTGCTCGATGCCTTCAGCTTTCCGTTCCGCAAGTAAGGGCGACCCCATGGCCAAGCGCAACATGATCAACCGCGAGCACAAGCGCATTGCGCTCGTCGCCAAGTACGCCAAGAGGCGCAAGGCGCTGAAGGAAACCATCAGCAGCGTCACGGCTTCGCAGGAAGATAAATTCGCCGCGGTCGAGGCGCTGCAGAAGCTGCCGCGCGACTCGTCGAAGAGCCGCGTCCGCAACCGCTGCCAGATCACCGGGCGCTCGCGTGGCGTCTACAAGAAGTTCGGCCTGTCGCGCCACAAGCTGCGTGAAGCAGCGATGCGCGGCGAAGTGCCGGGCCTCACCAAAGCCAGCTGGTAAACGAACATGTCGATTAACGATCCGATTGGCGACTTCCTGACCCGCATCCGCAACGGTCAGCAGGCGCGCCTGAAAACCATCACCTCGCCGTCCTCGACGGTGCGCGTGAACATCGCCGCCGTGCTGAAGGACGAGGGCTACATCGCGGACTACGCGGTGGCGGCCGAGGGCAAGAAGAAGACCATCACCGTGACCCTGAAGTACTACCAGGGCAAGCCGGTGATCGAGCGCCTCGAGCGCATCAGCACGCCGTCGCTGCGCGTGTACAAGAACCGCTCCGAAGTGCCGAAGGTGCTGGGCGGCCTGGGCGTCGCCATCCTGACCACGCCGCAGGGCGTGCTGTCGGACAAGAAGGCGCGCGCGGCCGGCATCGGCGGCGAAGTCCTCTGCATCGTGTCGTAAGGCGAAAAGAGAACCAGAGAGAAATATTCATGTCGCGAGTCGCTAGACAACCGCTCAATCTCCCGAAGGGAGTCGAGCTCAATGTGGCCGGCAGCACGGTGACCGTGAAGGGCGCCAAGGCCGTGCTCACGCTCGAGCTGCCGTCGCAGATCAAGGTCGAGATCAAGGACAGCGTCGCCAAGATCGCCGAGGAATCGGTGAAGGCCGCGCCGGCGATCGCCGGCACGGTGCGCGCCAACCTCAACGGCATGATCAAGGGCGTGACCGAGGGCTACCTGCGCAAGCTGACGCTGGTCGGCGTCGGCTACCGCGCCAATGCCCAGGGCAAGAAGCTGAACCTCGCGCTCGGCTTCTCGCACCCGGTCGACTACCCGATCCCGGACGGCATCACGGTGGAGACGCCGAGCCAGACCGAAATCATCATCAAGGGCGCCAGCAAGCAGCTCGTCGGCCAGGTGGCCGCCGAGATCCGCGGCTTCCGCCCGCCCGAGCCGTACAAGGGCAAGGGCGTGCGCTACGCCGACGAGCGCGTGATCCTGAAAGAAGCGAAGAAGAAGTAAGGCCAGACCATGCACGCCAAGAAAGAAGTTCGCATCCGCCGCGGCAAGAAGACGCGCCTGCACATCCGTGCGCTGGGCGCGCACCGCCTGTCGGTATACCGCACCGCGCAGCACATCTACGCCCAGATCCTGTCGCCGGGCTCGGACCAGACGCTGGTCGCCGCCTCGACTGCCGAGAAGGACGTCATCAAGGGCCTGAAGAGCACGAGCAACATCGAGGCGGCCAAGAAGATCGGCACGACGCTCGCCGCGCGCGCCAAGGAAAAAGGCATCACGAAGGTCGCGTTCGACCGTTCTGGTTTCAAGTACCACGGCCGCGTGAAAGCGCTGGCCGATGCCGCCCGTGAAGGCGGCCTGGAGTTCTAAATGGCAAATCCCCAGTATCAGTACGAAGACTCGCAGCAGGGCGGCGACCTCAAGGAAAAGCTGATCGCGGTCAAGCGCGTCGCCAAGGTCGTCAAGGGCGGCAAGCAGCTCGCGTTCACCGCGCTGACCGTCGTCGGCGACGGCGCCGGCCGCGTCGGCTTCGGCTATGGCAAGGCACGCGAAGTGCCTAACGCCATCAGCAAGGCCATGGAGCAGGCCCGCAAGAACATGGTGACGATCCCGCTGCGCGGCCTGTCGCTACAGCACGAGATCTGGGGCACCCACGGCGCCACGCGCGTGTTCATGCGCCCGGCCTCGGACGGCACCGGCGTCATCGCCGGCGGCGCCATGCGCGCGGTGTTCGAAGTGGCCGGCGTGCACAACGTGCTCGCCAAGTCGTTCGGCTCGCGCAACCCGATCAACGTCGTGCGCGCGACGCTCAACGGGCTGACGCGCATCAACATCCCGGCCGAGATCGCTGCCAAGCGCGGCAAGACGATCGAAGAAATCCTCGGTTAAGCCATGAAGAAGAAAACTGACGGCAAGAAAATCCGCGTGACGATGCTGAAGAGCAGGCACGGCCAGCTCCAGATGCACCGCGACAACATGCGCGGCCTCGGCCTGCGTCGCCGCCACCACAGCGTGGAGGTCGTGGTGACGCCGTCCGTGATGGGCATGGTCAACCAGAGCGCGTTCATGCTGAAAGTTGAAGAGGTCTGACATGAAACTGAACGACATCAAGCCGGCGGCCGGCTCCAAGCCGACGCGCAAGCGCGTCGCCCGCGGCATCGGCTCGGGGTTGGGCAAGACTGCCGGCCGTGGCCACAAGGGCCAGCGCGCGCGTGCGGGCGGCTACCACAAGGTCGGGTTCGAAGGCGGCCAGATGCCGATCCAGCGCCGCCTGCCGAAGCGCGGCTTCACCACCGAGGCGCAGGCCCGTGACGAAACCGCAGAAGTGCGGCTGTCCGACCTGCAGAAGATGAAGGAAACCGAAATCGACCTCGCCGTGCTGAAGGCCGCCGGCGTGGTGCCGGTGCAGACGCTGACCGCCAAGCTGATCAAGTCGGGCGAGCTGTCGCGCAAGGTCGTGCTGAAGGGCATCCCCGCGTCGAAGGGCGCGCGCGAAGCTGTCGCCGCCGCCGGCGGCACGGTCGACCTCCCGCACCCGGATGTGGCTGCAGCCGCAGCCGCAGCCGCCAAGGCCGCAGCCGCCAAGGCCGCGGCATCCAAGGCCGCAGCGCCCAAGGAAGCCCGGTAAGGCCGATGAACCGTCCCGCGACCGGCATGGTGCCGGATCTCAGCAAGCTGGGGGAGGTCAAGAGCCGCCTCTGGTTCCTGCTGGCCGCGCTCGTCGTGTTCCGCATCGGCACGTTCATCCCGGTGCCGGGCATCGACCCCGCGCAGCTCGCATCGCTGTTCGACCAGACCCGCGGCACGATCCTGGACATGTTCAACATGTTCTCGGGCGGCGCGCTCGAGCGCCTGTCGGTGTTCGCGCTTGGCGTGATGCCGTACATCTCGGCCTCGATCATCGTGCAGCTGCTCGCCGCGTCGATTCCGCAGCTCAAGGAAATCAAGAAGGAAGGCGAGGCCGGCCGCCGGCGCCTGACCAAGTACACGCGCTACGGCACGCTGGGGCTGGCCACGTTCCAGTCTTACGGCGTTTCGGTCGCGCTGCAGAACAGCGGGGTCGTCATCAACACGGGCTTCGGCTTCACGTTCACGGCGATGGTCTCGCTGATCACCGGCACCATGTTCCTGATGTGGCTCGGCGAGCAGATCACCGAGCGCGGCATCGGCAACGGCATTTCGATGCTGATCTTCGCAGGCATCGTCGCCGACCTGCCGCGCGCTGTCGCCGGCACCAGCCAGCTGGTCAGCGAGGGCTCGCTGAACCCGCTGATGGTCATCGTCATCGCCGCGCTGGTGGTGCTGATCACCTGGGCAGTGGTGTTCGTCGAGCGCGCCCAGCGCCGCATCCCGGTGCACCACGCGCGCCGCCAGCAAGGCCGCAAGCAGTTCGCCGCGCAGACCGCGCACCTGCCGCTGAAGCTGAACATGAGCGGCGTGATCCCGCCGATCTTCGCCAGCTCGATCATCCTGTTCCCGGCGTCGATGGTGCAGTTCTTCGGCGACGAAGGGCAGGGCGGCACGCTGGCGCGCATCGCCGCGATGCTGTCGCCGGGCGAGGTGCTGTACACGGCGCTGTACGCCTTCATGATCATTTTCTTCTGCTTCTTCTACACGGCATTGGTATTCGACTCGCGCGAGACCGCCGAGAACCTGAAGAAGTCTGGCGCCTTCATTCCCGGCATCCGCCCGGGCGCGCAGACCGGCGAGTACATCGACCTGGTGCTGACGCGCCTGACCGTGGCCGGCGCCGCCTACATCACCGCGGTGTGCCTGGTGCCCGAGATTTTCATCACGACGTGGAACGTGCCGTTCTTCTTCGGTGGCACGTCGCTGCTGATCGTGGTCGTGGTCGTGATGGATTTCATGGCGCAGCTGCAGGCGCACCTGATGTCGCATCAATACGAAGGCCTGCTGAAGAAGGCCAATCTGAAGTCGCTGGGCGCGCCCGGCATGGTTCGCTAAAGAGGCCCTTATGAAAGTCCGTACGTCAGTCAAGAAGATGTGCCGCAACTGCAAGGTGATCCGCCGCAAGGGGGTCGTCCGCATCCTGTGCACCGACGCCCGCCACAAGCAGCGCCAAGGCTAGCCAAGAGGCTGATTCTTCTTGCAAAAACATATGGTTACGTCTATACTACGCGGCTTTTCCAAGCCGTCCAAAACGCAGGGTTAAGAGGGTTTCATGGCACGTATCGCAGGCGTCAACGTTCCCGCGACCAAGCACATGCACGTCGCGCTTCGCTCGATCTACGGCATCGGCAAGACGCGCGCGCTCAAGATTTGCGCCGCCGCGGGCATCAAGCCCGACGTGCAGGTCAAGGCGCTCACCGAGGGTGAACTCGACCTGCTGCGCGCGCAGATCGCCAAGTTCACCGTCGAGGGCGACCTGCGCCGCGAGACCTCAATGAACATCAAGCGCCTGATCGACCTCGGCTGCTACCGCGGCCTGCGCCACAAGCGCGGCCTGCCGGTACGGGGCCAGCGCACCCGCACCAACGCCCGCACCCGCAAGGGTCCGCGCCGCGCCATCCGTGCGTCGTCCACGCCCAAGCCGGCGTCCAAAGACTAAAGACTACAGAGACTGATCATGAGCACCCCGAATCCGACCGCCCCTGGCGCAGCCGCACCCAAGAAGAAGAAGGTCAAGAAGAACGTGACCGACGCGGTGGCGCACATCCACGCGTCGTTCAACAACACGATCGTCCTGATCACCGACCGCCAGGGCAACACGCTGTCCTGGGCCACGGCCGGCTCGTGCGGCTTCAAGGGCTCGCGCAAGTCCACGCCGTTCGCCGCGCAGGTCGCCGCCGAGAAGGCCGCCACCGCCGCCGCCGAGCACGGCGTCAAGACGCTCGAAGTGCTGGTCAAGGGCCCTGGCCCGGGCCGCGAATCCGCCGTGCGTTCGCTGAACAACGCCGGCTTCAAGGTCACCAACATCACCGACGTGACCCCGCTCCCGCATAACGGCTGCCGCGCTCCCAAGCGCCGCCGCGTGTAAGGCAGAACGACCATGGCAAAGTACATCGGACCGAAGTGCAAGCTGTCGCGCCGCGTCGGCGCGGATCTCATGCTGAAGGGCCGCGGCCGTTCGCTCGAGACCAAGTGCAAGCTGGAGACCCCGCCGGGCCAGCACGGCGCGCGCAAGCAGCGCCCGTCGGACTACGCCCTGCAGCTGCGCGAGAAGCAGAAGCTCAAGCAGATGTACGGCGTGCTCGAGCGCCAGTTCCGCAACTA
>JANNKD010000196.1:0-5999 GCA_031396115.1 Gammaproteobacteria bacterium
GCAGCTGAATCTCGGCGGCACCTACGTGCAGGGCGCCACCGACAACGTCATCGGCGCCGACCAGGTGATCTGGCTGTTCGAGGTCGGCGCGCAGTACGTGCCGGACCTGCCGGACACCGACATCCTGCAGATCGAGGCGCCGGGCACGCACTACCATGCCAGCGCCGGGGCCGACGGCTCGGGCACCGGCAACTACCGGCAGGATTGCGCGCATACGCCGGACTGCCACTTCAGCGGCATCACGCCGGACGGCACGCCGTTCGGCGTGGCCACGGATCCCGACGGCGACACCATTCCCAACTACGGCGACGGCCTGCGCTTCAATCCGCACCAGGAGAATGCCGACGGCTACGCCGACGCCTTCTCGGCCGGCTACGTCATCATCAGCCTGATCCGCTACGAGAGCGTGCTGCCGGGCGTGAGCCTGGCGCCGTTCACGCTGTTCCAGCACGACGTGGTCGGCACCTCGACCGACGTCGCCGCGCAGTTCACCGAGAGCCGCAAGGACGTCGCCTTCGCCATGGAGATCCGCTACAAGGAAGCGCTGGCGGTCACGCCGGGCTACATCTGGTCCACCGGCGGCGGCCAGTACAACCTGCAGCGCGACCGCGACCAGGCGTTCTTCTTCGTCAAGTACCTGTTCTGACGCCCCTCACGCCCAGCATCTGCTTCAGGTAGCGCCCGGTGTGGGACCGCGCCACGCGCGCGACGTCCTCGGGCGTGCCGGTGGCGACGATCTCGCCGCCGCCATCGCCACCTTCGGGCCCCAGGTCGATGACCCAGTCGGCGCGCTTGATCACGTCGAGGTTGTGCTCGATCACCACCACCGTGTTGCCGTGATCGCGCAGGCGCTCGAGCACGCGCAGCAGCTGGGCCACGTCGTGGAAGTGCAGCCCCGTGGTCGGCTCGTCGAGGATGTAGAGCGTCTGGCCGGTGTCGCGGCGTGACAGCTCCTTGGCCAGCTTGACGCGCTGCGCCTCACCGCCGCTCAGGGTGGTCGCGTTCTGGCCCAGCGTGACGTACGCCAGGCCGACGTCGATCAACGTATCCAGCTTGCGGGCGATGGCGGGAACGGGCTTGAAGAACAGGCCGGCTTCCTCGACCGTCATGTTCAGCACTTCGTCGATGGTCTTGCCCTTGTAGCGGATCTCGAGCGTCTCGCGGTTGTAGCGCCGCCCGCGACAGGTGTCGCAGGTGACGTAGACGTCCGGCAGGAAATGCATCTCGACCTTGATCAAGCCGTCGCCTTCGCAGGTTTCGCAGCGGCCGCCCTTGACGTTGAACGAGAAGCGCCCGGCGTCGTAGCCGCGCTCGCGCGACTGCGGCACCTGCGCGAACAGCTCGCGGATCGGCGTGAACAAGCCGGTGTACGTCGCCGGGTTGCTGCGCGGCGTGCGGCCGATGGGCGACTGGTCGATGTCGATGATCTTGTCGAGGTGCTCGAGCCCGTCGACGTGCTCGACCGGCGCGTGCAGCACGGCCGAGCCGTTGAGGTGCCGCGCGGCGTAGCCGTACAGCGTGTCGTTGATCAGGGTGGACTTGCCCGAGCCCGACACGCCGGTGACGCAGGTCAGCAGGCCGACCGGGATCTGCACGCCGAGGTTCTTCAGGTTGTTGCCGGTCGCGCCCTGGATGCGGATCTGCTTCTTCGGTTGCGGCGGGTTGCGCAGCGCGGGCACTTCGATCTGCTCGCGGCCCGACAGGTACTTGCCGGTCCACGAGTCCTTGTTCTTCTCGATGTCGCCGGGCGTGCCCTGGCCGACGATCTCGCCGCCGTGCACGCCGGCGCCGGGGCCGATGTCCACCACGTGATCGGCCGCGCGGATCGCCTCCTCGTCGTGCTCGACCACGATCACGGTGTTGCCGAGGTCGCGCAGCCGCACCAGCGTATCGAGCAGGCGGCGGTTGTCGCGCTGGTGCAGGCCGATCGAGGGCTCGTCCAGCACGTACATCACGCCGACCAGGCCGGCGCCGATCTGCGAGGCGAGGCGGATGCGCTGCGCCTCGCCGCCGGAGAGCGTCTCGGCGCTGCGCGCCAGCGTCAGGTAATCCAGGCCGACGTTGTCGAGGAAGCCCAGGCGCGCGCCGATCTCCTTGATGATCTTGGCGGCGATGGCCTGCTTGTGGCCCGGCAGCTGCAGCGTTTCGAAAAACTTCACGCCCTCGCGGATGGAGAAATTGGCGATCTGCGGCAGGCGCGTGTCGTTGACGTAGACGTGTCGCGCCTGGCGATTGAGGCGCTCGCCGCCGCACTCGGGGCAGGGCTTGTTGGACAGGTACTTGGCCAGCTCCTCGCGCACCGCGTCGGACTCGGTCTCGCGGTAGCGGCGCTCGAGATTGGGCAGGATGCCCTCGAAGCGGTGCAGGCGCGTGGTCATGCGGCCGCGCTCGTCCGGGTAGCGGAAGGTCAGCCGCTCCTCGCCGCTGCCGTGCAGCACGACGTCGCGGTGCTTCTTCGGCAGCGACTCGAACGGCGCCTCGAGGTCGATGCCGAAGTGGCTCGACAGCGACTGCAGCAGGCTCCAGTAATACGGGTTGCGCCGGTCCCAGCTGCGGATCGCGCCGCTGGCCAGCGACAGCTCCGGCGCGGCGGCCACGCGCTCCGCATCGAAGGTCTGCAGCACGCCCAGGCCGTCGCACTTGGTGCAGGCGCCGTGCGGCGCGTTGAACGAGAACAGCCGCGGTTCGAGCTCCGGCACCGAGTAGCCGCAGTGCGGGCAGGCCATCTTGGAGCTGAACACCATCGGCTCGGCGTCGGCCTTGTCGCCGTGAGGCGCGACGAACACCAGCCCCTCGGCCAGGCGCAGCGCGGTCTCGAACGACTCGGCCAGGCGCTGCCTGGCGTCGGGCCGCACCTTGAAGCGGTCCACCACGACCTCGATGTCGTGCTTGAGCTTGCGGTTGAGGCCCGGCGTCTCGTCGAGCTCGACCACCTTGCCGTCGACGCGCGCGCGCACGAAGCCCTGCGCGCGCAGCTGCTCGAACACTTCCACGTGCTCGCCCTTGCGGCCGCGCACCACGGGGGCCAGCAGCATCCAGGCCGACTCGGCGGGCAGGGCCAGCACCTGGTCCACCATCTGCGACACGCTCTGCGCCTCCAGCGTCACGCCGTGGTCGGGGCAGCGCGGCACGCCGACGCGCGCGTACAGCAGACGGAGGTAATCGTGGATCTCGGTGACCGTGCCGACGGTCGAGCGCGGGTTGTGGGAGGTGGACTTCTGCTCGATCGAGATCGCCGGCGACAGGCCCTCGATCGAATCCACGTCGGGCTTCTGCATCATCGACAGGAACTGCCGCGCGTAGGCCGACAGCGACTCGACGTAGCGGCGCTGGCCTTCGGCGTACAGCGTGTCGAAGGCGAGCGAGGACTTGCCGGAGCCGGACAGGCCGGTGACGACGATGAGCCGGTCCCGCGGCAGGTCGAGCGAGACGTTCTTCAGGTTGTGGGTCCGGGCGCCCCGGATGCGAATCGTGTCCATGCGGTGCAACGAGCGAAGCGAACCGTCCATTTTACGCCCTCCAGCCACCAATAATGGGGACGCACACAATTAAAAAAGGTGTGCGTCCCCATTTATCGCCGGGCGGTGGCTCGCCAGGTGAGCCTTGTCAAAATTGCCGAGCGCCGCGGGCGGGCGTAGGCTCCGCCCCGCAGGCTCGATCCTGCCACCGGCGCCGCAGTGGCTCCGGCTGACCAAATTCGAGAACGGAGACACACATGGCACGTGGCGTGAACAAAGTGATCCTGATCGGCAACCTCGGCCAGGACCCCGAAACCAAATCCCTTCCATCCGGCAGCGCGGTGACCAACATCCGCGTGGCGACCACCGAGGGCTGGAAGGACAAGCAGACCGGCGAGAAGAAGGAAGCCACCGAGTGGCACAGCGTGGTGTTCTTCGACCGCATGGCCGAGATCGCCGGCCAGTACCTGAAGAAAGGGTCCAAGGTCTACATCGAGGGCAGCCTGCGCACGCGCAAGTGGCAGGACAAGAACGGCAACGACCGCTACACCACCGAAGTCCGCGCCACGGACATGCAGATGCTCGACAGCAAGGGCGGCGGCGGCAGCAGCGGCACCAGCTACGAGCGGCCGGCGCGCGCCGAAACCGCGAGCGCGACGCCGGTGGCCGAGAAGAGCTTCGAAGACGACGACATCCCGTTCTAGGGACGCTCGATGGCCGCCAAGGAGGTTTCGCTCTTCCAGAGCGCTGCCGGCAAGCTGCGCGTTTCGCGCCTCGGGCCGCTGACCATGCTGGTCATTGACGGCCAGGGCCTGGGCTTGTGCCTGACCGGCGATTTTTCGCCGGTCGAGAAGTGGGCCAAGTCCAGGCCGCAGGGCCCCAACGCGACCATCGACAGCGCCAAGGTCGTCGAAAAAATCGACGTGCTGGTGTGCCGGCAGGGCACGACGTTCGCCGCCACGCGCGGCAGCACCAAGCCGCTCGAGGCCATCGCCAAGGCCATGCGCGCGGCCGGCATGGACCTCAAGGAGTTCTCGCTGCCGCCCGAGCTGAAGGACATTGGCAGGCCGACGGACCAGGTGCTCGCGGCCAAGGAAGCGGGCGAAAAGAAGAAGGCCGCCGCGGCGGCAGAAGCAGCAGTCCAGGCGGGCAATAAAGGACCCACAGAGTGAAAGCCATCGTCTGCAAGGCCTTCGGGCCGCCGGAGTCGCTTGCGTTCGAGGACGTGCCGTCGCGCCCGCTCGGCAAGGGCGAGGTGCGCATCGCGGTGAAAGCCGCGGGCGTGAACTTCCCCGACACGCTGATCATCCAGGGCAAGTACCAGCTCAAGGCCGAGCCTCCGTTCACGCCGGGCGCCGAGGTGGCGGGCACCGTCATCGAGGCCGGTGAGAAAGTGAAGAACGTGCGCGCCGGCGATGCCTGCGTCGCGCTGGTGCCGACCGGCGGCTACGCCGAGGAAGTGGTCGCGCCGTCGGAGATGGTGATGCCGTTGCCGCGTGGCATGGACTTCAAGGACGCCGCCGGCTTTCCGATGATCTACGGCACCTCGTACCACGCGCTCAAGCAACGCGCGCAGCTCAAGCCCGGCGAGACGCTGCTGGTGCTCGGCGCGGCCGGCGGCGTGGGCCTGGCCGCGCTGCAGCTCGGCAAGCTGATGGGCGCGCGCGTCATCGCCGCCGCCGGCAGCGACGACAAGCTCGCGTTCTGCAAATCGCAGGGCGCCGACGACGGGGTGAATTACGCGAAGACCAGTCTCAAGGAGGCGGTCAAGCAGCTCACCAAGGGGCAGGGCGCCGACGTCATCTACGATCCGGTCGGCGGCGACCTCACCCAGGACTGCTTCTCGTGCATCAGCTGGAACGGCCGCCACCTCGTGGTCGGTTTCGCCGCCGGCGAGATCCCGGAGGTCGCGCTCAACCGCCTGCTGCTCAAGGGCGCGAGCGCGGTGGGCGTGTTCTGGGGCGCGTTCGTGGCGCGCGAGCCGAAGGCCAACTGGGAGAATTTCCAGCAGTTGTTCGCCTGGTACGGCGAAGGCAAGCTGAAGCCGCACGTGTCGAAGGCCTATCCGCTGGCGCAGGCCGGCGTGGCCCTGCGCGACATGATGGAGCGGAAAGTCACCGGCAAGGTGGTTTTGGTCCCGTAGGGACCATGTTCAAGAACATCCTGATCCTCTGCACCGGCAACATCTGCCGCAGCCCGACGGCCGAGGCGGTGCTGCGCGAGCGCCTCAACAGCCCGGGCACGACCATCGCCTCCGCCGGCACCTCCGCGCTCGTCGGCGAGCCCGCGGAGCCGCTGGCCGTCGAAGTCGCCGGCCAGTACGGCTTCAACCTTACGCAGCACCGCGCCCGCCAGGCCCTGGCGCCCCTGCTGGTGACCGCCGACCTGGTGCTGGTGATGACGCAGGCGCACGCCGACTGGGCCCACGAGCGCGTGCCGCCGCTGCGCGGGCGCGTGCAGCTGCTCGGCCGCTGGCGCGAGCAGGAAATCCCCGATCCCTATGGCAAGGACCGCGCGACCTACGTGCGGGTGTTCGAGCAG
>JANNKD010000244.1:0-9115 GCA_031396115.1 Gammaproteobacteria bacterium
GACCTCGGCCGCGGTGCCCGCGGCGCGCAGCGCCTCGGGATAACGCGCGATCACGCGCCGCGCGATGTCGATCTGCTCGAGCTGGGTCCTGGCGAAACCGCTGCCTTCGCCCGGCACGTAGACCGACCAGAACTGCGCGCCGACGCCGCCGGCGCGCAGGCGGGCGAGGTCGGTGTCGCCGGGCCGCGGCGTGCGCAGGTCGTAGGCGGCGACGTCGCCGGGCGCGGTCGGGTCGATGCGGATCGCCCAGGGCAGGTCGTTGTGGCCGTCGACCAGGATCGTGTCGCGCAGCAGCGCGCGGGCGTGGGCGAGGGGATCGTCGGCGGGTTTCGCTGCAGCCTGGCAGCCGAGCACCAGGGTCGTGGCCGCGAGGCCTGCCCCCGAGAGCTTCAGTCGGGAGGCCGCGATCCAGTTCCTGCTTGCTTGCATGGCCGGCCCCCGCTGGGCTGAATTCAGGCAGTGTTGACAAAAGTTTGGCACAGTGACGCGGCCGCATGCAGGGGGCCATGAACTCCAGTGTCGATCAACACGCCGGATATTCGTATTTTGACGATCGCCATGCTGCTGGTTTGCGCGCCTTTTGCGCGCGCCACGGACGGCATCATCGACGAAGACGCCGGCTGCGGTTGTTACTGCGGCAAGACGCTTCCGCCCCCGTGCTCCGATCAGGCCTGCATCGACGCCTGCGGGGACGGTTCATCCTCTTCTGATTACGACGGCCAAAGCGAGCGCCAGTTGCTGGAGCAGCAGAAGCAGGCGCTCATCCGCCAGCGGGAAGCCGAGCAGCGGCGCCGGGATCGGAAACTCCGTCGCGAAACCGAGGAGAAGGAAAACCAGCAAGATTTCCAGCGGCAGAAGATCGAGTCCGTCAATTCGCTGAAGGGGCCATCCAGCGCGGGTGGGGGCGGCATCAAAGATTTCAACACGCAGGGCGGGAAGGACACGGGCGCGTTCGGTCTCAAAAGCGTGGACGCCGAAGATGCGGGCCTGAGAAACGTGGCGGCGCCGGGCCGGCACGCCAGCCAAGGCGCTTGGCGGCAGCTTCAGTGCGGCGAATACATTGCCGGGGCGGGCCTGGCCAAGGCCAAGGCGCTGAACACCTCGGGCGACTTGCAGGAAGCCCAATACCTCATGGACCAAGGCCTGCGCGCCCTCGCCGGCGGCGCCGTGGAAGTCGAATGCGGCCCGGCGACGTCCGCGCCGAAAGTACGGGCGCTGCCGCCGGACATTCAAGGGCATTACTCCGGCACGTTGAAGCTGGCCCGTTCCCAGACCGAGCTCCTTTGGCGCGCGAAAGGCCGCCTCAAAGCCGCCCGCCAAAAGGGCGATGCTGCGAGCCTCTCCACCGCCGGAGCCGAGGTCAGGGCCGCCACCGACCTTTTGAACAAGATTCAGCAGGCCAGCGCCTTGGTTCCCAAAGACCCCGCGAAGGCCGACGCGTTGTTCCTGCAAATCCTGGAGGAGATCAATGTCTCGGAAAAAACCCGCTAGCGTGCTCGTCGCCACTCTGGCGTTGTTCCTGTCGGCTGGTCTTCAGGCGCAATCCCCCGCCAGTCCGCGCGATGCCCTGAAACGCAACGTCGAGAAGTTCCAGTCCAACCCCAATGACAAGGCCCTGCGGGAAACGATCATCAGTCAGGCCGCGAGGTTGAAGCCCGCGCCGGCGGCCCCCGAAGAGGCGCGCCGGCATTTCGTGAAGGGCGTCACTTTGCAGAAAGACGCCGTTTCGGTTTCCGACTACGAGCTGGCGGTAGACGCGTACAAAAGGGCGCTGTCGATCGCGCCCTGGTGGCCGGAAGCGTATTTCAACCTGGCGGCGGCCCAGGAAGGCGCCGGCAAATACGCGGAAGCGATGGACAGCTTGAACCTTTATCTCCTGTCCAAGCCCGCGGACGCGCGCCAAGCCCAGGACAAACTCTACGCCTTGGAGGCCAAGGCCGAGCGCGCCCAAGCCGCCAAGCGTGAAGAGGCCAAAAAGCCCACGTTCGAGGGCGTTTGGATGATGTATGTGAACGGGCAGGCCGCGAACTCGAAGTTGAGGATCGAGAAATACGGCGATGACTGGATGGTCACGGAACACTACGACACCAGCTATTCCGTGCGGGCCAAGAACGCGGAAGTGGACGGCCAGCGGATCCGGTTCCAGACCTCATGGGGGCCCGACAATTCGGACCTTATTACGAACCAGTACGAGCTACTGCTTTCAAACGACGGCAAGTCGCTGGAAGGGCGGCAGGAAACCCTTCCGCAAACGTCTCAACAGATCAGGAGCATGCAAGAACGGGGGATTGTGGACATCCCGCCCACCAGCTATTCGATGTCTTATCGGCGGGACAACTAGGCGTCGTCGCGGGAACCGACGTAAGCCGTTGAAGAAAATGGTGGGACGTGCAGGAGTCGAACCTGCGACCTACTGATTAAGAGTCAGCAGCTCTACCAACTGAGCTAACGTCCCAGCGTGGGGGAAAAATTGGGGTGACCGACGGGGCTCGAACCCGCGACAACCGGAATCACAATCCGGGACTCTACCAGCTGAGCTACGGCCACCATTGAGGCGGCGAATCTTAATGGAAATCACCCCGGAACGCGATCCCTCGGCGCTTCGCGCCTCGGGATGACACTACTTCTTCTTGTCGCCCCAGACCGGCGCGAGGCGCGCGTCGCGCCCGCAGTTGGCGCGGTAGAACTTGTAGCGCACCGGATTCTTCTTGTAGTAGTCCTGGTGGTAGTCCTCGGCGGGATAGAACGTGCCCGCGTCGACGATCTCGGTATGGATCGTCACGCCGAGCTGCTTCACCACCTCGGCGCGGGTGCTCTCGGCCAGCGTCCGCTGCGCCGCGTCGTGCGTGAAGATCGCCGTGCGGTACTGGTTGCCGGCGTCGCAGAACTGGCGGTCCTTCACGGTCGGATCGACGCTGCGCCAGTACACCTTCAACAATTTGTCGTAGCTGACCTTGGCCGGATCGAAGCGCACCTGCACGGCTTCGGCATGGCCGGTGCCGCCGTCGGATACCTGCTCGTAGGTCGGGTGGTTCACGCGCCCGCCGATGTAACCGCTGACGGCGGACACCACGCCCGGCACCTTCTCGAAGTCCGACTCGGTGCACCAGAAGCAGCCGCCGGCGAACGTGGCCACGGCCTCCGCGGCGTGGGCATTTGTCATTCCCGCCGCCCCTGTCATTCCCGCGAAAGCGGGAATCCAGAAGGCAAGCGCCACCCACCTGGATCCCCGCTTTCGCGGGGATGACGGGAACCTGCTCACGAGCGCAGCGCCGGCATCTGCGTGCCGGCCGGCACGAACTCGAGCGCGAGGCCGTTGTTGCAGTAGCGCAATCCCGTGGGCTCGGGGCCGTCGTCGAACAGGTGGCCCTGGTGGCCGCCGCAGCGGGCGCAGTGGTACTCGGTGCGCGGCACGAACAGCTTGAAGTCGCGGCTGGTGCCGACGTGGCCCTTGATGGTGTCGAAGAAGCTCGGCCAGCCGGTGCCGCTCTCGTACTTCATCTTCGACTCGAACAGGGGCAGGTAGCAGGCGGCGCAGACGAAGGTGCCGTCGCGCTTCTCCTTGTTCAGCGGGCTGGAGCCGGGGCGCTCGGTGTCCTCTTCGAACAGGATGGCGTAGCGCTCGGGCGGCAGCATCTTCTTCCACTCCTCGTGCGATTTCTTCAGCGGCGCGACGGTGGGGGCGGCGGGTCCGGCGGCTGCGGACTTCTTTCCGAATAGGCTCATGGGGAGCAGGGCTCCAGTCAGGCTCAACAGGAAGGTGCGACGGTTCATGTTAGTCCCGAAACCGCTTCAAAAGATCCCCATACGCGTCAATGCGCCGATCGCGCAGAAACGGCCACCAGCGCCGCACGCTTTCGCTGCGCGCAAGGTCCACGTCTACCACCAGCACTTCGGGCTTGTCCTCGCCGGCGACGGCGAGGAACTCGCCCTGCGGGCCGCAGGCGAAGCTGTGGCCCCAGAACTGCGAACCCTGGGTCTGGCCGCTGGGGTCCGGCTCGAAGCCGACGCGATTGGCGACCACGACCGGCAGGCCGTTGGCCACGGCGTGTGCGCGCTGGATCGTGACCCAGGCGTCGCGCTGGCGTGCCTGCTCGTCTTTCGGATCGGTCGGGTTCCAGCCGATGGCCGTCGGATACAGCAGCAGCTGCGCGCCGGCCAGCGCCATCAGGCGCGCGCCCTCGGGATACCACTGGTCCCAGCACACCAGCACGCCGAGCTTGCCGACCGAAGTCGCGATCGGATGGAAGCCCAGGTCCCCCGGCGTGAAGTAGAACTTCTCGTAATAGCCGGGATCATCCGGGATGTGCATCTTGCGGTACTTGCCGGCGATCTTGCCGTCGCGCTCGAACACCACCGCGGTGTTGTGGTACAGGCCCGGCGCGCGGCGCTCGAACAGCGAGCCCACCAGCACGATGCCGAGCTCCTGCGCCAGCTTGCCGAGGCGCTCGCTCGCGGGCCCAGGAATCGGCTCGGCCAGGTCGAACAGCGAGGGGTCCTCGTGCTGGCAGAAGTACGCGCTGGCGTGCAGTTCCTGCAGCACCACCACCAGCTGCGCGCCGCGCTTGGCCGCTTCGCGCACGCCGGCTTCGCTGGCCTTCAGGTTCTGCTCGCGGTCCATGCCGCAGCTCTGCTGCACGAGGCCGACTTTCAACGTGCTCATCTGGAACGAGGTCCCACGCTACGCTCGGGATGCCCTTCGGGCACCTTCGGAATCTGCATCGTCACGCAATGCAGGCTGCCATATTGGTGAATGAGGGCGCGGCAATCAATGCCGATGACTTCGCGATTCGGGAAGCACGGCCGCAGGCGCTCGAGCGCGACGGCATCGGCGGCGCAGCCGTAGGTCGGCACCAGCACGCCACCGTTGACGATCAGGAAGTTCGGGTAGCCCGCCGGCAGGCGTCGGCCGTCGTCGTCGTGGAGCGCGTCGGGCAGGGGCAGCGGCACCAGCTTGTACGGCTTGCCCCACGGATCGCGCAGCGCGGCCAGTTCGTCGGCCATCGCGGCCAGGTCCTCGTAGTGCGCGTCCGAGCGGTTGTCGCATGCCTGGTAGGCGATGGTCCCCGGGTCGCAGAAGCGCGCGATGGTGTCGATGTGGCCATCGGTGTCGTCGCCGAGCAGGTCGCCGCGCCTGAGCCAGAACACGCGCGCCACGCCGAGCCATTGCCTGAGCTTGGCCTCGATCTGGTCCTTCGACAGGCCCGGGTTGCGCGTGGGCGAGAGCAGGCAGCGCTCGGTGGTCAGCAGCGTGCCGGCGCCGTCGGTGTCGATGGCGCCGCCCTCGAGCACGAAGTCGAGCGTCTCCACCGGCGCCGACCAGGCCTTCTGCTGCGCGAGGCGGCGCGTGATCTGGTCGTCCTCGCCCGCGTCGAACTTGCCGCCCCAGCCGTTGAAGGTGAAGTCGAGGTGCACGGGCTGCTTGTTGCGGAACACCGTGATCGGGCCGTGGTCGCGCGCCCAGACGTCATTGCCCGGCACGCCGTAGACCTTGAGCCGCTTCGCCGGCACGCCCATGCGCGTGAGGCGCTGGTGCAGCGCCTTGGCGTCGCCGGCGGTGGCGATCAGCAGCGGCTCGTAGCGGGAAATTGCCAGCGCGATGGCGAGGAAGTTGCGCTCGACGGCTTCGAACCAGCGCGCAAAGTCACCGTCGGGCCGCGGCCAGGTGAGCTGCACGGCATCCTGCGGCGCCCATTCGGCGGGCAGCACGGTGGTCATGGCTTCGGAAACAATTTGGGGACAGAGCACTAATTCTCTCAGGAATTAGCGGTCTGTCCCCCGATGAGGGTGAGCCGGTGAGGTCAGCCCTTGGGAGTCGGCGGACCGTCCTCGGCCGGCAGCGGCTGTTCGACCGGCGCGGGCTGCATCTGCTGGACCGGCGGCGGCGCAGGTTCGACCGGCGGGGCTTGAGCCGTCGGCTCCATTGGCGGTGGCGGCTGTTCAGCCGGCGCTTCGGGAATGATCGGCTCGGCTTCCGCCGGAGCGGTCTCGGCAGCCGAGACCTCCGGCGGCGGCGGTTGATCCGGCGCCAGCTGGTCCGGGGGCGGCAGTTGATCCGGCGGGGGCGGTTGATCCGGCGGGGGCTGGTCCGGTGGCGGCGGCGCGTTGGTGGCCGGCGTCAGGCCGGCCGTGTTGTGCAGCCTGGGCGGAGCGCCTGGCACGACCGCATCGATCACGCGGTCCTTCTCGAAGATCACGACGAAGCCGTCGTAGTCCCAGCGCGTGATCGGGGGATGTTTCGGAGTGTCGCCTCCGACCGGCGCGCGCTTGCCGCGCGGCTCGCCGAACTGCTTCTTCACCGCCGCCATGGTGATGCCCTTGGCGGGCAGCATGATCGGGGCGGGGGCGTCGACCGGGGGCGGCGCGTCGGGTGCGGCTGCGTCGGCTTCGGTTGCGTCGGCTTCGGTTGCGTCGGCTGGCGGAGTCTCGGGCACGGCCAACTCGTCGGCCACCGCCATTCCCGCGGCGGCGAACAGACCCAGCGCGACAATCAAATATTCTTTGCGCATAAGCCTCTTAGCCCACAAAGCTGAGGCGAACTATAGCACCGGTCCCGCAGGCGGCCAACCGGTCCCCCGCGCATGCCTTGAAATACCCGCCCGGAGCCTATAGTTATCGCGGTCCCAAGGATCCAATTTCGACGATGAACGACGCCGTCCCATCGCCCCCCGCTTCCCGGCTCGAGTCCCTGCGCCGCTCGCTGCCGGTGCGTTTCAAGGCCGCCGGCATCCACCTGGGCCTGAGCCTCGTGGTGTTCGTGGTGGCGCTCTACCTGATCCTCGTCGTGTGGTTCCCCGGCTTCCATTTCCTGGTGGACGGGGGCTGGCGGGGGGTCAAGATCATGGCCGGGGTTGACCTGGTGCTCGGGCCGACGCTGACCCTGATCATCTTCAACCCGTTCAAGGCGCGCCGGCTGATCCTGATCGACCTGGCCTGCATCGGCATCGTGCAGGTCGGCGCGCTGGTGTGGGGCTTTTACGCCGTGCACAGCCAGCGCCCGGTGGTCGTCAGCTACTACGAGGGGGCCTTCCTGTCGGTGACCGCGCAGCCGCTCGCCCTGGAGCAGCAGCCGGCGGATTACGCCGAGCAGTTCTCCGACCGGCGCCCGCCCTGGGTCTACGTGCAGCCGCCGAAGGGCGACGAGGAAGAAGCGCGGGCCGCGATGCAGGAATTGCTCGGCAAGGTCGGCTTCCACGAGGACCCATTCTTCTTTCGCCGGCTCGACCAGAACTGGGACGCGGTTCGGCCGCACGCCGTGGCCGTGGATGGGCGCTCGAAAGAGCGGCCCGCATTCGCCGCGGCGCTGCCGGGGTTCCTCGAGCGCCATGGCGGCCAGGCCGCCGATTACCGGTTCTTCCCGTACGAGGGCCGCGACGGCAGTTGCACCGTGGCGTTCCGGCCCGCCGGCGAGTGGGTGGGCGCGCTGGGGTGCGAGCTGTACTAGAAAAAGGGGACAATCACGCCCCTATGCGTCACCCCCTCGAGTTGTGGATCGGCTTGCGCGACACGCGGGCCAAGCGCCGCAACCACTTCATCTCGTTCATTTCGCTGGTGTCGATGCTCGGCATCGCCATCGGCGTGATGGCGCTGATCGTCGTGCTGTCGGTCATGAACGGCTTCGAGCGCGAGCTGCGCACTCGGATCCTCGGCATGGCCTCGCACGCCACCATTTCCGCGTTCGAGGGCGGACTGGCCGACTGGCAGGGCGTCTCCGCGCGCGCCGCGAACAACCCGGAGATCGAGGCGCTGGCGCCGTACGTGCAGGGCGAGGCCATGCTGCGCATGAGCGGCGCGCTGTCCGGCACCATCCTGCGCGGCCTGTTGCCCGAGGAGGAGGCCAAGGTCTCGCAGGTCGGCGAGCACATGAAGGAGGGCCGGCTCGACGACCTCAAGGCCGGCGAGTACCGCATCGTGCTGGGCAGCGAGATCGCGCGTGCGCTCGGCGTGCGCTCGGGCGACAAGGTGGACCTGATGATCCCGCAGGCCAGCATCACGCCGGCCGGCGTGGTGCCGCGCTTCCGCCGTTTCACCGTCAGCGGCATCTTCGAGATCGGCATGTACGAGTTCGACCGCGGCCTGGTGCTGATCCACCTGGCCGACGCGCAGGCGCTGTACCGCATGGGCGCGAGCGTGACCGGAGTGCGCCTCAAGCTGCACGACCTGTTCCAGGCGCCGCGCGTCGCGCGCGAGCTGGCCAACGAGCTCGAGGGCGTCTACTACGTTTCGGACTGGACCCGGCAGCACGCCAACTTCTTCCGCGCCGTGCGCACCGAAAAAATGGTCATGTTCATCATCCTGTCCCTGATTGTCGCGGTTGCTGCTTTTAATATCGTTTCTACTCTGGTCATGGCGGTGCAGGACAAGCAGGCCGACATCGCCATCCTGCGCACGCTCGGCGCCTCGCCGCCCTCGATCATGAGCATCTTCATGGTGCAGGGCTCGGTCATCGGCGTGATCGGCACTGTGCTGGGCGTCGGGCTCGGGGTGCTGCTGGCGCTGAACGTCGAGGCGCTGGTGCCGCTGCTCGAGCGGCTCACCGGCAACGAGTTCCTGTCGCCGGACGTCTACTACATCAGCGACCTGCCGTCGCAGCTCAAGCTCTCCGACGTGGTGCGCATCAGCCTGCTGTCGCTGGCGCTGGGCCTGCTGTCGACGCTCTATCCGGCCTGGCGCGCCTCGCGCCTGCAGCCGGCCGAGGCGCTGCGCTCTGAGTGACGACGCGGTCATTTCCGCCCACGGCCTGCGCAAGGCCTTCAAGGACGCGCGCTTCGACCTCGAAGTGCTGCGGGGCGTCGAGCTCGAGGTGCGCAAGGGCGAGCGCCTGGCCATCGTCGGCACGTCCGGCGCCGGCAAGTCCACGCTGCTGCACGTGCTTGGCGGGCTCGACCACGCCTCGAGCGGTTCGGTCAGCGTGCTCGGCGAGGACATGCTGAAGCTGTCCGAGGCGGGTCGCGGCGCGCTGCGCAACCGGGCGCTCGGCTTTGTCTACCAGTTCCACCACCTGCTGCCCGAGTTCAGCGCGCTGGAGAACGTCGCCATGCCGCTGCTGATCCGCCGCATGCCGGTGGCGCAGGCGCGCGAGATGGCGCGCGCGCTGCTGGCGCGCGTGGGCCTG
>JANNKD010000269.1:0-2783 GCA_031396115.1 Gammaproteobacteria bacterium
TCTCGAGCGCAAGCTTGCTGCGGAACAACTCCAGCTGGCGGATCGGCAGAAGCTGGTTGTTGTCCGAGACCTGGAAGCCGCCGATGCCGATCTTGTACAACGCCTGCTTCTCGCGCGGATCCTTGCCGTAGCCGACGAAGAACTGCCGAATCGCGACCTTGAACTGCGGATCGAGGTCCTTGCGCACCAGCATCGGGTCGGAGGGGATCAGCGGCGACTTCCAGATGACCTTGATGTCCTTCGCCTTGTCGGGGTTGCGGCGCGCGAACTTCTCGAAGTTTTCGTTGTTGTTGGTGGCCACGTCCACCTGCTTGTTGGCCACCGCCATCAGGTTGGTTTCGTGATTCGCCTGGCGCATCACCCTGAACGAGCTCTTCGGATCCAGGTTGTTGAGCGCCATCGCGTAGTAGCCGGGCACCAGGAATCCCGACGTCGAGTTGGAATCGCCGTAGCCGAGAGCGATGCTCTTGGCGTTCTTCTTCACGTCTTCGATCGAGTTGTAGGGGCTGTCCTTGTGGGCGATCAGGAACGACCAGTAGCCGGCGCTGCCGTCCTCGGCAAGCTGCTGCGCGATGACCTCGCCGCTGGCGCGGTCCACGGCTTCCATGCCGGACTTGTTGCCGAACCACGCTACCTGCACCTTGTTGAAGCGCATCGCCTCGATGACGCCGGCGTAATCCGGGGCAAAGAAGGCATTCACCTTGATGCCGAGCTTCTTCTCCATGTCGGCGATCAACACCGCCCAGTCCTGCTTCAGGTTCTGCGAGGATTCGGTGGAGATGATGCCGAAGTTCAGCTCGGCCGGCTTCTGCGCTGCTACGGGGGCCGCGAACACCCCCGCCAGCGCCATCGTTGCAATCAGTCGTTTGATCATGGAGTGCTCCTCTGTTGAATTCCGTCAGGCGGCCCGTGCCGCCTGCACTTGTGTGGACACGGTTTCAAGCCGGCGCGGGCCGAGCGCCGAGATGTGATCCGGCATCGCCAGGATCTCGTCCGCTTCGGCGCCGTACAGGTCGCGCAGCAGCGCGGGGCTCAGATCGGTCGACGGTCCGTCGTACACCACCCGGCCCTGCCGCAGCGCCACCGTGCGCGTGCAATACTTCAGCGCGACGTTGACCTGGTGGAGCGACACCAGGACCGTACAGCGGTCTTCGCGGTTGATCGTGGCGAGGATTTCCATCACCCGGCGGGAGGACTCCGGGTCGAGCGAGGCGATAGGCTCATCGGCGAGCATCACATTGGCGCGCTGCACCAGCGAACGGGCGATGGCACCGCGCTGCTGCTGCCCGCCGGAAAGCGTCGAGGCGCGCTGCGCCGCTTGCTCGGCGACGCCGACGCGCGTCAGCGCTTCCAGGCCGAGGCGCAGCTCCTCGCGCGTGAATTGCCGCGCCAGACTGCGCCACAGCGGCAGCCGGTGCAGGATGCCGGTCATCACATTGACGATCAGCGGCAGCCTGCCCACCAGATTGAACTGCTGGAATACGAAACCGATGCCGGCGCGCACGCTGCGGATTTCTGGCGACAGGCGCCCATCGCTTTGCACCTTGCGGCCATTCACCAGCACCTCACCTGGGCCAGGGTCGCCGCAGACCAGCCCCGCAATGTGGCGCAGCAGCGTGGACTTGCCCGAGCCCGAGGCGCCGATCAGCGCCACCATCTCACCGGGCAGCACCTCGAGATTCACGCCTTCGAGGGCGCGGTGCGCGCCGAAGGACTTGCTCAAGGAAGTTACGCGAATCGCGGGATGCATGGGAGGCCGAAGCAGCGCGACCAGTCTAGGTAGTGCGAGTGACAGCCCGTTGACAGATTCCTTACAGTCATACGACTCGGCGCCCTTCGCGCCACACCGCCCTGACGACCGGCTGCTCGCCGATCAGCCTTACCTGCACGAGGTCCGCGCGAAGGCCGGGCGCGATCTCGCCGCGGTCCGTGAGTCCCGCCGCGCGCGCCGGATTCAGGCTCACCGTCGCCACCGCCTGCGCGATGCTGAAGCCGGCGTCGGGGATCAGCCGGAAAGCGGCCATCATCAGGCTCGCGGGAACGTAGTCGGAGGACAGCGAGTCGAGCAATCCAAGCCTTGCCAACTCGACCGCGGCGACGTTGCCGGAATGCGAGCCGCCACGCACCACGTTGGGCGCGCCCATCACGGTCGACATGCCCTTCGCGTGCGCCGCGCGGGCGGCCTCGACCCGAGTGGGAAATTCGGAGATGGTCACTCCCTCGGCATGCGCCTCGTCGATGTGCTCGGTCCGGGTATCGTCATGGCTGGCGAGCGGAATCGCGTTCGCGCGCGCGTACTGGACGAAATGGCGGCGATTCGGAGTCGCATTGCGTTCCTGCAGTTCTTTGGACTCGGCGACCGAGCGCTCGAACTTCTCGTTCGACCAACCCTTCTTGCCGCAGTAGTAGATGCGCGCCTGCTCGATGTTCTCCCACTGGCGTTGGCCCGGGGTATGGTCCATGAGCGAGATCAGGCCGACGCGCGGATGGTCGGCGAAGGGTGCAAACAGGTCGCGCGTATTCGGCGCCGGCAGTTCCAGCCGTATGTGCAGGCGGTGCTCGGCGCGCAGCAGGCCCTGGTCCGACGCATGGTCGATCGCCGAAAGCACCGGCGCCATGTCCTGCCCGCGCATCGCCTCCGGGTCCGAATCGCCTACGCCCAGCGCGTCGAACACCGTGGTGATGCCGGCGGCCGCGATCTCCGCATCGTGGCCGTAGAGCGCGGGCAGTTCAGGCCAGCGCACCTTGGGACGCGGCATCAGGTGGCGCTCGAAATTGTCGGT
>JANNKD010000304.1:0-14162 GCA_031396115.1 Gammaproteobacteria bacterium
GCGCGGACTACCCGCTGGTCGGTGTCGGCGGCATTCTGAGCGGGGCCGACGCCGCCGAGCGCCGGCAAGCGGGCGCTGACCTGGTCCAGATCTACACCGGCTTCATTTACCGGGGCCCCGGGCTGATCGCCGAGTGTTCAAAATCCCTGGCCACGTGCTGAAGGAAACCGCGCCGCAGAGTCCCTGCACCGGCGTGTGCCAGCTCGATGGGCGCGGCGTCTGCCGCGGCTGCGGGCGCACGCTCGACGAGATCGCCGAGTGGGGCGCGGCAAATGAAGCGCGCCAGCGCCAGATCGTGGCGGACGCGAAGGGGCGGCTGTCATTCCCGCGAAAGCGGGAATCCAGGAAGACTGGACCCCCGCTTCCGCGGGGGTGACGAGGGATCAGATACCTAGCTTGCGCAGCTCCTGCGCCGGCACCGATTCGTCCCACAGCAGGTCGAAGCTTTTCGTGCGCAGGCGGCCGACGTCCGGTGAGGCGCCGTAGAACTTCGCCTCGAGGTCCATCGGCGTCTCGCGCGACAGCACCACGCGGCCGTCAGTGATGAGCAATTCCTCGCGGATCACCTGCTGGCGCTGGGGCAGCAACTCGCGGAACTCGACGAAGCTGGTCAGGCTGCGGCCGAACTCGACCAGCCGCGGGCTGTTGGCGATGGCCATCTGCGTGGAGTTGACCAGGATGCGCACGCGCGTGTGCGAGTGCTGCAGCACGAAGCGGCGCAGCGACTCGGTGAAGATGCCGCTGCCGTAGATGCGCCGGTCGAGTTCCTGCGACAGCAGCGCGATGTCCGTGCGCGCGCCGCTGACCATCTGGGTCGCGCGGGCGGCGAAGTCGGCGAAGCCGATGACCAGGGCGGGCATGACTGCTTCCATCACAGGCTCCGGGCCTGGTCAGCCGCATCGCCGGTGTAATCGGCGGGCGTCAGCTTGAGCAGGCGCTGTTTTTCCTTCTCGGGCAGCTTGAGTCCCTGCACGAACGCGCGCAAGGCTTCCTTGCCGACCTTCTTGCCGCGCGTGTAGCGTTTGAGCTGCTCGTAGGGCTCCGGCAGGCCGTAACGGCGCATCACGGTCTGGATCGCCTCGGCCAGCACTTCCCAGTTGGCCTCGAGGTCCTGGCCCATCTTCCAGGCGTCGGCGTCGAGCTTCTTGGTGCCGCGCTCGATCGACTGCCAGGCGATCAGGCTGTGCGCCACGCCGACGCCGAGGTTGCGCAGCACGGTGGAGTCGGTCAGGTCGCGCTGCCAGCGCGACACCGGCAGCTTGGCCGACAGGTGATGGAACAGCGCGTTGGCCAGGCCGAGGTTACCTTCGGCGTTCTCGAAGTCGATCGGGTTGACCTTGTGCGGCATGGTGGAGGAGCCGACTTCGCCGGCCACCGTGCGCTGCACGAAGTAGCCGAGCGAGATGTAGCCCCAGACGTCGCGGCAGAAGTCCACCAGCACGGTGTTGGCGCGCGCCAGCGCGTCGAAGTACTCGGCGATCCAGTCGTGCGGCTCTATCTGCGTCGTTGCCGGGCTGCGCGCGAGGCCGAGGTCCTTGAGGAACGTGCCGGCCAGCTTGTTCCAGTTGACCGACGGATAGGCGGCGAGGTGGGCGTTGAAGTTGCCGACGGCGCCGTTGATCTTGCCCAGGATCTCGACCTGCGCGAAGCCGGCGCGCTGGCGCCGCAGGCGCTGCACGAACACGGCGATCTCCTTGCCGAGCGTGGTCGGCGAGGCGGGCTGGCCGTGCGTGCGCGCCAGCATCGGCTGCTCGGCGTAGCGCTTGGCCAGCGCCGTCAGCACCTGCAACAGGCCGTCGAGCGCCGGCAGCAGCACCTGCTCGCGCGCCTGCTTGAGCATCAGCGCGTAGGCCAGGTTGTTGATGTCCTCGGAGGTGCAGGCGAAGTGGATGAATTCCTTCAGGGGCGCGAGATCGCGCGTGCCGGCGATCTTCTCCTTCAGGTAGTACTCGATCGCCTTGACGTCGTGGTTGGTCGTGTCCTCGATCGCCTTGACCCGCTGGGCCTCGTTGACGTCGAACTTCTCGGCGATCTGCCCGAGCCGCTTGCGCCCGGCGGGGGACAGTTCGGGTACTTCCTTGATGCCGGGATGGGCGCTGAGCGCCTCGAGCCAGCGGATCTCGACGAACAGCCGGTTCCGGATCAGGCCGTATTCGCTGAAGATCTCGCGCAGGCTGAAAGTCTTCTCCGCATACCGCCCGTCGATGGGCGAGATGGCGGTCAGCGAATTCAAGTTCATGAAGGCAGGAGGCTTTTTGGTAGGATTGCCGGCCGCATTTTAGCCCACCTCAAGGGACCACCATGGCCAAGCAGGGATTGCGCATCGAGAAGGACAGCATGGGCGAGCTGGAAGTCCCTGCCAACGCCCTGTGGGGCGCCCAGACCCAGCGCGCCTACAACAACTTCCCGATTTCGGGCCTGCGCATGCCGCGGGGCTTCCTGCGCGCGCTGGGCCTGATCAAGGCCACGGCCGCCGAAGTCAACGAAGGCCTCGGGCTGCTCGAGGGCCAGGTCGCCGTCGCGGTGCGCGATGCGGCGATCGCGGTGTCCGAAGGCCACCACGACGAGCAGTTCCCGATCGACGTGTTCCAGACCGGCTCCGGCACCTCGAGCAACATGAACGCCAACGAGGTCATCGCCAACGTGGCGAGCAAGGCGGCCGGCTCGAAGGTCCACCCCAACGACCACGTCAACCTGGGCCAGAGCAGCAACGACGTCATCCCGGCGGCGATCCACGTGTCGGCCGCGCTGGCCATCCACGAGAAGCTCATCCCGATGCTCGGCCACCTGGCCGAGGTCATCACCAAGAAGGGCAACTCGCTGCGGTACCAGACCAAGACCGGCCGCACCCACCTGATGGACGCCATGCCGGTGCGCTTCGACCAGGAGCTGTCGGGCTGGGCCCAGCAGATCCATAACGGAGCGCTGCGCCTGCAGGCCTGCCAGCCGCGCCTGCACGCGCTGGCCATTGGCGGCACCGCCGTCGGCACCGGCATCAACGCGCACCCGGAGTTCGGCAGGAAAGTTGCGGCGGGACTGGCCCAGCGCACCGGCATTCCCTTCACCGCCAGCCCGAACTACTTCGAATCGCTGTCCTGCCAGGACGCCGCGGTCGAGACCTCCGGCGCGCTGCGCACCATCGCCGTGTCGATCATGAAGATCGCCAACGACCTGCGGTGGATGAACTCCGGCCCGCTGGCCGGCATCGGCGAGATCGCGCTGCCGGCGCTGCAGCCCGGCTCCAGCATCATGCCGGGCAAGGTCAACCCGGTGATCCCCGAGGCCAGCTGCATGGTGGCGGCCCAGGTCATGGGCAACGACACCACCATCATGGTCGCGGGCCAGTCCGGCAACTTCCAGCTCAACGTCATGCTGCCGGTGATCGCCTACAACCTGTTGCAGAGCATCGAACTGCTGACCAACGTCGTGCGCCTGCTCGGCGAGTGTATCGAGGGCTTCACCATCAACAAGAAGGCGATCACCGAAGCGCTCGAGCGCAACCCGATCCTGATCACGGCGTTGAACGCGGTGATCGGCTACGAGAAGGGCGCGGCGATCGCCAAGAAGGCCTACGCCGAAGGCAAGGCCGTGATCGACGTGGCGCTCGCCGATCCGGAGGTGGCGAAGAAGCTCAAGAAGGAAGAGCTCGTCAGGCTGCTGAACCCGGCCGAGCTGACCACCGGCGGGATCAAGGGCCCAGGCGGGGCGGGCGGCTAGGGCAGCAGCAGCGTCGTGCCGGTCGTCTTGCGCGCCTCCAGATCCCGGTGCGCCTGCGCCGCATCCTCCAGCCGGTAGGTCTGCCCGATCTCGACCCGGACCGCGCCCGCGCGGATCACGCCGAACAGCGCCTTGGCCGCGGCCAGCAGGTCGGCCCGGCTCGCGGTGTAGTGCGCCAGCGTCGGCCGCGTCAGGAATAGGCTGCCTTTTTCGCTGAGCAGCAGCGGCTCGATCGGCGGCGGTTTGCCCGAGGCGTTGCCGTAGGAAACCATCAGGCCGCGCGGCCGCAGGCAGTCGAGCGAGCCCATGAACGTGTCCTTGCCAACGGCGTCGTACACGACATCGACGCCGCGGCCGCCGGTGAGCCGGCGCACCTCGGCCACGAAGTCCTTGGCGCGGTAGTTGATGGCGTGATGACAGCCCGCGGCGAGCGCGCGCTGCACTTTGTCGTCTGACCCCGCGGTGCCGATCACGGTCGCGCCGAGGTGACGCGCCCACGGCACCAGCACGCTGCCGACACCGCCGGCCGCCGCGTGCACCAGCGCGATGTCGCCGCGCTTCAGCGGCCAGGTCTGCCGCACCAGGTAGTGCGCGGTCATGCCCTTGAGCAGGACCGCGGCGGCGTCGCGGTCGGTGATGCCGCGCGGCAGTTTGACCAGCCGCGCCGCCGGCATCACGCGCGCCTGCGCATACGCGCCGGGCGCGCTGCCGGCGTAGGCCACGCGGTCGCCGACGGCGAGATCCTCGACGCCGGGGCCGAGCGCTTCGATCACGCCGGCCGCTTCGCTGCCCAGGCCGCTGGGCAGCTTCAGCGGATACAAGCCGCTGCGCTGGTAGGTGTCGATGTAGTTCAGCCCGACGGCCGTGTGGCGCAGCCGCGCCTCGCCGGGGCCCGGCGCGCCGACGCCGACGTCCAGCCACTGCATCACTTCCGGCCCGCCGTGCCGGTCGATTCGTATGGCCTTGTCCATTTGCGGCATATTACCGGCCCGATGACTCCGCTTACGTTCCGCCAGTTGTTCGCCCTCGGCTTCCTCGCCTGCGTCGGCGGCATGGCCTTCGTCGTCTTCTACATCCAGCACCACCTGGGGCTCGAGCCGTGCCCGATGTGCGTGTTCCAGCGCGTTGCCATGGTCGCGACGGCCCTCGTGCTGCTCGCCGGCGCGATCCACGCTCCGCGCGGGAGCGGCCGCTGGGTCTACGCGGGCCTGGCCACGCTAAGTGCAGGGGCGGGCGTGGGCATCGCCGCCCGCCACGTCTGGCTGCAAAGCTTGCCGCCGGACCAGGTGCCGGCGTGCGGGCCCACGCTCGAGTACCTGATGGACATGCTGCCGTTCACGGAGGTCGTCAGGACCATCCTGCGCGGCGATGGCAACTGCGCCGTGATCGACTGGAGCTTCCTCGGCCTGAGCCTGCCGGGATGGGCGCTGGTCGCGTTCACCGGCCTCGCCCTGCTGGCGCTGGCCGCGCCGCTGGCGGCGCGCAAGGAGTCCTGATGCAGCCGATGACCGCCGACCTGTCCGACGCGCACCCCGAAGCACAGGTGTGCGAGCCGATGTTCCGCGACTTCGGCGGCAAGAAGGCGTTCCATGGCGCCATCAAGACGCTGAAGCTCTTCGAGGACAACGCGCTGCTGCGCGCGACGCTGGAGACGCCGGGCGAGGGCCGGGTACTCGTGGTGGACGCCGGCGGCTCGCTGCGCTGCGCCGTGCTCGGCGGCAACCTCGGCGCGCTGGCGGTCAAGAACAACTGGGCGGGGCTGGTGATCTACGGCTGCGTGCGCGACTCCGAAGAGGTCGGCGGCCAGGCCGTTGGCGTCAAGGCGCTGGCCACGCATCCGCGCAAGAGCGACAAGGGCCTGCACTCGGCGCACGCCGACCGCGTCGTGAGCTTCGCCGGCGTCATCTTCCGGCCGGGCGCCTGGCTCTACGCCGACGGCGACGGCATCGTGGTGTCCGAGCGCGCCATCCACGCCTAGCGAGGCGCGCTCGGCAAGGGCCGCGTCAACCGTGACTTTAAATAAGTCAGTAAAAACAGCGCTCTTGGCTGTTTTCTTAAAGCTACTACGGCGGGCCTCACGGTTTTTTGTTGCATTGCAACGAGGCGTCATTTCCTCGTTATACTTCGCCGCCGCACGCGCCGCGGTGCGCAACACGAGAGAGCGATGAGGAAGCTGCCGAAAGGAGTCGAAATCGTGGGCCCGATGAAGCCGGGTTACGAGAAAATTCTCACCCCCGACGCCTTGGCATTCCTCGCCAAGCTGGTCCGCAAGCACGCGCCCACGCGCAGCAAGCTGCTGGCCTGGCGGGCGGAGCGGCAGCGCAGGATCGACGCCGGCAAGCTGCCGGGATTCCTTCCGGAGACGAAGAAGGTCCGCAGCGGCAAGTGGCAGATCAAGGGCATTCCGGCCGACCTGCAGGACCGCCGCGTCGAGATCACCGGCCCGGTCGATCGCAAGATGGTCATCAACGCGTTGAACGCCGGCGCGAAGTGCTTCATGGCCGACTTCGAGGACTCGCAGTCGCCGACCTGGGACGGCCTGATCCAGGGCCACATCAACTTGCGCGACGCGGTGCGGCGCACCATCACGTTCACCTCGCCGGAAGGCAAGTCCTACAAGCTCAACGAGCAGATCGCGACGCTGCTGGTGCGCCCGCGCGGCTGGCACCTGCTCGAGAAGCACGTGCTGATCGACGGCGAACCCGTGCCGGGCGGCATCTTCGACTTCGCACTGTTCTTCTTCCACAACGCCAGGGCCCAGCTCGAGCGCGGCGCTGGGCCATATTTTTACTTACCGAAGATGCAGTCGCACCTCGAGGCGCGCCTGTGGAACAGCATCTTCGTCGATGCGCAGAAGGCGCTGAAGATCAAGCCCGGCACCATCAAGGTCACAGTGCTGATCGAGACGCTCTGGGCTGCCTTTGAAATGGACGAAATCCTCTACGAACTGCGCGACCACATCGTCGCGCTGAACTGCGGGCGCTGGGACTACATCTTCAGCTGCATCAAGACGCTGAAGGAGCGTCCGGACTGGATCGTGCCGGACCGCCTTTCCGTCACGATGGACAAGCATTTCCTCGACAGCTACAGCAAGTTGTTGTGCGAGACGACGCACAAGCGCGGCGCCCAGGCCATGGGTGGCATGGCGGCGTTCATCCCGACCAAGGATCCGGCCAGGAACCAGGAAGTGTTCGCCAAGGTGAAAGCCGACAAGCTGCGCGAGGTCAAGAACGGCCACGACGGCACCTGGGTCGCGCACCCGGGGCTGGTGCCGATCGCCATGGAGGTGTTCAACCAGCACATGCCGGCGCCGAACCAGGTCGGCAAGCAGTTCAGCTACGGCATCAAGGCCGCAGACCTGCTGCAGAAACCGGAAGGGCAGTGCACCGAGGCCGGCTTGCGCAACAACATCAACGTCGGCATCGGCTACGTCGAGGCCTGGATCTCGGGCAACGGCTGCGTGCCGCTGCACAACCTCATGGAAGACGCAGCCACGGCCGAGATCTCGCGCACGCAGGTCTGGCAGTGGCTGCGCCACGGCGCGGCGCTGGCGGACGGCCGCAAGGTCACCCGCGAGCTGGTGCTGCAGATCATCGACGAGGAGCTCGCCGGCTACCGCAAGGCGCTCGGCGACGAGCGTTTTTACCAGGCCCGCTTTGCGGAGGCCGCCGGCATCATGGCGCGCATGTCCACCGCAGCCGAGTGCGCCGATTTCCTGACCCTGCCGAGCTATCACTACCTTGATTAGTGCATCCCGACACAACTGCTGAGGACTGTTTCACAATGGCTGCCGACGGCAACTCAACCAAGACCCCCACCGGGACGACTGCGATGAAGCGTGACGACCAGATCAAGGCCCTCGACCAGGAGTGGCAAGACAATCCGCGCTGGAAGGGCATCAAGCGCGCCTATTCCGCCGCGGACGTCGTCCGCCTGCGCGGCTCGCTGCCGATCGAGCACACGCTCGCCAGGCGCGGCGCCGAGAAGCTGTGGAAGCTGGTGAACGGCGGGGCCAAAAAGGGCTACGTCAACGCGTTCGGCGCCATCACCGCGGGCCAGGCCATGCAGCAGGCCAAGGCCGGCCTCGAGGCCGTGTACCTGTCCGGCTGGCAGGTCGCCGCCGACGGCAACACCAGCGAGACCATGTACCCGGACCAGTCGTTGTATGCGTATGACTCGGTGCCGACGATGGTTCGTCGCATCAACAACACCTTCAAGCGCGCCGACGAGATCCAGTGGTCGCGCGGCGTGGGCCCGGGCGACAAGGGCTTCGTCGACTATTTCCTGCCGATCGTGGCGGACGCCGAGGCCGGCTTCGGCGGCGTGCTGAACGCCTTCGAGCTGACCAAGAACATGATCGTGGCCGGCGCCGCCGCCGTGCATTTCGAGGATCAGCTTGCGGCCGTGAAGAAGTGCGGCCACATGGGCGGCAAGGTGCTGGTGCCGACGCAGGAAGCGATCGAGAAGCTGCTCGCCGCGCGGTTCGCAGCCGACGTCATGGGCGTGTCGACGGTCATCCTGGCGCGTACTGACGCCGAAGCGGCCAACCTGCTGACCTCGGATCACGATGCCAACGACAAGCCCTTCGTCACCAGGGAGCGCACCTCGGAAGGCTTCTACCGCGTCAAGAACGGCCTCGAGCAGGCCATCAGCCGCGGCGTCGCCTACGCGCCGTACGCAGACCTGGTGTGGTGCGAGACCGGCACGCCGGATATCGGCTTCGCCCGCGAGTTCGCGCAGGCCGTGCACAAGGCCTCGCCCGGCAAGCTGCTGTCCTACAACTGCAGCCCGTCCTTTAACTGGAAGAAGAACCTCGACGACAAGAGCATCGCCAGGTTCCAGGACGAGCTGAGCAAGCTGGGCTACAAGTACCAGTTCATCACGCTCGCCGGCATCCACATCAACTGGTACAACACCTTCCAGTTCGCGCACGCCTACGCCGGCGGCGAGGGCATGAAGCACTACGTCGAGATGGTGCAGGAGCGCGAGTTCCAGGCGCGCGAGCAGGGCTACACCTTCGTCTCGCACCAGCAGGAAGTGGGCGCGGGCTACTTCGACGACGTCACCACCGTGATCCAGGGCGGCACCTCGAGCGTCAAGGCGCTCAAGGGCTCGACCGAGGAAGAGCAGTTCCACTGACGCGATCGCGCCGGTGACAAAGGGCCGCCTGCGAGCGGCCCTTTCTTTTCTTTTTTTGGGCGGGCTTGCCCGGGACATGGAGGAGGCGTAGAACGGCGCCCTTACGCCGCGTTTTTTGGGAGGAGCCGCAATGCGCCTTGTTGCCGCCGCTGTTGTCGTCCTTGCCGTCGTCGCCGGTTATGCGTGCACGACGACTTCGGTCGAGCATGTCGCGCCGGCGTCCTCGAATCCCGACGCGCCACCGCCGCCACCGGTCGGCGCGACGCTGCTCGAGGGCCTGGGCGATTTCAAGCGCGCCATCGTCACCGGGAGCCCCGATGCGCAGCGCTGGTTCAACCAGGGCCTGAACCTTGCCTACGGCTTCAACCACGACGCCGCCGAGCGCTCGTTCCTGAAGGCGACCGAGGCGGATCCGCAGTGCGCCATGTGCTGGTGGGGCGCGGCGCTGGTGCTGGGCCCGCACGTCAACGCGACCATGGATCCCGCGAACAACGCCAAGGCCCATGCCCGCGCGCAGAAAGCCGTGGCGCTGGCCGCCGATGGCGCCGAGCGCGCCTTCGCCAAGGCGCTGGCCGTGCGCTACGCGCAGCAGCCGCCCGAGGACCGCAAGCCGCTCGACGAGGCCTACGCCAAGGCGATGGGCGAGCTGGTCAAGCAGTTGCCGGACGATCTCGACGCAGCCACGCTGTGGGCCGAGTCGTTGATGGACCTGCACCCGTGGAACTACTACGACCAACAAGGCAAGCCGAAGGGCGACACGCTGCAATTTGTCGGTGTGCTCGAATCGGTGATGAAGCGCAATCCCGATCATCCGGGCACGCTGCACCTGTACATCCACGCGGTCGAAGCCTCGGACGACGCCGGCCGTGGCGCGGTCGCTGCGGACCGCCTGCGCGAACTGGTGCCGGGCTCCGGCCACCTGGTGCACATGCCGGCGCACATCTACACGCGCGTCGGGCGCTATCACGACGCCGTGGTCGCCAACCAGAAGGCGATCAAGGCCGATGACCTCTACCTCGCCACGTGCTCGCCGGCGCCTGGCGTCTATCCGCTCGGCTACGTTCCCCACAACCATCACTTCCTGTGGTGGGCCGCCTCGATGGAAGGCGCCAGCGCCCTGGCGCTGGCCGCCGCCGAGGAGACGCGCAAGCGCGCGAACTATCCGGACCTGGAGAAGCTTCCGGGATTCGAGTTCCTGCAGGATTTCTGGGCCACACCAATCAAGGCCCAGGTGCAGTTCGGGCGGTGGGACGCGCTGCTGGCGTCGCCGAAGCCGTCCGATGACCTGCCGTACGCGGCCGCGATCTGGCAGTTCGGGCAGGGCATGGCGCGCGCGCGCAAGGGCCAGTTGAGGGAAGCGCAGGCGCACCTCGCGACGCTGGCCGCGGCCGCGGTCGACGCCCGCTTCGAGAAATACTTCGTGGGCCCGCAGCACCCGCTATCGCGCACGCTGAAAGTGGCCGAGCGCGTGCTGGCCGGCGAGATCGCCGCGGCACGCAAGGACTACGCGGCGGCCATCGCGGCGCTGCAGCAGGCCGTCGTGCTCGAGGACGCCGGCGTCTACTTCGAGCCGCCGCAGTGGCACCAGCCGGCGCGGCAGAGCCTGGGCGTGGTGTTGCTGAAGGCCGGCCAGGCGGCGCAGGCCGAGCAGGTGTACCGCGCGGACCTCGAGCGCAACCCCGCCAACGGCTGGTCGCTGTACGGCCTCGCGCGCAGCCTGAAGGCACAGAAGAAACCGTCGGCCGAGGTCGAGAAGCAGTTCAAGGCCGCCTGGAAGAACGCCGACGTGGTGCTGAACGCCTCGACGTTCTAGTCCACGCAAGGCTGCCTCTGCTATCGTATCTATATGAAAATACTTAAGAACATTGCGATAGCACTTGCGGCAATCGCCGCGGTGGTGTTCGCCGTCGGGCTGGCGCTGCCGAAGACCGCCCACGTCGAGCGCTCCATCGTGATCGAGGCGCCGCCGGTGATGGTATTCACCGTGCTCAACGGCTTTCGGCAGTTCGACCAGTGGTCGCCCTGGGCCGGTATCGATCCGAACGCCAAGACCACGCTCGAGGGCCCCGAGGCCGGCGTCGGCGCGAAGCTGAGCTGGTCGGGCAACGCCGAGGTGGGCACCGGCAGCCAGGAAATCCTGCAAAGCACGCCACACTCGCTCATCAAGGTGCGGCTGACCTTCGGCGACTTTCCGGGCGACTTCGTCGCCAGCTACACGCTGGCGCCGGAGGGTTCCGGCACCAGGGTCACCTGGAGCTTCGACGCTGACTACGGCTCGAGCGTGATGAGCCGCTACTTCGGCCTGCTGTCGGAATCGATGCTCGGACCGGATTACGAGAAGGGCCTCGGCCGGCTGAAGGCTTTCGTCGAGTCGCTGCCGCGCGCCGACTTTTCGCGATTGCAGTTCGAGACCACGGCGAGCGTATCGGCGCCGCTGGTGCTGCTGGCCGCGCGCAGCGCGAACGACAGCAACGCCGTCGGCGTGGCGCTGGGCGTGGCCTTCAGCCGCCTCTCGGGCTACATCGCCGCCAACGGGCTGAAGCAGGTCGCGCCGGTGATTGCGATCCATTACGGCGAGCGCGACGGCACGCTCAGCCTCGACGCCGGCATCCCGGTGGAGCGTATCGACACGCAGCCCGCCGCGCCGATCCGCGCCGGCCAGATGTTCGAGGGCCGCGTGGTGAAGGCCGTGCATCGTGGCGACTACAGTGGCCTGGCGGCCGCGCGCGAGCAGGTGCGGGCCTACCTTGCGACCGCCGGGCTGACGCAGGACGGTCCGATGTGGGAGCAGTACGTCAGCGATCCCGGCAGCACGCCGGTAGCCGAGCTGGTCACGAACATCTACGTGCCGATCAAATGACCGTGTCATCCCGAGGAGCGCAGCGACGAGGGATCTCGTAGGACGAGATTCCTCGCTGCGCTCGGAATGACACGTGACCTTCGACTCGCGGGCCTTCATCCAGCAGCTGACCACGCAGCCGGGCGTCTATCGCATGCTCGGCGGCGACGACGAGCTGCTGTATGTGGGAAAAGCCAAGAACCTCAAGAAGCGCGTCGCCACTTACTTCCTGCGCGCGAGCGGCTCACCGCGCATCGAGGCGATGGTGGCGCAGATCCGCCGCATCGAGGTCACCGTCACGCACACCGAGGACGAAGCGCTGGTCCTCGAGGCGAACCTGATCAAGCAGTACGCGCCGCGCTACAACGTCAGCCTGCGCGACGACAAGAGCTATCCGTACCTTGCCATTACCGGCGATCACCCCTATCCGCGCATCACCTTTCACCGCGGCGCCAGGCTGCCGAAGCACCGCTACTTCGGCCCGTACCCGAGCGCGGTGGCGGTGCGCGAGACCCTGCTGTCGCTGCAGAAACTCTTCCTGTTGCGCCCGTGTTCGGACAGCTTCTTCGCGCATCGCACGCGGCCGTGCCTGCAGCACCAGATCGGGCGCTGCTCGGCCCCGTGCGTGGCGAAGATCTCGACTGACGACTACGCGCGCGACGTGGCCAACGCCGTGCGCCTGCTGGACGGCAAGGGCGAGGAGCTGGCGCAGGAGCTGACCGCCGCGATGGACCAGGCCGCGGCATCGCAGAACTACGAGGTTGCCGCCCGGGTGCGCGACCAGGTCGCGGCGCTGCGCCGCCTGCAGGCCGACCGGCGCCTGGTGCCGGACGTGCGCGATGCCGACGCCATCGCCGTCGCGCTGCACGTCTCGGGCAGCTGCGTCACCGTGCTCAGCATCCGCGATGGCCGCAACCTGGGCCATCGCAGCTTCTTCCCGCAGCATCCGCCGGAGATCGAAACCGGCGCGCTGCTCGGCGAATTCCTCGGCCAGTACTACCTCGAGCGCAAGGCGCCGGCGGAGGTCTTCGTGCCGCAGCCGCCGGAGGAAGGCGACTGGCTCGAGGCCAGCCTGTCGCAGCACGCCGGCAGGAAGGTGCGCATCGTCACGCCCCAGCGCGGCGGCCGCCACCGGCTGCTGGAGATGGCGCGGCTCACGGCGGAGCAGGGGTTGTCGGCGCACCGCGCCGCCAACGCCTCGATGCAGGCGCGCCTGGCCGACCTGCAGCGCGTACTCGGCCTCGACCAGCCACCGCAACGCATGGAGTGCTTCGACATCAGCCACACCATGGGCGAGCTGACGGTCGCGTCCTGCGTCGTGTTCGGCCCCGAAGGTCCGCTCAAGGCGGCGTACCGGCGCTTCAATATCGAGGGCCTCACGCCCGGCGACGACACCGGCGCCATCCGGCAGGCCGTCAGCCGGCGCTTCGCGCGGGTGAAGAGCGGGGAAGCGCCAGCCCCGGACGTGCTGTTCATCGACGGCGGCCCGGGACAGCTCGGCGCGGCGCTCGAAGCGCTGCAGGAGCACGGCCTGCAGTCGCTGCGCGTGGTGGCGGTGGCCAAAGGCGCCGGGCGGCGCCCGGGGCTGGAGCAGCTGCACGTGCCCGAGCAGCCCACGCCCATCGTGCTGCCGCCGGATTCGCCCGGCCTGCACCTGGTCCAGCGCTTGCGCGATGAGGCGCATCGATTTGCCATCACCGGCCATCGCGGCCGCCGCGACAAGGCGCGGGTGACGTCGGCGCTGGAGGCGATCGAAGGCCTGGGCCCGGTCAAGCGCCGCACGCTGCTCAAGCAACTCGGTGGCCTGGCGCAGGTCAAACGCGCCGGCGTGGACGACCTGGCGCGCGTGCCCGGCATCAGCCGGCCGCTGGCGGAGCGCATCCACGCGCATTTTCGTTAGTAGACTGTCCGCATGAAGTCTTCCCGCATCCGCCTGAACCTGCCGCTGCTGCTGACGCTGGGCCGCGTCGCCGCGATCCCCGTCGTGCTCGCGCTGTTCTACCTGCCGGTGCCGTACGCGCGGCAATGGGCCTGCGTGCTGTATTCCGCCGCGGCGCTCACGGATTGGCTCGACGGCTACCTGGCCCGCAAGTGGAACCAGACCAGCAAGTTCGGGGCGTTCCTGGATCCGGTCGCCGACAAGCTGATGGTGGCGGTCTGCCTGGTCTCGCTGCTGCATGCTGCGCCGCCGACGGACGAACTGAAGAATGGCCTGCTGGCGGCGATGGTGGCGGTCATCATCGGCCGCGAGATCGCGGTTTCGGCGCTGCGCGAATGGATGGCCGAGCTCGGCCAGCGCACCAGCGTCGGCGTCAGCCTGCTCGCCAAGTTCAAGACCGGCTTCCAGATGACCGCCATCGGCATGATGATCTGGGAGGCCAACTGGCCGATCCTGCCGTGGTACGAGGTCGGCTTCGCCCTGTTGTTGGTCGCCTCCGTGCTGACCCTGTACTCGATGATTCAGTAC
>JANNKD010000306.1:0-6061 GCA_031396115.1 Gammaproteobacteria bacterium
CCCCGGCCAGCACCTGTTCCAGTACAAGGGGTTCGACGGCCTGCACCACCCGATCGATTCCGACCAGGTCAACGACTACATCGCCCACGCCATGGGCGGCGACTTCAGCGCCAAGGATTTCCGCACCTGGGGTGCCACCGAGCGCGCCATCGCGCTGATGAGCCAGGAGCCGCTGCCGGAGAGCGCCAGCGACAGCGCCATTGCGGCGTGCATCGTCGCCACCTGCAAGAAAGTCGCCGCCGAACTGCGCAACACGCCGGCGGTGTGCCGCAAGTCCTACATCAACCCGGTGGTGTTCGAGGCCTGGCGCGAGGGCCGCTTGCACCGGCTGGTGCGCGCCGAGATGACCGACTCACCGCGCAAGGCCGAGACCGCCGCGCTCAAGTTCCTTCGCGCGCAGGCGCGTTACGCGGCGCGCGCAGCAGGCGCGGCGAAGCCCGGCTGAAGCTGAACCGCAGGCGGGCGCCCCTGCAGGGGGTGCTTAGTGGGAGGGGTCTGCAGGAGCGCCGCCCTTGGCGCAAAGCAAATCAGAGACTTACGAGCAACCAGGCGAAGCTGGTCAGGAACCCGGCCAGGGTCATCGCACTGAGGATGCCGGGGAAGCCGTCGGGGTCGGTGAGCGTGCGCATGATGAGGGTCTCCGTTGTGTTGAGACCATCTTGCGGGGGGTGGTGGCTCAAGGCGTGAGCCCGCTGTAGGAGCGCCTCTTAGGCGCGACTGACATCGCGCTACGGGTACTTTTTCGCCGCTTCTTTCAGCGCCTGCCCCACGCGCGCGCGCAGCTCCGCCGGCCCCTGCACTTCCACGTCCGCGCCATGCCGCAGGATGTCCATGATCAGTTCGCGATCGTCGCTGTACGGCACCTCGAGCGTGTAGCGCCCTTCCTTGTCCCAGCTGCCCTTCTGCTGAGGGTGCCAGCGCTCGCGCGACACCCAGCGCGAGCGCATCGGCGAGAAACGCAGCACCGCGGTCGCCTTCGGCTCGCCACTGAAAATGCCGTAGCTGCTGCCCAGGTACTTGTCGAGCTCGGCCTCGGCAACCTCCTTCGCTTTCTCGTCGACCAGCGCGGCGTGCTCGATGGCGTCGAGCGCAAACGTGCGCACGCCGTTGCGCAGGTGGCACCACGCGTCGACATACCAGTTATCGCGGTAGTGCACCAGGCGCTGCGGCGAGATGTGGCGCGCGGTGTCTTCATTGCTGGCGCGGTTGTGGTGCTTGATGGCGATGCGCTTGCGCGCCAGCAGCGCCTGCGCGATGACGCCGAACGCGGCCGGCTCCGTGCGCCGCGAGCCCTGGTGCAGGATGCGGATGCGCTTGCGCACCTCGGCCTTCGGCAGGCGGCTGCTCTCGAGCACGCCTTCGAGGCGCTGCATCAGCGGCTTGACCTGGTCCGCGAGCAAGCCCTCGTCGAGATCGCTCAATAGCGCCTGCATCGCCAGCAACGCGTGGATCTCGGACGCCGACAGCCAGAAGCCCGGCAGCTCGAAGCGCTCGGCGCCCGGCTGGGTCAGGTCGTAGCGATAGCCGCTGCGCTCGCGGTCCCACACCAGCGGCGCGCCGTACCGGTCGCGCAGGTATTCGATGTCGCGCTTGAAGGTGGCGCGCGACACGCCGAGGTCATCGGTGAACTGCTTGAGCGGCACGCACCTGCCCGCTTTCAGCAGCCGGTGCATCCGGTAGAACCGCTCGCCGCGTTCCATGCTGGCCTCCCCAGATCGGCAGTCGGACTCATTGTAGAGCGCCGGGGACGGCCGATCCGGAGCGCCTGGCGTGAACGCGTGGATCGCCCGCGCAGTGATAGTCTTTTGGAATCTAACTCGGGCTCCATGATGCGATATAACCTTGACGTAACTGTTGCGCTGATCGCCGTCACCCTCCTCGCCGGCTGTGCCAGTCCCGCCGCTGCACCACCATCGTCGGCGTCGCCAGAGCCGCCCATGCCGGTTGAAATGCTGCCGGAACCCGGCCGGGTCACGCTGCGCAACATGTTGAAGCAATCGCAGTTCGCGCAGCTCGACGAACTGCTTGAGCACTACCGCGCCGCGTTTCTGTGGAACATCGAAAAGGGCGAAGGACCGTTGATTCTCGCGTACAAGTCTTTCGAGGTTGGCGACAACGAAGTCCTTGAACAGATCGACGCGTGGATTGAGCAGCGTCCACGGTCCTACCAGGCTCATACGGCCAAGGCGTTCTGCCTGGAGGCGATGGGCGCCAAAGCTCGTGGCGGCAAGTGGTCCAAGGACACCAAACCTGAGCAGTTCGAGTTGATGGAGCGCTTCTTCCACTCGGCGGAAAAGGAGGCACGGCTGGCGCTGCGGCTGCAGCCGCGCAGCGTGGCTCCCTATCGCGTGCTCGTCCTCATGGCCCAGCGCGGAGGTTCCGAGGGTTTCCGGAAACGCGCGGAAGAGGCGCTTTCAGTCTTCCCCGCGAGCTTCAATCTCCGTGCCCGCGTGGTCTTCGGCCTTCAGCCGCGCTGGTACGGGGACGACGAGTACAAACTGATGGAAGCGTTCGTGCAGGCCAGCCAGCAGCACGTGCGCGAGAACCCCGGTCTACGCGCGCTGCTCGGGTATCCCGATTGGGCTCGTGGTCAGGACCTTTACACAGCCGAGCGGTACGAAGAATCGATCGAGGCCTATACACGCGCGCTCTCATTTGGCGAGGAAGGGGACTTCCTGCTGGGCCGCATCGAGGCGGCACGCCTTGCCCGTCGCTATGGCCTTGCGCTCAAAGACGCCAAGCGCCTGGAGGAGCTAGACCCCTGGCGGAAGGACGCGGAGGACACGCCAGTCAGGGAAACCATCGAGAAGGCCCGTTGGTGGGTCAGGCAGAAGCTCGAGGCTGGTCAGTTCGAGGCCGGGATCGCCGTGGCGAGCGAAGTCCTGGGAGTCGATCCCGGGGAGAAGACCATGCTCAACACGCGCGGCTATGCCCAGTGCCATCTGGGCGGCAAGCAACACGTCCAGGGCCTCGCCGACCTCGAAGCGGCGCTGCGCATCGACCCCGACATGGAACTGGCGCGCAACAACGTGCGGTGGTGTCTGTACCGCAACGGCAAGCCCGTGGAAGCGATCAAGGAGGCGGAAGCCTGGGTGATGCAGGCGCCAGGCAATGCCCGTGCCCGCTTCGAGCTCGCGTCGGCGTATTTCGTCGCCGGCGACGCACCATCGGCAGTCATCCATTTCGGTATCGCCTGTAAGCTTGGTTATGACGTGGGATGCTCGCGCGTCGACAGCATTTTCGAGGAGCTGAAACCGGAGCACAGGAACCTTCTGCAGCGCCTGCCGGCTGATTGGTCACCGCACCCGCAGGAGATGATGGAGACCTCGGTGGCGTCGGCGGCGTTCCTGCAGGAACTGGAGGACTCCCCACAGTTCTCAAGCAAGAACATCAAGCTCGTTTCGAGGGCGCCGCCGCGCTTCCCAGGCTGGACTTACAAGGACGTTGAAAAAGGCTGGGTCGATGCGTTGATCTACTTCCGCTTCGACGGCACCGTGGCGGGGGTCAAGGTGTTGGACAGCAACCCCAAGGGCTACTTCGAACTCGCGGCCGCGGAGGCTCTGAGGCGCTGGAAAGCTGCCCCGGCGGCAACTGGGGGAAGAGGCCAACAGCGTGTTGAGTTCAAGCGGGCGCCACCCAAGTAAGGCTAACTGAGCACCGCACGATCGGCGAACGCGCCATGCGCGTAAAGTATCAGCCTTCCCGAACCGCGAGGGTGCCGTGAGATTTCTCGGCGTTGCCTTGCTGCTCTTGCTGGCTCCCGGCCTGGCATCCGCACAGGTCTACAAGTGCGTGGACAAGGACGGCCGCGTGAAATACGTGCAGACCAAGCCGAAGGACGCCGACTGCGGCGGCGTCCAGACACCCGCCGCGCCGGCGCCCGCGTCCGACGGCGCCGATCCGCTCAAGAAATTCAGCGAGGAAGTCGGCAAGTCGCGCGAGGCCGAGGCCAAGGTGCGCGAGCAAACCGACCAGGCCCAGGCCCAGAAGGTGGCGCTCTGCGCGCAGTGGCGCCAGCGCCTCGCGGCGCTGGAGGCCGCCAGCAAGGTGTTCACGGTCGACGCGCAGGGTGAGCGGCATTACCGCAGCGACGCGGAGAACGAGGCGCAGAAACAGGAGGCGCGCCAGGGCGTCGCGACCGAGTGCAGCTGATCAGCCCGGCAGCGTGAACAGGAAATACAGCAGTAGCAGGTAGATGCCGGTCATCGAGGCCGCGTCCAGGTCCGACAAAGTCTTTTCCTGCGAGATGTACTGGTGCAGCGCGTAGAACAGCGGGAACAGCAGCAGCATCAGCATCATCGTGACGCTGTTGATCTTGATCGCGTACGCCGGGTCGCCGGTGTTCAGGCCGACGATGCCGATCACCAGCAAACCGAATGGCAGCAGCAGGAACATGACCTGCGTCATGCCGCCGAACACGTTCGACAGCGCGATACCCAGCTCGCCGCGCCGGTGTGACTTGTAGACGATGATGTACTCGCTCATGCCGGCGAAGAACGCCAGCGCCGCCGCTGTCGGGATGGTGGGCAGTCCGAGCGAGCCGAGGGCGGTTTCGGCGAACGCCCCGATGGCCTCGCCCGCGCAGTACGCCCCGACGATGCCGAGCGCGAACATGGCGCCGATCGCCGTCCAGCTGGTGTCGTGGCCGAGCCGATGCGGGTCGGCGCGGTGCGACTCTTCGTCGTCCTCGCCCTCGCCGTAGTAGCGCACCAGCGTCACGAGGTAATAACTGTAGATGCCGATCAGCACGCCCGCGATCACCAGCAGGTCCACGCCGGCGAGCGTGCTGCGGCTGCCCTCGAGCTTGAGCATGATCATGATGGCGCCGACGATCAGTGTGACGGCCCCGCCAGCGATCAGGATTTCGCCGCCAGCCGCGGTCAGCGAGCGCGGCATGCGGAAGGCGCCCTTCTTGTCCTTGGGCAGGAAGAACGAGTAGATCGAGAACGCGAGGGCATTGTTGTAGATCGTGACGGCCGCGGTCACGAACGCAGCGAGCGGGTCGACCCGCACGAGGAACGCGATCACCACGAACTCGGGCAGCGTGGACAGCACCGAGCCGACCGTGCCCGAGATGAAGCCGTCCCAGTGCAGGCGCGCGCCGAGCCGCTCCACGCCGTGGATGAAGGCCTCGCACGAGCCCTGGATCACGAGCAAGCCGGTAACCAGCTGCACCGCCGCGAACAGTGCGTGGTGTTCCCCGGGATGCACCAACCCGCCGCGCTCGTTGACGAACAGCGCGACCCACGACACCAGGCCCAGCGCCATCAGAATTTCCCATAGCGTGAGGTTGCGGTTGCGGGCCTCGACCGCGCGCTTGGCGGTGGCGAGCCAGTATTCCTTGCTCGGCGACTCGGGCTCGGTGCCGCTCTTGCGCGACTCGACCAGCGCGTGCAGCGCCTGGCGCAGGTTCGGCGATTTCTCGACCAGCCCGGTGAAGGCCTCGCGCCGGATGCGCCAGACCACCAGCGGCGTCTCGGCGGTCACGGTGGCGTTGCGCTTCTCGCCGGTCAGCAGCGCGGTCTCGCCGACCACGGTGCCGGCGCCGACCTTGATCATGCCCTTGCCGTCGCGCTCGATGCGCGCGGTACCCTGCTCAACCAGGTACAGCGCATCGCCGACATCACCCTTGGTGATGAGCCGCGCCCCGGCCGGCACCTCGAGGTGCTCGACGCAGCCGACCAGTTCCTGCACTTCCTCCGGTGGCAGCGCGCGCAGGATCGGGATCTCGGCCAGCCGGCGCAGCACGGCCGCCGTGCTAGCCGGTTCCTGCGCAACCGCCGCAACCCCCGCGTCGTTCATGCGCGCCCCCTCGCGCGCATCCTAACCCCCCTACCGGCCGATCTGGTAAAGCTGCCAGAGGTCCTTGCGGGACATGTGCAGGAACGGCTTGATCGCCAGCAGGCCAGTGGGGCCGATGCTCTTCTCCAGGTATTCGAGCTCGTCGAAGCTCGCGCGCATGTTCGCGTCCAGCGCAGGCTCGAAGCCGCTCTCGAAGCCGCTCTCGCGCAGCATCAGCATGCCCTTGGCGCGCAGCGCCAGCTCGGTGCGCGTGCGCAGG
>JANNKD010000098.1:0-10249 GCA_031396115.1 Gammaproteobacteria bacterium
AGGCCGCTGGCATGGCCTTGCTCTCGAACTTCGTCGGCTGGAACGGCGTGCCTTAGTTGCCACGGTCGTTTCTTTGGTGCAGAGTCGTCCCAACGCCGAATACCCCACGCCCATCCCCTCGCGCACTCTTCCCCTCGCGCATTCCCGGCTGATCCGCTGAACCTTCCCCTTTGTCGCCCATGCTGTTGATTCCTGCCATCGATCTGAAGAACGGCCAGTGCGTGCGTTTGCGCCAGGGCAAGATGGACGACGTGACCGTGTTTTCACCGGATCCCGTGGCGGTCGCCAAGCGCTGGGCCGACGAGGGCGCGCAGCGCCTGCACGTGGTGGACCTCGACGGCGCCCTCAAGGGCCAGCCGGTCAACATCAAGATCGTCGAGAAGATCGTCGGCGCCGTGAAGGTGCCGGTGCAGGTCGGCGGCGGCATCCGCGATGAGGACACCGTGCAGCGGCTGCTCGAGTCCGGCGCGCAGTACGTCATCGTCGGCACCAAGGCCGTGTCCGCGCCGCACTTCCTGCACGACCTGTGCATCGAATATCCGCGCCACATCATCGTCAGCATCGACGCCAGGGACGGCCGCGTCGCGCTGAACGGCTGGGCCAAGCTCACCGGCCATGACGCCATCGAGGCCGCGCAGCACTGCGAGCGCGATGGCGCCGAGGCGATCATCTACACCGACATTGCCCGCGACGGCATGATGAACGGCTTCAACGTCGAAGCGACCGGCAAGCTGGCCAAGTCGGTGAAGACCCCCGTCTACGCCTCCGGCGGCATCAGCAGCGCGCAGGACCTCGTCGCACTGAAGGCGCTCGAGACCGACGGCGTGGCCGGGTGCATCGTCGGCCGCGCCCTCTACGAAGGCACGTTGACGGTCAAGGGCGCGCTCAAAGCCCTCGCCTGAGGGCCCCGCTTCCTCCTTCAAAGGCTCCGTCCGATGCTCGCCAAGCGGATCATTCCTTGCCTCGACATCGACCGCGGCCGCGTGGTCAAGGGCATCCGCTTCGAGAACATGCAGGACGCCGGCGACCCGGTCGAGGTCGCGCGCCGCTACGACCAGCAGGGCGCCGACGAGCTGGTGTTCCTCGACATCAGCGCCAGCGTCGAGGATCGACGCACGCTGTTCCAGATGGTCGAGGCGGTCGCCGAGCAGATTTACATCCCGCTGACCGTGGGCGGCGGCGTGCGCGAGCCCGCCGACGTGCGCGCGCTGCTCTCGGCCGGCGCCGACAAGGTGTCGATCAACACCGCCGCGATCGGCAATCCAGACCTCGTCACCGAGGCCGGCAACCGCTACGGCGTGCAGTGCATCGTCGTCGCCATCGACGTCAAGCGCGTCAAGTCGCGCAAGAAGCAGCCGCCACGCTGGGAGGTGTTCACCCACGGCGGGCGCAAGGCCACCGGCATCGACGCGCTCGAGTGGGCGGCGAAGATGGTCCAGAAGGGCGCCGGCGAGCTGCTCATCACCAGCATCGACAGGGACGGCACCAAGGCCGGCTACGACATCGAGCTGCTGGCCGCGATCACCCGGAGCGTGCCGGTGCCGGTCATCGCCTCGGGCGGGGTCGGCGGGCTCGAGCACCTCTACCAGGGCTTCACCGCGGGCGGCGTCGATGCCGTGCTGGCGGCCAGCATCTTCCACGAGGGCACCCACACCGTCGGCGAGGCCAAGAAGTTCCTGGCCGCCAAGGGTGTCCGGGTCCGCCTGTAGGCCGCTCCTACAACAGATTCGTCATCGACCGGGGGTTACACTAGCCGCATGGCCGACGTGCTCGACGAGCTGTACGCGACGCTGCAGGCGCGCAAGGGCGCCGACGCGCAGGAGTCGTACGTGGCCAGGCTCTACCACGGCGGCCTCGACGCCATCCTGAAGAAGGTCGGCGAAGAGGCGACCGAGACGGTGATCGCGGCCAAGAGCGGCGACCGCGCGGCGCTGGTGCACGAGCTGGCGGACCTGTGGTTCCACAGCCTGGTATTGATGGCGCACAAGGACGTGCCGCTGTCCGACCTGACCGCCGAACTGGCGCGGCGGCGCGGCACTTCGGGTTTGACCGAGAAAACTGGACGGCCGGCCTTCGGCCGTCCGCGCGCATCACGCAAAGGTAAATGACATGGGATCTCTCTCCATCTGGCATTGGCTGATCGTCCTGGCGATCGTCGTGCTCATCTTCGGCACCAAGAAGTTGCGCACGCTCGGCGGCGACCTCGGCGCCGCCATCAAGAACTTCAGGGGCTCGATGCACGAAGGCGAGCAGGACGCCGGCAAGAAGCCCGACGAAGTCACCAAGGCCGGCGACGGACCCAAGCCCGGCGCCTGACGCGCCGGCGGCCGCCATGTTCGAGGTCGGCTTCTCGGAGCTGCTGCTCTGCTTCGTCGTTGCGCTGGTGGTGCTCGGCCCGCAGAAGCTGCCCGCCGTGGCGCGCACCCTGGGCCGCTGGACCGGCCGCGCGCGCAGCTACGTGCGCAACTTGTCGAGCGAACTGGAACGCGAGACCGGCGGTAGCCTGAAGCACGACCTCGATTCCGCGGCGCGCGCCCTCCGCGAGGGCGCCGACTCGGTGCGCGACGACCTGCGCCGGCTGGGTGACGTTGCCGGCAAGGGCGACGAAGACCGCAAGCCGTGACCGCGCCTGGCCCGGGCGGCGAGCAGCCGCTGATCACGCACCTGCTGGAGCTGCGCACGCGCCTGCTGCGCAGCATCGTCGGCGTGCTGCTGCTGGCATTTCCGCTGATGTATTTCGGGCAGGAGCTGTACGCTTTCACCGCCGCGCCGCTGCTGCAGTTCCTGCCGGCGGGCAGTTCGATGATCGCCACCGAAGTCGCCTCGCCGTTCTTCGCGCCGATCAAGCTCGCCTTCGTCGCCGCGCTGGTGCTGGCGATGCCGTGGGTGCTGTACCAGGTGTGGGCGTTCGTGGCGCCGGGGCTGTACAACAGCGAGCAGCGCTTCGTGCTGCCGCTGCTGGCCTCGAGCACGCTGCTGTTCTACGCCGGCATCGCCTTCGCCTACTTCGGCATCCTGCCGCTGGTGTTCAAGTTCCTGGTCGGCGTGGCGCCGGCCGGCGTGGCGGTCATGACCGACATCAACCATTACCTCAGCTTCGTACTCGGGATGTTCGTCGTGTTCGGCGTCGCCTTCGAGACGCCGGTCGCGATCGTGCTGCTGGTGAAGGCCGGGTTCGTCACGCCCGCGAAGCTGGCGTCCATCCGCGAGTACGTCTTCCTGGGTGCGTTCATCGTCGGCGCGGTGCTGACGCCGCCGGACGTGCTGTCGCAAACGCTGCTCGCGCTGTCCATCTACTGCCTCTACGAGATCGGCATCATCGCCGCACGCCTGCTGGTGCCGGGCAGCCGACAGGTCGAGGAACAGCAAAAGGCCGAGCAACTCAACGGGGAGTGAGCGCGTGGGAGCTTTGTATGGGTTGAAGGACAAGGTTGCCGTGGTCACCGGCGCGGGCTCGGGCATCGGCCGGGCGCTGGCGCAGTTGCTGGCGAAAAAAGGCTGCCGCCTGGCGCTGGCCGACATCGACGAGGCCTCGCTGAAGCAGACCGCCAACGGACTGTCGGCGGAGGTCATCACGCAGAAGCTCGACGTCGCCGACCGCGCCGCGGTCTACGCCTTCGCGGAGGCCGTCAGGCGGCAGTTCGGCACGGCGCACGTGGTCGTCAACAACGCCGGCGTCGCGCTGACGCAGTCGGTCAACGAGATGTCGTGGGAAGACTTCGAGTGGCTGATGGCGATCAACTTCTGGGGCGTGGCCTACGGCACCAAGGCGTTCCTGCCGATGCTGCTGGCGCAGAACGAGGGCGCCATCGTCAACCTGTCGAGCGTGTTCGGCATCATCGCGGTGCCCACGCAGAGCGCCTACAACGCGGCCAAGTTCGCGGTGCGCGGCTTCACCGAGGCGCTGCGCCACGAGCTGAAGGATACGAAGGTGCGCGCGATCAGCGTGCACCCGGGCGGCATCCGCACCAACATCGTGCGCGCCGGGCGCTTCTACCAGGATCCGCACGGTCGCACCGACAAGAACCGCGTCGTCGAGCGCTTTGACCGGGCGGCCAAGACCACGCCCGAGCAGGCCGCTGCGGCGATCGTGCGCGGCATCGAGAAGGGCTCGCCGCGCGTCCTGATCGGCACCGACGCCAAAATGATCGACCGGTTGCAGCGCCTGATGCCGGAGAGCTACGGCCGCGTGGTCAGCGCAATGATGGAGCGTATGGACCGGTGACGCCGGCCGCCTGGAAGCAGTCCGGCCGCGTGCACCTGCACCGCGGCCAGGAATTCTTCTACCGCGAGCAGGCGCGCGAGCCGGGCGCATCCTCGGCGCTGCTGCTGATCCACGGCTTCCCGACGTCGTCGTGGGACTGGCACAAGGTGTGGGACGCGCTCGCCGCGAAACTCCCGCGCGTGATTGCGGCCGACATGATGGGCTTCGGCTTCTCGTCGAAGCCGGCGGATTATTCGTACTCCATTCTCGACCAGGCCACGCTGTTCGAAGGGCTGCTCGAACACCTGGGCGTCAGCCGCATCCACATTCTCGCGCACGACTACGGCGACACCGTGGCGCAGGAGCTGCTGGCGCGCCACCTCGAGCGCAGCGCCTCCGCGCGGCCGCAGATCGCCTCCTGCGTGCTGCTCAACGGCGGGTTGTTCCCGGAGACGCACCGCGCCCGCACCGTCCAGAAGCTGTTGCTGACGCCGCTCGGACCGCTGCTGTCGCGCCTGATGAACCGCCGCAGCTTCGAGCGCAGCTTCGCCGCCGTCTTCGGCGCCGGCACACAGCCTTCGGCTGAGGAGCTGGCGCAGTTCTGGGAACTGATCCGTCACGATGGCGGCGACCGCATCCTGTACAAGCTGATCCGCTACATGCCCGAGCGCATCGAGCATCGCGAGCGCTGGGTCGGCGCGCTGCAGAAGACGCGCGTGCCGCTGCGCGTGATCAACGGCCCCGCCGATCCGGTATCCGGCGCGCACATGGTGGCGCGCTACCGCGAGCTGGTGCCCCATCCCGACGTCGTGTCCTTGCCCGGCATCGGCCACTACCCGCAGACCGAGGATCCGGCGGGCGTGCTGAAGGCGTTCTTCGAGTTTCACGCGCGCCTGCCGGGGTAGGAGCGCCAATGTGCAGCCGCTACGCCTTCGTTCCCGACAGCGCCGCGTGGGCGGATTTCCGCGCCGTGCTGGCGGAAATCGCGGACGAGCTGCTTGCGCTGCCGGCGCTGCCCAGGCTCGCTCCCACGGATCGCGTGCCGGTCGTCATCCAGCAGCCCGGCGCGCCGCCGCAGCTGATCCACGCGCGCTGGGGTTTCATCCCGCACTGGTGGAGCAAGCCCGAGCTGCCGCGCCTGTCGTTCAATGCGCGCTCGGAGGAGGCGGCGGACAAGCCGATGTGGCGCGATGCCTTGCGCGCCACGCGCTGCCTGATTCCGGCGACCACGTGGTACGAATGGCAGCACCTGCACGGTGCCACCGCGGCCGGCCGAAGGCCGGCCGTCCAGAAAATCCCGCACGGCCTGCAGCCGCGCCCGGGCGCGGACGGCGCCGCGCGCGGCTTCATGTTCGCGGGTTTGTGGTCGCTGTGGCAGATAAAGGGGTCAGATGCAATTACGTCGCGGACGGCAGGAATGGCGAGGCCGGCTGGCGTAATTGGATCTGGCCCCTTTATCGAGCCCATGGCGACCTGCGTGATCCTGACCACCGCGGCTTCGGCCGAAGTCGAGGCGGTGCACGGCCGCATGCCGGTGGTGCTGGCGCCGGCGGCGTGGCGCGCGTGGCTCGACCCCGGCATGACCGACTCCGCCGCCGCGCTGGCGCTGCTGCGTGAGCACTGCGTGCGCGCGGTGTTCGCCGTGGCGGTGAAATGAGAATGGCCGCACTGATTGGCGCCGATGCGGTGCTGCTGTTGCACCTGGCCTTCATCCTGTTCGCCGTGTTCGGCGGCGTGCTGGCGCCGTGGTACCCGAAGATCGCCTGGGTGCACCTGCCCGCGCTGGTCTGGGCCGTGTGGATCTCGGCGACGCACGGCATCTGCCCGCTGACTCCGCTCGAGAATTCATTGCGCCGTGCAGCCGGCGACGCGGGCTATCCGGGAACCTTCATCGATCACTACATCATGCCGCTGATCTATCCCCCGGGCCTGACGCCGACGCTGCAAGTGTGGATCGCAATCGTGCTGGCTGCGTCCAATGCCCTGCTGTATGGTTGGGCCCTCCTCAAGGCCTTGCGATGAGTCGTCCGTTCAAGTTCTGCCCGCGCTGCGCCCGGCCGCTCGACACGGTCGAGTACCACGGCGTGCAGCGCCACCGCTGTCCCGACAAGGCCTGCGGCTTCGTGCACTGGAACAACCCGGTGCCGGTGGTCGCGGCGATCATCGAGCACGAGGGCCGCGTGCTGCTGGCGCGCAACAAGCTCTGGCCCGAGAAGTTCTTCGGACTGGTCACGGGTTTTCTCGAGAAGGACGAGACGCCGGAGAACGGCGTGCTGCGCGAAGTCGAGGAGGAAGTGGGCCTCAAGGGCGCCATCGCCGGCTTCGTCGGCCACTACGGCTTTCCGCAGATGAACCAGCTGATCATCGCCTTCCACGTGACAGCCTCCGGCACGATCACGCTCAACGACGAGCTGGCCGAGTACAAGCTGCTGGCGCCCGAGCAGGTGCGGCCGTGGCCGACCGGCACCGGCCATGCGATGCGCGACTGGCTCGCCGCGCGGGGTCACCATCCGGAAGTGCGCAAGATCAGTCCGCTGCAGGACATCTTCGCGTTCCTGCCGTTCGGCTCGACCATCGGCACCGGCGGCCAGCCCACCGCCGAGCAGTTCTCGCTGGTGGCGGCCGAAGGCTACACGTCGGTGATCAACCTCGCGCTGGCCGATTCGCCCGGCGCGCTGAGCGGCGAGGCCGAGCTCGTCGCCGGCCTGGGCCTGCAATACGTGCACATCCCGGTGGAATTCGGCGAGCCGCGCCTCGAGGACCTGCGGGATTTCTTCGACGCGATGGAGCAGTCGCGCGGCAAGGTGTTCGTGCATTGCATCGCCAACAAGCGCGTCTCGGCCTTCCTGTTCCTGTATCGCGTGCTCAAGCTCGGCCATCCGGTCGCCGAGGCCGAGATGGCGCTGCACCGGATCTGGACGCCCGATGAAACCTGGCAGGCCTTCATCGATCGCGCGCTGCGCGCCGCGCCTTAGCGCTGCGCTGCTGGCGCTGGCGTTGCTGGCGCCGGCCGCGCCGGCGCACGCGCAAGGCTTCCGCACCGAAACGCTGACCCTGACGCTCGACGACGGCCGCGAGCTGCCGGCGCAGCTGCGCATTCCCGCCGACGCGCGAGGGCCGCTGCCGGCGCTGATGCTGTTCGGCGGCTTCCGCCGCGCAGGCAAGGTGCTCGACCTGGTGCACACCGACCGGCCGTTGGTGTGGGCGACCTTCGATTATCCGTTCGAGCCCCCGCGCAAGTTCCGCTTTCCGGGCAGCCTGCGCTTCGCGCCGCAGGCGCGCGATGCGATCCACGGCGCCTTCGCGGGCGTGGTCAAGCTGCACGAGGCGCTGGCGCAGCATCCGGCCGTGGACCCGCAGCGCATCACCGTGATCGGCGCCAGCGCCGGCGCGCCGTTCGCCACGGTCGGCGCGGCGCGCAGCCCGATCCCCGGCGTGATCCTGGTGCAGGGCATGGGCGATGCGACGGCCGTGATCGAGAACCTGATCTACCGCAAGTACCGTGCGAAGTACGGCGAATGGGTGAAACGGCCGTCGCGCTGGGTGGCCGAATGGATCGCCTGGTATTGCGAGATCCCCGACATCGCCGCGCAGGCGCGCCAGCTGCGCGCGGGCCAGAAGGCGCTGATGTTCACGGCGTCCCGGGACGATTTCATCCCGAAGCCGGCCAGCGAGTCGCTGTGGGCCGCGCTGCAGGAGTCGGAAGCGAAGGTTGAGCGCATTGACGTCGAGGGCATGCACCTCGGCGTGGGTGACGACAGCGAACGCATCGCCGACTTGCTGCGACGCTCGCTGCGCTGGATGGAAAAAGAAGGGCTCCTGTAGGAGCGCCACCTTGGCGCGACCGAATTGGCGCCGCCGTCGCGCCCAGGAGGCGCTCCTACAGAGTTCCCTAAGGGAACGCAGTCGGTGTCCCCTATCCCAATTCCGATACCATGCGCCCCTGACCCTGGAGTCGCGATGACCGCAGACGAGAAGCCCCGGGAACCTGCACAGGACGCCGATCCGCAGGAAACCCGCGAGTGGCTCGAAGCCCTGGAGGCGGTGCTGGAGCGCGAGGGTCCGGAGCGCGCGCACTTCCTGCTCGAAGCCCTGGTCGAGAAAGCGCGCCGCAGCGGCACCTTCCTGCCGTTCAACCCGACCACGGCCTACCTCAACAGCATCGCGCCGCACCTCGAGCAACGCTCGCCCGGCGACCATGCGCTCGAGTGGAAGATCCGCTCGATCATCCGCTGGAACGCGCTGGCGATGGTGGTCAATTCCAACCGTGAGCACAGCGGCATCGGCGGGCACATCGCCAGCTTCGCCTCGGCAGCCACGCTGTACGACGTCGGCTTCAACCATTTCTGGAAGGGACCCGACCATCCGCAGGGCGCCGACCTGATCTACATCCAGGGCCATTGCACGCCGGGCATCTACGCGCGCGCCTACCTCGAGGGCCGGCTGACGCTCGAGCAGATGAAGAACTTCCGCATGGAGGCCAAGGGCAAGGGCCTGCCTTCCTACCCGCACTCCTGGCTGATGCCGGAGTTCTGGCAGCTCGCGACGGTGTCGATGGGCCTGGGGCCGATCATGGCGATCTACCAGGCGCGCTTCATGAAGTACCTGCACAACCGCGGCATGGCCAACACCGAGGGACGCAAGGTGTGGTGCTTCTGCGGCGACGGCGAGATGGACGAACCCGAGTCGCTGGGCGCGGTGGACATCGCCGAGCGCGAGCAGCTCGACAACCTGATCTTCGTCGTCAACTGCAACCTGCAACGCCTCGACGGCCCGGTGCGCGGCAACGGCAAGATCATCCAGGAGCTCGAGGGCGTGTTCCGCGGCGCCGGCTGGAACGTGATCAAGGTCGTTTGGGGCACGGCCTGGGACGGGCTGATCGCGCAGGACAAGAGCGGCACGCTGCTGCGCGCGTTCAACGAGACCGTCGACGGCGAGTTCCAGAACTTCAAGGCCAAGGGCGGCAAGTACACGCGCGACAACTTCTTCGGCAAGTTCCCGGAGCTCGCGCGCCTGGTCGAGACCATGTCCGACGAGGACATCGCCCAGCTCAACCGCGGCGGCCACGACCCGCACAAGGTCTACGCCGCGTACCACCAGGCGGTGAACCAGGCCAACGGCCGGCCGACGGTGATCCTCGCCAAGACGGTGAAGGGCTACGGCATGGGCGAGGCCGGCGAGGGCCAGAACATCACGCACCAGCAGAAGAAGATGGGCGAGGAGGAGCTCAAGGCGTTCCGCGACCGCTTCAAGCTGCCGATCTCCGACGACCAGATCGGCTCGACGCCGTTCTACCGCCCGGCCGAGGATTCGCCCGAGATCACCTACCTGAAGGAGCGCCGCAAGCAGCTTGGCGGCTTCCTGCCGGCGCGACGCGTGTCGAAGGAGAAGCTGGCGATCCCGCCGCTGTCCACCTTCGCCCGCCAGCTCGAGTCCAGCGGCGAGCGCGAGATCAGCACGACCATGGTGTTCGTGCAGTTCCTGCAGACCTTGCTGCGTGACAAGACGGTGGGCCCCAGAGTGGTGCCGATCATCCCGGACGAGGCGCGCACCTTCGGCATGGAGGGCATGTTCCGCCAGCTCGGCATTTATTCCATCGTCGGCCAGAAGTACAAGCCCGAGGACTCTGACCAGCTCGCGTACTACAAGGAGGACGTCAAGGGCCAGATCCTCGAGGAAGGCATCACCGAGGCCGGCGCCATGTCCTCGTGGATCGCCGCGGCGACGTCCTACGCCAACCACGACCGGCCGATGCTGCCGTTCTTCATCTTCTATTCGATGTTCGGCTTCCAGCGCGTCGCGGACCTGTGCTGGGCCGCCGGCGACATGCGCGCGCGGGGCTTCCTGCTCGGCGCGACGGCGGGGCGCACCACGCTCAACGGCGAGGGCCTGCAGCACGAGGACGGCCATTCGCAGGTGCTCGCGTCGGTGGTGCCGAACTGCCGGTCCTACGATCCGGCGTTCTCCTACGAGCTCGCGGTGCTGCTGCATCACGGCATGCAGGAGATGTACGTCGAGCACAAGGACGTCTACTACTACCTCACC
>JANNKD010000130.1:0-4882 GCA_031396115.1 Gammaproteobacteria bacterium
CAGCCGTTCCACTGGCGCGTGATGCCGCTGCTCAACCCGGACGGGCTGATGCGCGTGCCGGAGACGCGCACCAACGCGCGCGGCGTCGACCTCAACCGCAACTTCCCGACGCCGGAGTGGGATCGCACCGCGCTGCCGTACTGGGCCAGCCGCACGGGGCGCGATCCGCGCCGCTATCCGGGGCCGGCGCCGCAGTCCGAGCCGGAGACCCGCTGGCTGCTGCGCCAGATCGAGCAGTTCCGCCCGCACGTGATCGTCTCGGTGCACGCGCCGTACGGCGTGCTGGATTACGACGGTCCGCACGAACCGCCACAGCGCCTGGGCTTCCTCACGCTGCACCTGCTCGGCACCTATCCAGGCTCGCTGGGCAACTACGCCGGCCTGTACCTCGGCGTGCCCGTGGTCACGCTGGAATTGCCGCACGCCGGGCTGATGCCGACGCGCGAGCAGTCCGCGCGCCTGTGGACCGACCTGCTGGCCTACCTCGAGCAGAACCTGCCGCGGTTCAGCGACTCGCTTCCTTGACGATTTCCCAGCGCCCGTCGGGCCGCACGCGCCAGAACTGCTCCTTCTCGCTGGTCTGGCTGAAGTTGCTGCTGCTGTAACGCTGCGTGAAGCGCGCCAGCATCAGGCCGTCGCCGCCGGGATAGCGGAACAGGTCGATGTCGTCGAGCCGCACCTCGATCGCCTTCTTCGAGCCGTTGACGCGGCGCTTGTGCGCCGCGAACGCGGCCTTGCTCATGCCCTCGGTCTCGAAATCCTCGGCGTAGGTGGCGAGGTAGCCCTCGGTGTCGAGCGCCGACCAGCGCGCGCGCCAGCCCTCGACCTGCTGCATGAACTCGGCGCGCGCGCCGCCGTTCTCTTGCTGCGGCCGCCAGCGCAGCGTGTCGGTGAACACGACCGGCGTCTTGCCGATCGCGAGGAACGGTTTCAGGTCCATCAGGTCGGCGTTGGCCAGCGTCACGCAGCCCTCGCTCGAGCGGGGTGCCCGCACGTAGGTGTCGCGCGGCACGCCGTGCAGCCAGATGCCGGAGCCGGTGTACTTCAGGCGCCGGTCCCACAGGTTCGGGTAGCTGACCGGGAACGCGCCGGCGCCGTACAACTCGGGCAGCGTCCGGTCCTGGATGAAACCGGTGACGTGGTAGATGCCGACCGGGGTGCGGTTGTCGCCGGTGCTCTTCTTGCCCCAGCCGCTCTTGCCGCTCGAGGCATAGTAGTTGCGCACCACGCGCAGCGCGCCGCCGTCGTTCTCCACCACGTAGAGCCGCGCGCGCGGCAGGTCGACGACCACCGCGTAGCGGTGCGTCTTCGACAGGTGCAGGACCACGTCGGGCACGGCGTCCGCCGCGATCACCTCGTGGCGGTTCTGCAGGCGCAGCCGCGCCTCCTCGACCAGCCCCTGGTACTCGGGGCCCGACAGCGACGCCATGTCGCGCGCCGGCCGGCCCGCGCGCGCCGCCAGCATCTCGCCGTAGAACAGTTGCGCGAGGCGGAAATTCGGCTGGCGCTTCACCAGCTCGTCGAGCGTCTGCCAGGCTTCGTTGATCTTGCCGGCGTTGAGGTCGTCGAGCGCCGCGATCAGCTGGACTTCGGGGTGCGGCTCGGACGCAGCCAGACCCAGCGTGACGGTGCAGAGCGCCGCGGCGGCCGCGCGCGAGAAGCGGGAAGCCATGGGATCAGCGCGCGTACTCGCGCCGGATGAGCCACTGCCCGTTGGCTTGAACCATTTCCAGCACCTTGTTCGACTGGTTGCGCAGCGTATCGGACTGGTAGTCCTGCTGGAAGGTGACCTGCACCTGGCCGGAGGCCAGCGGCGCGATCTTGACGGCGCTGACCGACACCTTGATGGAACGGGGCTTGGCGATGCGCTCCCGGCGCTGCGCCTCCCAGGCCTGCCGCGAAGTGCCGCCTTCCGGGGCGAACTCCCGGGCGTAGAACCCGAAGTACCGGTCCGCGTCCTTGGCCGACCACGCGGCGGCCCAGGACTGCACCGCCTCCTTCACGCCGGAGGTGTCCGGCGGCGGGGTGGCCGCGGGAGCCGGGGCGGGTGCCGGGGCGGGTGCCGGGGCGGGACGCGCCGCGGCGGCCACGGCGCTGCCGTCGGCGAGGCCTTCGAGCTGGTTGACCAGGGTCAGCTTGGCGCGCACCGGCGCATTGTTGGGATCCAGCGACAGCGCGCGGTTGTAGGCGGCCGCCGACAGCGCGGCGTAGATGTCACCGAGGTTCTCGTGCGCGACGGCGTAGCTCGGGTGCGTGGCCAGCGCGCGCTCGAGCGCGTCGCGCGCCTTGTCGTAGTCGCCCTGCTGCGCGTAGATGACCGCGAGGTTGTTGTAGGGTTCGGGCAGGTCCGGGAAGTCGCGCGTCATGCCGGCGAAGGCGCGCGCCGCGTCGTCGTTGCGGTTGAGGCGCACCAGCACCAGGCCGCGGGTGAAGCGCGCGTCGCGGTCCTGCGGCGTGGCGCGGAGCTGCCGGTCGAGCCGCTCCAGCGCCTGCTCGAACTGGCCCTGGTTGACCAGCGCCTGCGCCTCGATGACGCCGGGCGAAACGGCCTGGGCCGCCGCGGCCAAAACCGCGCCCACCGCCGCGCCCACCGCCACAATGCCCACCCGCCATCCGCGCATCACCGTCCGCCCCATCGGTTCCCCGGGGAGCAAATATATCAGCGGGGGTCAGTAGAGGCCGGGCTCGCCCGGCGGGCGCACCTTGAAGCGCCGGTGCACCCAGAAGTACTGCGTCGGCGACCGCCGTACGCCCTCCTCGATGGCGCCGATGATGCGCGCGGCGTCGGCCTTGTCGTCGCCGCTCGGGAAGTTCTCCAGGGCCGGCAGGAAGGTGATGCGGTAGCGGCTGCCGATGCGCTCCGGAAAGTACGGCACCACCTTGGCGCGCCCCATCTGCGCCAGGCGCGAGGTGGCGGTGAGCATCAGCGTCGGCACGCCGAAGAACGGCACGAACACGCCCTCGCGCCGGTCGAGTGTCTGGTCCGGCCCGTACCAGACGCGGCGTCCTTCGCGCAGCGCGCGCACCAGCCCGCGCAGGTCGTCACGCGGCACCGCCGGCAGCGTGGCGATGGCGCTGCGCCAGCGGTGCATCAGGTAGTCCATCAGCGGGTTCTTGATCGGCCGATACATGGCGTGGAACGGCCGGCCGGCGACGAGGATGTAGCGGGCGCCGAGCTCGAGCGTGGTGAAGTGCCCGGTCAGCAGCAGTACGCCGCTGCCATCGGCTTCGGCGCGGTCGAGGTGCTCGAGGCCGACGATCTCGCCCTGGCGCAGCAGGCGCGCGTCCGAGGCCCACCACGCGAGGCAGGCCTCGAAAATGCCGACGCCGAGGGCGCGGCAGTGCGCGTCGACATCACGCTCGCGCGCGGCGGCATCCTGCTGCGGGAAGCACAACTTCAGGTTGGTGCGCACCACGTGGCGGCGGCTCGGCACCAGGCGCCCGAACAGCCAGCCGATGCCCCCGCCGAGCCACACCAGCGCCGGCACCGGCAGCAGGCACAGCAGGCGCAGCACGCCGACGCCCAGCCAGGTGGGCCAGTACTGGGGTGCGAGGAAGACCCACCGGAACGGCGGTGCGTTCATGGGCGCTCATTGTATTCTGCGCCGCCATGCGCATCGCCTACTCCCTGCTGCTGTACCTGCTGCTGCCGGCCGTGCTGCTGCACCTGGCTTGGCGCGGCCTGCGCCAGCCGGGGTGGTGGCGCAACCTGCCGCAGCGCTTCGGCTTCGTGCGCCGCCCGCCGCAGGGCGTGGCGGTGTGGGTGCACGCGGTGTCGGTGGGCGAGACGGTGGCGGCGCTGCCGCTGGTGCGCCGCCTGGTCGAGCGCCACCCGCCGGGCTCGGTGCTGCTCACCACCTCCACGCCGACCGGCGCCGAGCGCGCGCGCGCCGCCTTCGGCGATGCCGTGCTGCACGCCGTCGCGCCCTACGACCTGCCGGGCGCGGTCGCGCGCTTCCTCGACCGCATGCAGCCGCAGCGCGCGATCGTGATGGAGACCGAGCTGTGGCCGAACCTGTACCACGCGCTCGGGCGCCGGCGCGTGCCGCTGGTCATCGCCAACGCACGGCTGTCGCCGCGCTCGGTGGGCCGCTACGCGCGGGTGCGCGGGCTGGCCGCGAGCACGCTGGCGCAGTGCACCGCGATCGCGGCGCAGAGCGCGGCGGACGCGCAGCGCTTCCGCGAGCTCGGCGCGGACCCGGCGCGCGTGCACGTGCTGGGCAACCTGAAGTTCGACCTCGAGCTGCCCGCGGAACTGGTTGCGGCGGGCCGCGCCCTGCGCCAGCGCTGGGGCGCGGCGCGCCCGGTGTGGATCGCCGCCAGCACGCATGAGGGCGAGGAGGACGCCGCGCTGCGCGCGCACCTCATCCTGCTGGCGCGGGCCCGCGATGCGGTGCTGATCCTGGTGCCGCGGCATCCGGAGCGCTTCGACGCGGTGGCCCGCCTGGCGCAGGCGTCGGGCCTGCGCACGGTCCGCCGCAGCGCGATCGGGGCGGCCACCGTGCTCGACGGCGTGCAGGTGGTGGTCGGCGACAGCATGGGCGAGCTGCCGATGTATTTAGGCGCCGCCGACGTCGCCTTCGTCGGCGGCAGCCTGGTCGAGGTCGGCGGCCACAACGTGCTCGAGCCGGCCGCGCTCGGCCTGCCGGTGCTGTTCGGCCCTTACATGTTCAACTTCGAGCAGGCCCGCGCGCTGCTGCTCGAGCACCACGCCGCGCGCCAGATCGACGGCGTCCTGGAGCTGGAGCCGGCGCTGTCGAAGCTGTTCCACGACGCCGCGCAGCGCGCGGCGATGGGCCGCGCCGGGCGCGAGGTGCTGCAGGCCAATCGCGGCGCGCTCGGGCGGCTTCTGGAGCTGATCGAGCGCGTGTAGGAGCGCCTC
>JANNKD010000137.1:0-17730 GCA_031396115.1 Gammaproteobacteria bacterium
GCGCGGCAGCAAGGCCTCGTGCAGTCCGCCGACCGTCCGCTGCCCGAGCTCGTCAGCCACGGGAGAACCCCAGCTTGAGCAGTTCCTGTGCGATCACCGTCTCGGCCCACGCGCGCTGGAAGGCGTACTGCCAGCCCGCGAATCCCTGCAGCAAGCCGCCACGCACGACCAGGCAGTAGAGCAACACGGCTGCCGGCGCGATGACGACGAGACGGCGCAGGCGGTCGGGCCAGCCCAGCGAGCTCCACGGCGTACGAGCGAGCTTCTCCGCTTCGAGCCGGCCATAGCGGCGCTGCGCCTGCCGCCAGTGCGCGAACGGCTTGCGGTCGTCGTGCGCGATGGGCGCGCGCAACGCCCCGACTGCGCCGGAGACTTGCAGGCGTTGCGTATGGCCGTCCTGGACGTAGGTTGCGCGGTCCCTGCGAAACAGCACCGTCACCGGCGGATACAGCGAGCCCCATAGCCGCCGCCCTCGCACGTAGTAGTCGAAGCGCGCCCGGTAGGCAGCCGCGTCCTCCGCAGGCTGCAGGGTCGCGAGCTCAGCCACCAGCGCGTCGGACAGCACGTAGTCGGCGTCGAGCGCGAGGATCCACGGCGTCGCGATGCCGGTCTCGCCGATCGCGAAGTTCCACTGCGCCGCGTGCGACTCGAACTTGCGCTGGACGACGCCGATGCGCACGTCCGCCTTCAGCAGCCCGAGCGTGCCGTCGGTGCTGAAGCTGTCCACCACGACGATCGAGCGCGCCCACGCGAGCGCCGCCAGCGTTCGCGGCAGGTTTGGCGCTTCGTTGTAGGTCAGCAGCACTGGCGTGATCTGATCAAGCATGGCGCAGTTGCTCGTAATGCTGCGCCATCTCGGCGGCGACGCGATCCCAGCCGTAGCGGTCGCGCGCCAGCGCCTGGGCCGCCGCGCCGGCCGCGGCCCGGCGCGCCGGGTCGTCGAGCAGGCTGGCGATGGCGCGTGCGAGGGACAGCGCGTCGCCGTCCGCCACCACGCCGGCGCCGCTTGCCCGCACCGCCTCGGCAAGGCCCACACCCCTGGTGACGACCACGGGACAGCCATGAGCCATCGCCTCGAGCGCCGCATTGCCGAAACTCTCCGACACCGAAGGCAGCGCCAGCACGCCAGCGGTGGTCAGCAGCTCGTGCTTGGCCGCGCCGTCCACGTACCCCGCGAACTCCACGCGCGGCGCCACGCCGCAGCGCTGCGCCAGCGCGCGCAGGCGCGGGGTGAGCTGTTGCTCATCGTTACCGGCGATGACCAGCCGGCCGCGCGGCAGATCGCGCAGCGCCTCGATGAGGGGCTCAAGTCCCTTCCCCCAGTTGATGCGCCCGAGGTAGAGGATCGCGTCTCCCCGCGCCGCGGCGGCGGGCGCTTCCGGCAGGTCCACGCCGTTGGGCACCACGATGGTCGCGCGGGGCTCGAGTCCGAGCTCGCGCAACGCTTCGCTCTCCACCTCGGAAGTACAGTGCACCGCCGTCGCGGCCTCGACGTTGCGCCGTTCGAACAGCGCGATCCAGGCGCGCTTGACCAGCGTGCTGCGCCGCTCGATCAGCTCGCGCACCAGCATGCCGCGCGGCGACAGGACGTAGGGCACGGCGGCGCGGCGCGACGCGCACGACGCCGCCAGCGTCGGCCACAGGAACACGGCATGGACGTGCACGACGTCGAACGAAGCCACTTGCGCATGCAGCGCCTGCCCGAGGCCGGGTGCCCAGTAGAGGCGGCGCGCCAGCGGCGAACGGAAATACCAGACGCGCACGCCCTCGCAGTCCACCGGCGCGCCGAGCGGCACCGCCGAGTCGTCCGGACCGTCGACACTGGTCGTGAACACGTGCACGTCGTGGCCTTGGCGCGCCAGCCCCCGGCACAAGCCGTGCACCGAGCGGATCGGTCCGCCGTAGCGCGTGGCCGGGAGGTAAGTCGGCGTGACGTGCAGGATCCGCATCAGCGCGGCTCTGCGCGGAACAGCCACCGGCGCAACCGATCGCCGAAAAGGACGAGCGCACCGCCCATCACCAGGGCCGCGGACAACAGGCCGCCGAGTTGCTTGATCGCGGTGGTTTCCAGCAGCGCCACGGTGAGCAGCACCGCAACCCCGGCCGCGGCCCGCAGCGGGTCGCCGCCCTTGTTGAACCAGTAATAGACCGCTCCAAGCATGACTCCCCACGCGAAGATCACAAAAAACATCCCAATCCGTCCGAAGTCGATGTAGGCATCCGCCATGTAGCCCATGCTGATGGACGTGCCGGCCTCGCCACCCAGGTACAACCCGGTGTAGGTCTGCGTCACGACGATATCGGGCACCAGCGGCGGCTTGTCCGGGTTCAGCAGGCGCGGCACGGCGATGTGCTGGATCGCCTCGATCAGGATCCCGCCGTCCTGATGGGGGATGTTCCGGGGCACCTGGTTCAACACGTGGCCGAAGAACTCGACGTAGCCGAGTCTCCGGAGCGACCAGTGCAGGCCCTGCGAGAGGTCGAGATCCTCGCCGCTCATCAACTCGCGCAGCTTCGCCGCCTGCTCGCCGCGGCTGACGACGCTCTCCTGGGCCCCGGAGCCCTGGTTCAGAAACGTCCGGTAATCAGTCTTGATCGAACTCCAGAACGCTGCGACCCCGCACAGCAGTACGCCGGTCACGGCAATCCACGCCTTCTGCCGTCGCGTCAAGCCCTCGACACCCGTCGTCAGCAGCGCCAGCGCCGTCACGAATATCGCGGTCTTGAACTCGGAGAAATAGCTGAAGAAACCGGTGATGACGTCGAAGGCCAGCGCCGCTCCGAGGAGCAGCCAGTGGCTCCGTTGCTGCAGGCAGTAGATGCACAGCAGGAACAGGAACGCGACGCGCGCCTGCTTGATCGCCGTGATGAGCTGCCAGGCCGCCGGCATCGCCAGGCGCATCGCATCGGCGGCGACAGCGAACGTCGCGAGGATCGCGTACAGCAGCAGCACGCGCTCCGGCCGCATGCCGGCGAGCTTCTGCGGAGCGAACGGCTGCTGGCTGGGCCAGTTCGACCAGACCGCGCGCGCGCCCAGCATCATCGCGATGACGCCCAACAACGTCAGGACTGTCGCGTCGAGCATCCTTGCGCCCGGAAAGCCGGCGAGCTCGTCGATCGGCGTGCCGGAACCGATGGCCAGCCACAGGATCATCGTCGCCTGCAGCCAGTGGTAGCCGGCGATGAAGGTCATGACCGGAACCTCGAAGGCGCGCCAGCTCAGCACCACCAGCAACGGCGCCGCGGCCAACGCGGCGATCCCGACCACCGGGTGCGGGCTCACCAGGACCGTGGCCGCCGCAAGACCACAGGCGACCCAGAGCGACTTCGGAAACCGCACGTAGGCGGGGTGCGGTCGCAGTGTCGGCACGATGCTCGGCATGGCTTCAGCGCGCGTCGTGCAGCCGCCGGACCAGGGCTGCGTACTCGCCGGCAGCCCGATCGATGCCGAGTTCGGCGATCGATCGTTGCGCCGCCGCGCCGTGCTCCCGCGCCAGCGCCGGGTCGCGCAGATAGTTTTCCAACGCCGCTTCGAGGGAGCCCGACGTCGGCTCCGCGCAAACCAGCCCGTTGCGGCCGTGCTGAACGATATCCGGCAGCGCACCATCGCGGAACACGACCGACGGCACGGCGGCAGCCTTGGCCTCGAGCACGACCAGGCCGAAAGCCTCATTGCATTGCGAGGGGGCGACATGGACCGTCGCCTGCGTGTAGAACGCCGCAGGATCGGCCTGATAACCGTGGAACCGCACGCGATCCGCCATTCCGGCGTCGCTGACCGACCGCATCAACTGCTCCGCATAGGGCGTGTCCGTCGGGCCCACGATGTCCACTTTCAGTTCCGGGTAGCGCCGGCTCAACTTGAGCGCCGCCTCCACGAGATGGTGCACTCCCTTGTGCGGCGCCACCTGCCCCACGAACAGCACGCGGGCCGAATCCCCGGCGGTCCGCGGTGCACGGTGCGGCGCATCGGGGGGCATGGCGTTTGGGATCACGGTCAGCTTGCGCCCATCCAGGCCGAGCCGGCGATGGGCGGTCGCGACGAAGTCGGACACGGCCACCATCATCGTCGTCAGCGGATGGACAGCATACCGCCACGCGAACCGGTGAAGCACCGTGTGGTCCCCCGGATAATCGCCGGCCCGGTACAGGATCGGGGCGCGCCCGAGCGCAAGCGCCGGCCACAAATTCAGGAAGAACGAGAACGTGCCGACGTGGATCACCGTCGGCCGGAACTCGCGCACGATCGCGCGGAACCGGACCGATTCCGTGACGAGCATGCGCAGCGCGATCAGCAGCCGCCGCAGCGTCATGCCGCGTTCGTAGCGCCCGAAGAAACCGGCGCGCCGGAAATCAAAGCCTTCTTTTTGCAACAGCGGCTCGATCGCGTTCCTGCCGTACGTCGCCTCGGTCACGAACAGGATCGAGGCGCCGCGTGAGCGCAAGGCCTGCATCAGCCCGATCGTTGCACGCTCCATCCCGAACAGGGGAATCGAGCCGAAGACGACCAGGATGCGCACGCCCTCCAGGCTCACCGGCTGCGGCGCGTTCATGCGCGGCTCCCCGCCACGACGTCGAGCGCAGCCAGGCACTGCCCGGCGGCGCGCGCCGGCGCGAAGCTCGCGACCGCGGCATCGAGCGCCTGCCGAACGGCGGCGCCATCGGCCGCCGCAGCGCTCTGCAGGCAGCCCGCGAGCAGGGCGACATCGCCGCAGGGATAGACGCGAACGGCGGGAGCGAACGCCTGCAGGTCGCTCGCGCTGCCCACGGCGTCGGACAGGATGACGGGGCAACCGGCGGCCAGCGCTTCGTTGGCGACCAAGCCCCAGGTCTCGGACGCCGAGGGCAACACCAGCACATCGCTGGCCTGCAACCAGGACGGCAACTCGCTCTGGTTGCGAAAGCCCACGAGGTGCGCCGGCACGCCGAGCCGGCGGGCCGATTGCTCGATCATCGGCGCGAGCGGACCGTCGCCGATGCACACGAACTGGTGGCTGCCAGCGCCCGGCAGCCGCGCGATTGCCTCGCACACGTCCAGCGGCCGCTTCCCCGGGAGCAGTCGTCCGACGAACGCGACCAGGCGCACGCCGCTGGGCAGGCCCAGCTTTTCGCGCGCCGGGCCTCGTTCGTTTGCGCGGCCGCTGCCGAAACGATCGACATCGACCGTGTGCGGGCACACGAAAATCCGCGCCGCCGGCACGCCGTGGCTTTCCAGGTACCGGCTGGATTGCGTTCCCGCCGCGAGGAATCCCGAGAACGCGCGCAGCATCGCCGGATACGTGAGCCGGCGCAGCGCGCGGCGCAGCGCAGGTTCGCCGGGGGACGAGCGCGAGTCGGTCCGGACCCATACCGGAATCCCCCGCCGGTGCGCGGCCGCACGCGCCTGCCAGTACACGAACAGGTTCCAGCCACCGAGCACGACCGCATCGGGTTTCTCGCGCTCGATCAGCGGCTCGACATCGCCGCTGCGGCAGTGCCAGAAGCGATCAATCGACGGCCGGCGCGCGGCCGGCCGCAGGAATACGTTGCGATAGCCACCGAGCAGATCGATGTCCCAGTCGAACGCCACGCCGTAGCCGGCCCCTCCCTGCTGCTCCGCCGTCTGGCGGTGGGCGAAAGCGACCGTCAGCTCGGAGCGCGCCGACAGCGCGCGGAACAGCGGCGCCTGGTACTGGACCGGATGGCTGGCGAGCCAGAGCACCTTCATGGCGTCGCCACCGTGTCGAGGATTGCCGCGATGCGGGCCGTCATCTCCGCCGCCTCGAACCCCGGCACGCGGCGGGGTCCGTCGGACGCGAGCGCGCCGAGGTTTGCATCGAACCAGCGGCGCGTCAGTTCATCGACGACCGCGCCCTCGCCCACCTGGCGCGAAAACGGCACCAGCACGGCGCCGGCCAGCGCCTGCGCCATCGCGTGCGCGGGACTGGCGGCGTGCAGGATGCCGAGCACCGGGCGGCCCGAGGCCGCGCAGGTCAGCAGCTTCGACGGGTTGTAGCCGGGATCATCGGAGCCCGGGACCAGCAACGCTTCGGCGCCGCGCATCAGGCGCAAGGCCTCGAGATGACCCACGCGTTGCGGCATCTCGAAGACCTGGTCTCCAACCCCGTAACGCGCGGCGAGTGACGCAATCGTGCCGCGCTCGCGCGGATCCGCGGCGTAGCGGGTACCGACGAACCACAGCGCCAGGTCACCCCAGCGCCCCGGATCCTGTCCACGGGCCCGCGCCAGCGCCTTGAACAGGCAACCCAGGCTGAATTCGAGATCCTCGCCGCCTCGCCCTGCGCACAGCCAGTACCGCAGCCGGGGGGCCGGGGTCACCGCAGGCTGGCGCGCGGCCAGCGCGAAGTCTTCCAGGGAAACGGCGAACGGGATTTCGCTCATCGGCGCGAGCGTTCCGTAGCGCCGCTGCAGCGCCTCGACGTAGGCGCGCGAAACCGTAACGTGATGCGCCGCGTTGCGCGCCACTGCCGGCTCGAGCCGGCGCGCGAGCCACTGATGCACGCCGTACTTCAGGCGCCCGCCCGGGGGCGGCACGTCGGGGTGTTCGTCGTAATAGGTGCTGGTCCAGGGGTCCTGCCAGTCGAGCACGTACGGCAGGCCGAAACGTCTCTTCCACTGCGGGCCCAGGGGCCACGTCAGGAACTCCGTGGTCGAGAAGAACGCGGCCGCCGGCCGCAACTCGCGGATGAGACTCGCGCCGGCGCGTTGCAGGGCAACAAAGCCCCGCAGCGCGAGCGAGGAAAATCCGGCGAGCCGCGCCACGCTCAGCGGCAGCGGCGCGGCGCGCTCGATCCGGGCCCGGTTCTCGACCGCCGCCGCCAGTTCGGGATCCTGCGCACCGAGCTCCGGCTCGGTTCGCAGCGCGAGCACGACCGGATCCCAGCCGAGGCCGCGGAGGTGCGGAATCATCATCCGCACGCGCTGATGGTCCGGTGCATTGAGCGGTGGAAAGCGCGGGCTGACCAGCAGCACCGTCCTCATGCGCCGATCCGCTCCCGATACAGCTCGAGGTAGCGCGGCGCGACGGCCTCCAGCGAGAACGACTGCTCGGCGCGCCGCCGGCACTCGCCGCGGTCGATGCCGTGGAGCCGGGCGATGGCGCGCGCGCCTTCCTCGATCCCGTCGACCAGGAACCCGTGCTTGCCGTGCTCGACGATCTCCGGCAACGCGCCGCGGGCAGTGGCGACGACCGGCGTGCCGCAGGCCAGCGCTTCGACGAACACGAGGCCGAACGGCTCGTCCCACTGCACCGGCACCAGCAGCGCCGCGGCGGAGCCCAGCAGTTTCGCCTTGGCGGCGTCGTCGACGGGACCGACGTACTCGACGCCGTCGCGACCGAACTGCGGCTCGACCTGCGCGCGAAAATATTCCGCGTCCGGGCCGTGCGGGGCCGGGTTGCCGGCCACGATCAACCGCCGCCCGGCCCGGCGCGCCATTTCGATGGCGAGGTGCGGCGCCTTGACCGCGTCGAGCCGGCTCAGGAACAGCAGCGGCGCGTCCGGCGCCACCGCCGGCACGAACGGATAACGCGTGAGGTCCACGGCGTTGGGGATCGCGCTCCACCGGCCGCCGTAGCGCTCGCCGGCTTTCGCGATGAAGCGGCTGCAGCCGGTGAACCGCAGGCGTCGGCCGCCGAGCAGCGCGCCGCCGCGCACGGTCCAGCGCGTCGGATGGCGCTGGTAGGACATGATCGCCGGCGTGCCGGCCAGCACTGCCGGCAGCAGGTAGGCGAGCCGCGAGAAACTGTGGACGAGGTCGGGCCGGAACTCGCGGCAGGCGCGCCACAGCGCCAACGCGTGGCGCGCGTGCGAGGCCGGAGCGCCCGGCCACGGGAAGAACGCAGCGACCGCTTGCATCGAGTCGCCATGCGCGACGAGGCCGACCTGCACCCCCTGCCCGCGCAGCCAGCCGGCGAGGTCGGCGATGACGCGCTCGATGCCACCGTACAGCTTCGGCGGCACCGGCAGCATCGGATCCGCCGTCAGCAGGACGCGCATCAGGCGGCCGCCCGCGCCAGCACGCCGCAATCGGCCAGCAAGCCGAGGAAGGCGTGCTTCTCGCGATCCCAGTTGTAGCGTTCGCGCGCGATGCGCCACGCCGCGCGCGCGGCCGCGAGCCGGCCGGGCGCATCGGCGAGCCAGGCATCGAGCCGCGCCGCCGAGTCCTGCGGCCGGGCGAGGTCGATCAGCACCGCTGCAGCTCCGAGCTCGGCGGCGAGTGCGCGCTGGGCGGGCGTGTCGCTCAACACCACCGGCGTGCCGGCGAGCAGGTACGAAAAGACCTTGTTCGACAAGCAGCGTTGGTGGTTCGGCACCGTTTCGGTCTCGATGCTCAAGCCCGCCGCGTAGCCGGCACACGAACGCACCACCTGGCCCGGCTCCACCACCGGCAGCCACTCGATCGGGCCTGCGCCGAGACGCAGTCCATAACCCGGCTGCGGGTCGCCGCGCAGGCACAGCGTCGCGCGCGTGCGCATGGCCGCGAGGATTCGCAGCATCGGCTCGAGCCCGCGATCCGGGCCGATGGTCTGCGAGAACCAGTAGAAGCGCGGCGCCGGCGCGGCGGACGGCTCGGCCAGCCCGGCCGCGTCGGCGAGCGGGAATACGTTGTGGATCACCGTGAAGGCGCGGCCGTAACGCTCGCGCAGGGCGCCGGCGATCATCGGTGACGAAGCGGTCACGAATGCAGCGCCCGGCAACCAGGCGCGCAGGATTTCGTCGCGCAGCCGCCGCTCGCCGGCGGCGTCGGGCGTGTCGGGCAACTCGTCGACGTGGTCGTCCTCGGCGTCGAAGGCGTAAGCGGTGCCATGCGCGCGCGCCGCGCGCGCCGCGGCCGGCAACGCGGCAAGGTTGTGCGCCACGTACAGGTCGGCAGCAATCCCGCGGGCGGCTCGCTCCAACGCGAGCATCGCCGGATGAAAGCCTGACTCCCGGAGGCGCCACGCGCCCGTCAGCCGACCGACGACGCGGCTCGAATGCCGGATCAGCGATTGCGCGAGCCAGTTCGGGCGGCCGGCGTACGGTCCGAACGGCACCTCGACGTGATGCCACGGCCGCGAGCGGAACACGCCATCGGTCCGCATCGCCCACGGCAGGAAGCGGCCGCTGACGACGCTGACGCGCCCGCCGCGCTCGGTCACCGCGTCGGCCTCCTTCACCAGTCGCGGATTCGTGGACAGGTGCCCTGGCGTCACGAAGCAGACGTGCGGAACGCGAGTCATCAGGCGCGTCCGGACAGGCGTTGCAACCGGCGCGCCAGGCGCCAGCCAAGCACGCGCGCCGCGGCGCGGAACCGCCAGCCGCCCTCGGGCGGCAACCGGACCGCGTGCAGCGTGCGCGCGCGGCGCACCGCTTCCTCGGCGAGACCCGGCTCGTACGGGAACGCCGCGTGCGCGAAGCGCTGCCAGACCAGGCTCAGCCCGCGTCGCAGCGGTTCCTCCAGCGGCTCGCCCAGGTGCGCCCGCGACAGCTCGATCGATTGGAAATACGAGGTCCACGCCGTGGAGTCGCGGCGTCCCGACATGCTGCCGGCCAAGCCGGAGCGGTACTGGCAGCGCGCGCCCTTGGCGAATCGCACCTGCCCCGCCGCCTGCAGCGCGCGGACGAAATACTCCATGTCGATGTTGAGCGTGAGCGCCTCGTTCCACGGTCCGGCGCGCTCGACCACGGCGCGCGGCAGCAGCCACAGCGCCGGCAGCATCATGCCGCCGCCACTCGACCAGTTGCAGGCGAGCCAGGCGCGCGCGTCCTGGTCCCGCCAGCAGGCATCGGGCTCGAAGCGCGCCTCGCCCGGATCGTCGCGGAAGCGGCCCCACTCGCACGAGGCGATCGCCTCGCCGGGCTCCATGAGCCGCGCCAGTTGCAGCTCGATCTTGCGCGGCTCGATCAGGTCGTCGGCGTCGAGGTACTGGATGAAGTCGCCGCGCGCGACGACCAGCCCTGCGTTCAGCGCTGCTGCCTGGCCGCGATTCGGCTGCGGCAGGATCCGCAGGTCGGGGCCGGCCAGCGAGTCCAGCAGCGCCGCAGTGCCGTCGGTGGAGCCGTCGTCCACCGCGACGATCTCCAGCGACCGGTGGGTCTGCGCGCGCACCGAGGCAATGGTCGCACCGAGCCAGCGCGCGGCGTTGAAGCACGGGATGACGACCGAGACCCGCGCGCTCATGCGGCGAGCTTCGCCGGCGCGGGGCGCAGCCAGGGCTTCAGCAGCCGGATCAACCGCTCGCGGGTGTGCAGCGCGAAATACGGCCCGACGCGGCACAGCAGCCGGAACAGCGGGCTCGCCCGCGGCGGCGCCGCGTGGCCGAGTGCGACGGCGTGCTCCACCCAGCGTTCCGCGTCAGCCCTGGCGCCGTGCGCGGCCAGGCCTGCCGCGGCGTGCCAGTAGGCTTGCGCGGCCTCGCCCTGGTACTGGCCCGGTCGTGCCGCCACTGCTTTCGCAGTGGCCGCGCCGAAGGCGTTCAGGCATGCCACCTGGTTCGCCTGCGACATGCTGCTCGCCGAGCGGCGCGTGATCGTGCCGACGGTGTTCTCCACCGCTAAACGCGCGCCGCCGAGCGCCAGGCGCAGGTGAAAGGCGCGGTCCTCGTTGTAGAGCACGGCGGGGTCGACATCGAAGCCGCCGAGCCGGCGCACCAGCTCGGTGCGATACACGCCGCAGTTGTTCACGGTGTTCGCGACGAGGTGGCGCAGCGGATCGGCCTCCAGCTCGCGCGGCAGCATCGAGCAGGCGATGAGCGCGTCGCTGGCGGCGTCGCGCTGCTCGACGTCGAACAGCAAGGCGTCGAAACCCTCGCCGCCGGCGCCGATGCGGCCACGGGCGCGTTCGACGAACCCCTCGGCGAAGCCGTCGTCGGCGTCGTGGAAGTGCACCCACGGGCAGCGCACGGCTTCGAGCGCGCGGTTCTTGGCCTGCGAGCAGCCGGCGTTGCGTTCGTGACGCACGACTTCGGCCCCGAGCCGGCGCGCGACTTCGGCGGTCGCATCCGTGCTGGCGTCGTCGCAGACCACGACCTGGTCGAAGGCGGCGGACTGCCGCCGCAGCTCCTCGAACAGGAGCGGCAGGAACCGCTCCGCGTTGTACGCGGGGATCACCAGCGCGATGCGGGCGTCGCTCACTTGCCGAGCACCCGCTGGCGAGCGCGCCGCAGGAGCTCGCGGCCGAGTGCGCGCGCCGGGAACTGCGCCAGGAAGCTCCAGGTGCCGGGTTGCGCGGCGCGCGGCCGCAGGGCCTCGAGCAGGTCATCGCCAGTTGCCGTGGGCGCCGGCTGCGCCGCAATTGCGCGCAGCGCCTCGAGCCGCTGCGCGGCAACCCGCGCCGGATCGAGCTGGACGCGGACCGTCTCGCGACCCGCTGCGCCGAGCACCGCGCGTTGGCGCGGCGCCAGCGCCTCGAAGCGCCCCAGCGCGTCGGCCAGCGCGGTGGCGTCGCGGGCGGCAAAGCACAAGCCGTTGCGGCCGTCCTCGACCAGGTGGCTGGCGCCGGCGCCCGTCGAGGCAATCACCGGGCAACCGGCGGCCATGCCCTCGACCAGGGTGAAGTTGAAGGCGTCCCAGTCCGAGGGGACGATCAGCGCGCCCGCACGCTGCAACTCGCGCTGCACTTCATCCCACGGCAGCGTCTTCTCGTGACGAATGCGACCGCCCCATTGCTCCGGATAGCGGCGGCGCAGCGAGGCGAGCATGTCGGTCCCCGGCGCCTGCGGATCCTCCACGACACGGCCGACCCAGCGCACCGGCGCCGCGGTTGGCGCGAGCGCCAGCGACTCGGCCAGCACGGCCGGGCCCTTCCAGCGCTGCACGCGCGACAGGACCAGGTAGCCTGCCTCGCGCTCCTGCGACGGCGCGGGCGCGAGCGGCTGCGCCGGCGGCAGGTACCGCACCGGCGATGCGATCCGGCCGCTCCAGTAATCACGGTTGGCCGGCGCGTAGCAGTGCATGGCGGCGGCGCGGCCGAACAGCCGTCGCTCCACTTCGCGCAGCCACGACTCGAACACGATCGCGCCGGGGCGCGGGTCGTGCTCCGCGATCTGGCCGGCGCTGCCGTGCGCCTGCACCACGCACGGCAGCCGCTCGCCCTCGAGCGTCCAGGCCGCCCCGGGCAGGCCCCAGTCGCCGGCTTCGACCAGGTCGAATTCCCCGAGCGAGCGCGCCGTCGCGCGCAGCGCGTACGACGCGGCGAGATGGCGCATCACTTCCGGCGCGGCGGCAAGGTGCGCGAAGCGCGGCAGCTCGGCGCGGTAGGCGTCCGCCTCGAGCCCCACGGCGTCGATGCCGTCGTGCTGCCAGCGGCCGCCGGGCTGGTGATAGGCGCTGCCGACCAGCACGGTGACCTGCGCGCCGAGCCGCCGGTATTCGGGCAGCAGATGGCGGTAAAACGTGACGATGCCGCCGCCGGAGGTCGGGGGAAACTCCGGCGTCAGCACCAGCAGGCGCAGCGCCGTCACCGCCCGCCCCCGTCGGCGGCGCGCGCGAGCGACTCGTAAGTCCGCGGCTCCTGCAAGCGGCCGCCCTCGAGCACGCAGATGCGGTCGCAGCGGCGCAGCGTGCTGAGCCGGTGGGCGACGATGATCAGGGTCTTCTGGCCGCGCAGCCGGAACACGGCGTCCATGAACTCTTCCTCGGTCGGCGTGTCCAGCGCGCTGGTCGCCTCGTCGAGCACCAGCACCGCCGGGTCGCGGTACAGCGCGCGCGCGATGGCGATGCGCTGGCGCTGGCCGCCGGAGATGCGCACGCCACGCTCGCCGACGCGGGCGTCGAGCTGCTGCGGCTGGGCGCGCGCGAACTCGGCGAGCTGCGCGCCGGCCAGCGCCTGCCAGATCCGCTCATCGTCGACGCGCGCGGGCTCGACGCCCAAGGCGACGTTGGCGCGAATGCTGTCGTCGAGCAGGAAAGTTGCCTGCGGCACGTAGCCGACCGCGGCCTGCCACTCGCGCAGTCGACTGGCGATGTCCTGCCCGTCCACCGTGATGCGGCCGGCGCCCGGCGCCAGCAGGCCGAGCAGCAGGTCCACGAGCGTGGACTTGCCAGCGCCGCTCGCGCCCATCAGGCCGATGCACTCGCCGACGCCGACGGCCAGCGACAGGTTGGTCAGCACCGGCGCGTGCGCCCCCGCATACGTGAACGACACGTCCTCGATGCGCACCGCCTCGGCCGGGCGCAGCGGCGCGGCTTCGCGATCGGCGCCGGCGGCGTGGTGGCGCTCGGCGAGGTCCTCGGCCACCTTGTGCAGGCCGGCCTCCGAGAAGCGGATCATCTGGAAGGCCATCAGCACGCGATTGGCCGCCGGCACTAACCGGAACGCGGCCGCCGCGTACAGGCCGAGCAGCGGCGCGATCGCCATGACTTTGCCTTGCGCCGCCAGCGCGCCGGCGAGGCCGAGCACGGCGAAGACCGTGGCCAACTCCAGCACCAGCCGCGGCAGTCCCTGCAGCAGCCCGTACTGCGCCTCGACCCGGCCGAGCGCGTCGCGCGCCGCGGCGAAGCCCGCGTGGAAGAATTCCTCGCGACCGAGCACCTTGACCTCCTTGATGCCGGCCAGGGCGTGCAGGGTTGATTCGGCGGAGCGCGTGTTCAGCGCGTGGATGTCCTCGCCGCTGGCCGCGATGCGGAGCCGCAGCGCCCGGTGCACGGCGACGGCCGGCAGGCCGATGACGACGCTGGTCACCAGCGCCGCCAGCGGGTTCACGTAGAACAGGAGCCCGACGATCGCCACCAGCGCGATGCCCTCCACCAGCAGTTGCGACAGGCCGTGCAGCATGTGGGCCGCCGCGTGCACGCCGTTGACCAGGCGCGTGCTCAGGTCGGCCAGGTTGCGATGCAGGTGGAAGGCGTAGGGCCGGAACAGGTAGTCGGAAAACAGCGTCGAGGCCAGCTCGGCCGAGCACATGCCGCGCGCGCGCGACTGCAGGTAGTTCACGAACAGCGCCAGCGTGGTCTTGGCGAGGAACAAGGCGGCGAACGCCGCGGTCGCCGCCAGGATCAGCCACTGGCGATCGGCCAGCAGCGGCGCGGGAATCAGTCGTGCGATGGCGGGATAACGCTCGGCCAGCTGCGGCTCGGTGAGGACCAGCACCAGCGGCACCACGGCGCCGACGCCGACGGCTTCGAACAGACCGGTCACGAACCCCAGCAGCGCGGTGACCCACACCAGGTGCCGCGTGCGCGGCGCCAGCGCGGCGAACACGCGCCGCAGCGCCGTCCACGTCGCGACGCGGCTCACGCGAGCGCCCCCAGCAGGCCGCCCACGTGCCTGGCGAAGCGGTCGCGCCCGAAGCGCGCGACGCGCCGCGGATCGGACGGCGCGCGGCCCAGCACGGTGCCGAGGGCCTCGACCAGGCCGACGGCGTCGGCCGGCGCGAAGGCGCCGATCGCGCCGTCGGCCAGCGCATCGGTCGCGCCCGCCTCGCTGCTGCCGAGCACCGGCAGGGCGCAGGCCGCAGCCTCGAGGTACACGATGCCGAAGCCCTCGCCCGAACTCGGCATCACGAAGGCGTCGGCAAGCCGGTAGAACTCGGGCAGATCGTCGTGCGGCACCGACCCCGCGAACACGACCCGGGCAGCGACGCCTTGCTCGCGCGCCAGCGCCTCGAGGCGCACGCGGTCGTCGCCGTCGCCGACCACGAGATAACAGATATCAGGCGCCAGTTGCGGGAGGGCGCGGATGACGCGCTCGTGGCCCTTGTAGCGCTCGGCGGCCGCCAACCGGCCGACCGTCAGCAGCGTGCGCTTGCCACCCAGGCCAAGGCGCTCGGCCAGCTCCGCGCGCTTGGGGCCCGGCGTGAAGCGCGCCTCGACGGTGTTCGGCAGCACGCGCACGCGACCAGGGTCCAGCTTGGCCCATTCCAGGAACCGGCGCCGCGTGTATCGGCTGACCGCGGTCACCAGCGTCGCGTGCTCCACGGCGCGCGCGCGCAGCGGACCCGGCCGCGGCCAGGACTCAATGCCGTGCAACTGCACCCATAACGGCGCGCGCGCCAGTGCCGCCGCGGCCGCCGCCACCGGCGCCAGGTGCAGGTGGCCGCACACCACAACGTGGTAGCGGCCGGTCGTGCTCCGCGCCAGCGCGCGCAGCGCATACCCGGTGCGGCCGCCGGCCACGGCGGCCTGCGTCACCTTGGGCGGTAGCGCCTCGGTCGTCCGCGGCGCATGCCGGCACAGCACGTCCACGCGCTCGACGTGCGGCATTGCGGCGATCGCGCCGAGCAGGTCGCGGCTGAACCGGGCAATGCCGCCGTCGCCGCCGAATGCGTCCGGCACCAGCGCCAGCACCTTCACGCGGCCTGCCCGAACCCGCGCATGACTTCGCCCGCCCAATCTCGCGCCCACGGCCTGGACCCCGCCCCGCGGCGCAGCGCACGTTGCAGCCAGCGGTCGATCGGCGTGGTGAAGCCGGTCTTGCGCCGGGCCAGCACCTCCGGCGGCAGCGCCGGCTGCGGCACGCGGGCGAGCACGGACTTGCCGGCCACGGCGCCGCTTCGAATCCAGGGCGCGAGCCGGCTCAGCAGGTGGTGGTCCACCAGCGGCACGCGCACTTCGACGGAGTGCGCCATCGCCGCCCAATCGGCGTCGCGCAGCAGCTGGTTGCGCAGGTAGAACTGCGATTCCAGCGCGGTCACGCGCGCGTGCGCGTTGCCGGGATCGGGCGTCAGCGCGCCCCGCGTGGACGCCGCCGTGCCCAGACGCGCGAGCCCTTCGCGCCAGGCCTCGCGCGCCATCAGGCCGCGCAACTCGGACGGCAGGAACAGCGCGCGCTTGAGGAAATAAGCGTCGGCGTAGCTGCCGCCGTAGCGCACGATGCCGGCGAGCTTGGGCGAGCCGCGCGGCGCGAGCGGCCGCAGCAGCCACTCGGACAGAGCGCCGAGCCCCGGGACGCGCGACGGCAGCGCCATCCAGCGCACCCATTGAGGAGTCGATTGGAACGAGGGGTAGCCGCCGAACAGCTCGTCACCGCCAAGACCGGACAACGCCACCTTCAGCCCCTGCTCGCGCGCGGCCTTGGCCACGAACCAGGTGTTGATGCCGTCGATGGTCGGCTGGTCCATGGCCTCCAGGATGCGCGGCAGCTCGGCCTCGAACTCCTCGAACGACACGCGCCGCACGGCGTGCCGCGCGCCGTAGTGCGCGGCGACCTGCGCCGCCAGAGGTGCCTCGTCCTGGTCGGTGCCGGCGAACTCGTCGAAGGCCAGCGTAATGGCGCGCACCTCGGCGGCGCCGCACTCGCGGGCGAGGCCCAGCAGCGTGCCCGAGTCGATGCCGGAGGACAGGAACACGCCCACCGGAACGTCCGCGACCAGGTGATACCGCACCGACTCCAGCAGCGCCTCGCGCACGACGGCGCTCGCGTCGGTACCCGCCGATGGCGCCGCCCCGGCCAGCGTCGCGGCAATCGAGGCGTGCGGCCGCGGCGCGCCCACGCCCAGCCGGTCCACCTGCATGAAATGTCCGGCCGGGAGCTGGCGGATGCCGCGGTAGAGCGTGAAGGGCTCCGGCACGTGGCCCCACAGGTAGAAGCCGGCGATGCCGGCCGGGTCGAACGCGCGATCGACCCGGCCGCCTGCCAGCAGCGCCTTGACCTGCGAGGCGGCGCGCAGCGTCCAACCGTCGTCGGCGTAGTACAGCGGCTTGATGCCGTAGGGATCGCGCGCCAGCAACAGGGCTTGCTGGGTCGAGTCCCACAGCACGAAGGCGTACATGCCGCGCAACTCGGCGAACATCTTCGTGCCGCGGCGCCGATAGAGCTCCAGCACCACCTCGGTGTCGGATTGGGTGCGGAAGCGTGCGCCCTCGCCTTCGAGCGTGCCGCGCAGCTCGCGGTAGTTGTAGATCTCGCCGTTGAAGCTGATGACCAGGCTGCCGTCGGTGCTGGCCATCGGGCCGGCCGCCTCGGGGCTCAGGTCGATGATCGCCAGGCGCCGATGGCCGAGCCCAACGCGACCGTCCGCGCTGCGCCAGTCCGCCGCGCCATCGGGGCCACGCGCCGCCATGTGATCGCGCATGCGGCGCAGTTCCGCCGGATCGGCCGGGTTGGCCGCGTAGTGATACGCGAAAATTCCCGCCACTCCGCACACGGCGCGCGCGACTCCACAGGATGTCCTGACCACAGCCTAACCCAGAAAAACCGGGACAAAAACATCAACTTATGCTGAAATGCCCGCAGTTTCGGAAAACGGACCGGATGGGCATGGTGCGTCAGGGGGTTTGGGGCGCGTTGGCGTGGGTGGCGTTGTCGCCCGCCACCGCAAGCGCACAGGTGGTCGACGCCGACTCCGGCAGCGCTTCGGCGGAGGTGACCGCCTCCAGCGTCTACAACGACAACTTCTACTACGACACGCCCAGCGAGCCGCAAGCGGACACGCTTGGCGTCCTGGTGGCGCCGCAAGCGGGGTACAAAACCACCAAGGGCCGTCTCGACCTTCTGGCGAGGATTGAGGGCGAAGTCGCTACTTTCGACTTGCCGGGTTCCGTAGACGATTACGAAGACGCGCGGGTTCGCGTCAACTCCTCCTGGCTCGCAACCAATCGTGGCCGACTGGACTTGCGCGCGGGCTTCGACCGCTCGCACGACGCGTTCGGCATCAACCGCACCGAGGACGCGACGGTGCGGGACCAGGAACTCGACATCTGGCACGGCATGCAGGCCGGCGCGCTGTTCCATTACGGCGCACCCGAGGCCACGCTGAACACCGAGGTCGGGCTGTCGGCGCTGCAGAAGTCCTACCAGACCAACCAGGCC
>JANNKD010000230.1:0-2557 GCA_031396115.1 Gammaproteobacteria bacterium
ACTTGGAGTACTTGGAGAACTTCGTAATCCCTTGTTTAAAGAATCGTTTGAGAGTGTTTCGCAAAACATAGAGATTGATTTGCTGGCAAGGCGGCCTCGGCGTGGCCCGGCTCGCCCTCCAGCAGGGGCTCGAGGTGGCGAAGGGCATCGCTGAACGCGGCCAGCCGCACGGCCTCGCGCGCGGCGGCCAACAGCCAGGGCGCCGCGTCGCGCGCCTTGCCGCCTTCAACCCAGTGGCGCGCCACTTCCGCCGGTGCCGCGTCCTGCTCGGCCAGCAGTTCGGCAATCTCGCGGTGCATCTTCACCCGGCGGTGCGGCGGCACCTGGTCGACCAGGGCCTGGCGCACCAGGTCGTGCCGAAAGCGGTAGTCGCTGCCCGACGGTACGAGCACGCCCTCCGACAGGCAGGCGTCCAGGGCCGGCATCGGCGCGGTCTGCGCGCCGGCGGCCAGTGCCTCGACGGTGGCGACGTCGAAGCGGTCGCCGCACAGCGCCAGCCAGTGAAGCAAGGCGAGAGCCGAGTCCGGCACGTCGCACAGTCGCTCCAGCACCGCCTCGGCCGTGCTGGGCGGCAGCCTGCGCTCGCCGGCCGTCGCGGCGCAGCGCGCGAGCTCGATCGCCGCGAACGGGTTGCCTTCAGCGGTGCGCAACACGCGCTCGACCACCGCGTCGTCCAGCGGCGTCGCGGCGGCACGCCGCACGAGGCGGCGGCATTCGTCGTCATCCAGCGGTTCCACGTCCAGCACCCGCAGCGCGCCGGCGCGCTCGAGCCGCGCCATGCCGCGCGCCAGCAGCGAGCCCGCCACCGGCGCACGCGTCGAGAACAGCACGCAGATCGGCGCGCCTGCCATCGCGAGCTGCAGCGCAACGTCGACGTCGGCGTCGTTGGCGAGGTGCACGTCGTCGACCTGCAGCAGCAGGTCGGCACCCTCGGCCGATGCCACCAGCAGGCGCCGGATCGCGCCGACCACCTGGTGGCGGCCGAGTGGCCCGGGCAGGGGATCGGCCGGCGCGGCCAGCGGACTGAGCAGCGCCAGCACGTTGCGCGCGCTCACACCGATGCGGTCGAGCAGGCCGCGCTCCGCGAGCAGCAGCCGCTCGGCGATCGCCGCGACGACGGCGTAGGCGCGTCCGCCACGGGCCACCTCGACGCGCTGCACCGCCCAGCCGCGGCCGCGCGCCTGGGCTGCGATCTCGCGGCCGAGCGCGCTCTTACCGATGCCGCCGGGCCCGCGCAGCACGATGCCGCCGGGCCGCTCGGCGCTCGCCATGCCGAGCCACGCCGCCACCTGCGCCAGCGGCAATGCGCGGCCGACGAACGCCGGCCCGCTGGCCTGCAACCCGACCAGGCAGCGCTGGTACAGGGCCTCGGTGTGCCGGTCCGGCGCCACGCCCAGGCCCTGCTGCAGCGCCTCACGCAGATGCGCGTACCAGCGCAGCGCGGCGGCGCGGTTGCCGGCCTCGAGCTCGCGCTGCATCAGTGCGCGGTGCGCGCTCTCGTCGGTGGGCTCGTGCTGGGCCAGCTTCTCCCACTGCGCGCTGGCGCGCAGCAGCTCGACATAGCGGGCGTGCAGGCGCTCGCGCGCGGCTTCGGTCCACGCTTCGTAGCGCGCGCCGGGCAGCAGGTCGCCGGCGTAGCGCAGTGCGGCCTCGGCGCATTGCGCAGCGTCGCGCCGGGCCAGCGCCGCGTCGGGCTGGTGCTCGAACCCGTCGGCGTCGACGATCACCTCGCGCTGCGGCCACAGCACCACCTCGCCGCCTTGCACGACGAGCGCGTCGTGGCGCCGCAGCGCTTGGCGCGCGTGGTGCATCGCCTTGCGCAGGTTCGCCGCTCCGGCCTCGGGGTCGAGCTGCGGCCACAGCGTGTCGATCAGCTGGTCGCGCGTCAGCCGCCGCCGCGGCTGCAGGCTCAGCAACTGCACCAGATGCGCCGCGCGCAGGCTGGGCCAATGCTCGGCCGCGAGTTCGGTCGCGCCGACGCTCACCGCGAAGCGGCCGAGCAGCGCCACGTGCAGCGGATCGGCCGAGTCGGCGGACGGTGGGACGACGGAGTGGTCCATATGGACGCAGTGTCAGGCGCCCGGGCGCCGTCCGCAAGAGCATGCGCGGCCAGGAACGGCTCAGGAACGCGGCCCCGGCATCGTTGCGCCACGCCGGATCATCCGGCGCGACTGCAAGCCCAAGGAGCAAGCCATGGATACGCGAAACCTCACCTTCCCGACGCCCGGCGATCCGCCGGCGTCGCCACCCCTGTCGCAGCCGCGCGCGGCCGACGCAGTGCAGCGCGCGCCGTCGCGAACGCCCGATCTGGACGCCGCCGAGCGCGGCGCTGACCGAGGCGAAATCGAGTACGCGTCGTGGCTTTGGCTGCTGCGGCACCCCATCGCCTGACTCGAACGGAACGACCCCTTTTTTGCCACCACTTCCAGGAGCACGACGAAATGACCCAAACCACGACATCGCTTTACGAGCGGCTGGGGCAGCGCGATGGCATCGCGCGCATCACCCGCACCCTGATCGAGAACCACATGGCCAACCCGCTGATCAAGACACGCTA
>JANNKD010000273.1:0-6201 GCA_031396115.1 Gammaproteobacteria bacterium
TTCTCGGGCATCCGCACGCTGCTCGACCCGCGCATCTCCAAGGAGCGCCAGGCCCTGGCGGTGACGCGTCTCAAGCGCTACGCCGGCCTGACCCCCAAAACCGTGCCCTTCGCCCAGCTCGCGCGCGACCGCACCGAGGAGAAGCTCGGCAACAAGAAGCTGCTGCGGCCGTTCAAGGGCCAGGTCGAGCAGAACCTCAACGACACGCCGAGCCTGATGAAGGGCCTGCGCGAGCTGTTCGCCAAGAGCGGCCTCGACGGCTGGCAGGAAGCGATGGATGCCCTCGACCAGCAGGTGACTGCGTACGACGAGTGGGTGCGCACCACGATCCTGCCGCAGGCGGCCACCGACCACCGCCTGCCGCCGGTGCTCTACGCCGACAACCTCAAGCAGTTCGGCGTGGACATCGCGCCCGAGGAGCTGATGCAGCGCGCGATGTTCGGCTTCAAGGAAATCCAGGGCGAGATGCAAACGCTCGCGCCGCTGGTGGCGAAGGAACAGAAGATCAAGGCCACCGATTACCGCGACGTGATCCGCGCGCTGAAGGCCAGGCAGGTCACCGGCCCGGCCATCCTGCCGCTGTTCGAGGGGCGCAACACCAGGCTCGAGGAGATCATCCGGCGCGAGAACGTGGTCACGCTGCCGACGCGCAAGGCGGTGATCCGCCTCGCCAGCGAGGCCGAGTCGGCCATGCAGCCGGCGCCGAACATGCGCCCGCCGCGGCTCATCGGCAACCAGGGCGAGTACGGCGAGTTCGTGCTGCCGCTGGTGGTGCCGACCAAGGACGGCGGCGGCCTGCGCATGGATGACTTCACCCACGAGGCCGGCTCCTGGAGCCTGACCGCGCACGAGGCGCGCCCGGGTCACGAGCTGCAGTTCTCGGCCATGGTGGAGAAGGGCATCTCGACCGCCCGTGCCGTGTTCGCCTTCAACAGCGTCAACGTCGAGGGCTGGGGCCTGTACGCCGAGGCCGAGATGAAGCCCTACCTGCCGCTCGACGGCCAGCTCTGCGGCCTGCAGTTCCGCCTGCAGCGCGCCGCGCGTGCCTTCCTCGATCCGATGGTCAACCTGGGCCTGATGACGCCGGAGCAGGTCAAGGACTTTCTGATGAAGGAGGTCGTGCTGTCCGAGGCCATGGCGCAGCAGGAAGTGGATCGCTACACGTTCCGGGCGCCCGGCCAGGCCACCTCGTACTACTACGGCTACCAGCGCCTGCAGCAGACGCGCCAGCGCGCCGAGATCGCGCTGCGCGAGAAGTTCAACCGCAAGGCCTTCAACGACTTCGTGCTGTCACAGGGCCTGCTGCCGCCGGCACTGCTCGAGAAGGCGGTGATGGAGGACTTCGTGGGGAAAGGGACGTAACCGGCGCCCCCACTTGACGTCACCCCCGCGAAAGCGGGGGTCCAGACTGGATTCCCGCTTTCGCGGGAATGACGTCAGAAAAAGTCGAGCTGGACGGTGCCGTTGGCCGGCACGCTGACAATGCCGCTGGCCGTGAAGACCACCGCATCGTCGCTGGCCGGATCGTCCTCGTCGGCCTCGCAGGTCAGCGCGAGCGTATAGCTGCCGGCCGGCAGGAAGTGCAGTTCGTAGCGGTACGCGCTCGAGGCGGCGTCGGGCTCGACGTCATCCGCGGCGATCAGGCTGGCCTGGCCGACATAGTCGTTCGGCGTGACGCCGGTGCCCTGGTAGGCGTACACGGCGACGCCGCTGCCGAACGACCGGCCTTGCACGCACGCCGTGCCCTCGACGATGCCCGCGGCCACCAGCCCGGTGGCCGTTCCGCCCTCGACCGGGCGCAGCGCCCGAACCACCGGCTCGAGGTCATAGCTGCCCGAGCCCGTGTCCGCCAGCGAGAAGCGCGTGTTGAGGTCCAGCACCAGGTGCTCGCTGTCGACGTCGCCGACGGTGATGTCGATATCGGCATAGGTGCGCGTCGACGGCGGGTTGATGGTCGCCTCGCTGCCGTCGGCCAGCGTGACGAACGAGCCGGTGCTGGCGAAGTTGAGCGCGATGCCGACGAAACGGTCGGGGTCGATCCTCTCGTCGTCGACCAGGCGCAAGGTCTGGCCATTGCGGAAGGCGAGCAGGTCCACCGGCCCGGGGTCGTCGAGCGCGAGCGTCACGGTGGAGTTGTCGTTGGTCAGCAGCGTGATGCTGTCGATGTCGAGCACCACTTCCTGCGCGCCGTCGGTCGGGCCGTCGGTGAGGTCCACGGTGATATTGGACTCGCAGCCGGCCAGCAGGCCGGCGACGGCAATCAGCGACAGGTGAAAGGTTGAATTGCGCACGCAGCGCAATGTTAGCGCTTGGTGCGCTTCTTCAGCTCGCGCAAGTGCCGGTACCCCACGAGCTTGCGCTGGCCTTCGTCCCACAGGCGCAGGTTCATCGACCGGAAGCTCTCCCACAGCGTCAAGGGCTTGACCTGCTGGAACAGCGGGTCGGCCTCGTGGCAGCGCTGCAGGTTGTAGTTCGGGATGCGCGCCGACAGGTGATGGATGTGGTGGAAGCCGATGTTGCCGCTGAACCACTGCAGGATCGCCGGCAGCTTGTAGAAGCTGCTGCCGCGCAGCGCCGCGGCGGCGTAGTCCCAGTTCTCGCCGCGCTCCCAGTAGACGCCCTCGAACTGGTGCTGCACGTAGAACATCCACACGCCGACGGCGCCGGCGACGCCGAGCGTGATGGTCTGCGCCACCAGCCATTCGACCGGGCCGTACAGCCAGGCCAGGCCCAGGCACATGAGCAGCAGCGCGAGGTTGGTCCACCAGATGGACTGGCGCTCGCGCTTGTTGCTGCCCTTGTTGGAGAAGCGCTGGTGGATGACGAACATGTACAGCGGCGCCAGCAGGAACAGCACGACCGGGTTGCGCGCCAGCACATAGGCGAAGCGCTTCCAGCGGCCCGACTCGAGGTATTCCTGCACGGTCATGGTCCAGATGTCGCCGATGCCGCGCTTGTCGAGGTGGCCGGACGTGCTGTGGTGGACCGCGTGCTCCCAACGCCACTGGTAGTAGGGCGTGAAGGTCAGGATGCCGGCGACGATGCCGAGCGTGTCGTTGGCGCCCGTCGAGCGGAAGAACGAGCCGTGGCCGCAGTCGTGGAAGATGATGAAGATCCGCACCAGGAACATCCCGGCGATCATGGCCAGCGGGAGGGTCAGCCAGAACGAGGCGTGGTGCAGCGACCACCACATGGCCGCCCACAGCGCCACATAGGGCACGAAGGTGTTGGTGACCTGCCACAGCGCGCGGGCGTTGGAGGGCACGCGGAATTCCGCGATGACCTTGCGCCAGGCGCGCATCTGCGCCCGGCCGACCCCTTCGGCGCTGATGACTTGAACCATATTTGCCTGGACCGCTCCGGACACCATACCGCCCCCACACCCATGCACAGCAATTAGTCTTAGGATAATCGCTCACGAGCGGGGGAGCCATGAGCATCGCACCGGAAAAACTACCTATCCAGCGGCTCTACCACTGGGAAAAGTCGTGTCCTGACGCGGTGTACCTGAGCCAGCCGATGGGCGGCGGGGTGAGCCGGGACTGGACCTGGGCGCAGACGCTTGACGAGGCGCGACGCATTGCAACATTTTTGCAGTCGCTGGGCATTGCCAAGGGCGCCAACGTCGCTCTTTTGTCCAAGAACTGCGCGCATTGGCTGATCACCGACTACGCCATCTGGCTGGCGGGCTACTGCAGCGTGCCGCTGTATCCGACCCTGAACGCCGAGACCGTGCGCCAGATCCTCGCGCACTCCGAGTCCAAGGCCCTCTTCATCGGCAAGCTCGACGACTGGGAGTCCATGAAGGCCGGCGTGCCCGTGGCGCTGCCGGCGTTCTGCTGTTCGCTGTCACCGGCGAGCGTTGTTACCGACCCGAAGGTGGCGAAGTGGGACGACTTGATCGCCAGGTTCCAGCCCATTGCCGGCAACCCGGTGCGAGCGGGCAGCGACCTGGCCACGATCATCTACACCTCCGGCACCACCGGCATGCCCAAGGGCGTGATGCACTCGTTCGAGACCATGGCCAGCGCGGCGCAGTGCGGCTTGCAGCGCATCGGCGGCTCGCCGGCCGACCGCATGCTGTCGTACCTGCCGCTGTCGCACGTGGCCGAGCGCAACGCGGTCGAGAACATGTCGCTGGCCCTGGGCTACCGCGTGTTCTTCGCCGAGTCGCTCGACACCTTCGCGCGCGACCTGCAGACGGCGCGGCCGACGTTCTTCGTCTCGGTGCCGCGCTTGTGGGTCAAGTTCCAGCAGGGCGTGCTGGCCAAGATGCCGCGCGAGAAGCTCGACAAGCTGCTGCGGTTCCCGGTGGTCGGCTGGCTCGTGCGCCGCAAGATCCTCAAGGGCCTCGGGCTCGACCAGTGCCGCCTCGCCATCGGCGGCGCCGCGCCGATGCCGCCCGCGCTGCTCGAGTGGTTCAAGTCGATCGGCCTGGAGATCGTCGAGGCCTACGGCATGACCGAGAACTTCGGCATGTCGCACGCCAATATCATCGGCAAGACGCGGCCCGGCTACGTCGGCCCGCCGTACCCCGGGATGGAGCACCGCATCGACCCCGATACGGGCGAAGTGCAGTGCCGCAGTCCCGGCACCATGCTGGGGTATTACAAGGAGCCGGAGAAGACGCGCGAGACGATCACCGCCGACGGCTGGCTCAAGACCGGCGACAAGGGCCAGATCGACAAGGATGACTCGCTCAAGATCACCGGCCGCGTGAAGGACCTGTTCAAGACCAGCAAGGGCAAGTACGTGGCGCCGGCGCCGATCGAAGACAAGCTCGTCACGCATCCCAAGGTCGAGGCCTGCTGCGTGGCCGGCGCCAACCAGGGCCAGCCCTGCGCGCTGATCATGCTGTCGGCGGATGCGATGAAGGAGGCGCAGGACCAGTCGCGGCGCGAGGCGCTGGCGCGGTCGCTGGCCGAGCATCTCGACAAGGTCAACGCGCAGCTCGATCCGCACGAGCAGATGGACTTCATCGCCGTGGTGAAGGATGCCTGGACCGTGGAGAAGGGCTTCGTCACGCCGACCATGAAGATCAAGCGCAACGTCATCGAATCCACCTATGGCGGACTGCTCGACAGCTGGTACGCCAGGAAACAGGCGGTGGTCTGGCAGTGAAGGAATGGGACGCCGGACCCGACCACATCCTGTATGAGCCCCGGGCTCTGGCGAAGCCGAGGCCCGAGCTTTTCGATCCGGCGTACTGGAAGGCCGAAGGACGGGTAGAGGGCAGCGCGCCGGGCCGCGGCGCCGTGGTGTTCGTGAAAGGCGGCCAGAACGGCGAGACCTGGGCGCTGCGCCACTACAAGCGCGGCGGGCAGGTCGGCAAGCTGGTCGAGGACACCTACCTGTGGCTTGGCCTCGAGGCGGCGCGCCCGTGGCGCGAGATGCGCCTGACCTCCGAGCTGCACGGCCGCGGGTTGCCGGTGCCCAAGCCGGTGGCGGCGCACGTGCGCCGGCGCGGGCCGCTGTATCGCGGCAACCTCATCACCGAACGCATCGCCGGCGGCGAGCCGCTGGCCGACGCGCTGCGCCTTGCGCCGATGCAGCCGCTGCAGTGGCTGCTGCTCGGCAAGATGCTGCGCCGCTTCCACGACGCCGGCGTGTGCCACGAGGACATCAACGCGCGCAACATCCTGCGCGACGCGCGCGGCGGTTTTCACCTGCTGGACTTCGACAAGGCCGGCCTGCTGCCGACCGGCCCGTGGCAGGCGCAGAATCTCGAACGTTTCCGGCGCTCGCTGGACAAGTTCAAGGCTGTCGATCCGCGCTTCCATTTCGAGCGCGTAGACTGGCAAGCCCTGCAGTCCGGCTACAGCGGCAAGAGCGCCGTGTAGGAGCGCCTCTTAGGCGCGATTGTAGGAGCGCCTCCTAGGCGCGACAGGAGCATCGCAATGCCCGACGACATCCGAATTGCCAGCCTCAAGGACAAAGTCTCCGCCCAGGAGTGGCAACTGCGCGTGGATCTCGCCGCGTGCTACCGCCTGATCGCGCTCTACGGCTGGGACGACCTCGTCTTCACGCACGTCTCGGCCCGCATCCCGGGCCCCGAGCATCACTTCCTGATCAATCCGTACGGGATGATGTTCGGCGAGATCACCGCATCGTCGCTGGTGAAAGTGGACCTGCAGTGCAAGAAGCTGATGGAAAGTCCATTTCCGGTGAACCCGGCGGGCTTCGTCATCCACAGCGCCGTGC
>JANNKD010000298.1:0-8430 GCA_031396115.1 Gammaproteobacteria bacterium
CAGCGGCGCGCCAGCGCCTCGTCGTGCGTGACCAGCACCAGCGTGGCGTTGCTCTGGGCATTGAGCTCGAACAGCAGGTCGATGATGCGCGCGCCGGTCGCGGTGTCGAGGTTGCCGGTCGGCTCGTCGGCGAACAGGATCTGCGGATCGCCCGCAAAGGCGCGGGCGATGGCCACGCGCTGCTGCTCGCCGCCGGACAACTGGTGGGGATAGTGATTGAGGCGCTCGGCCAGCCCCACGCGGCGCAGCGCCTCGCGCGCGCGCTCGCGCGGATCGGAACGGTTGGCCAGCTCGGCCGGCAGCATGACGTTCTCCAGCGCCGTGAAGCCCGACAGCAGCTGGAACGACTGGAACACGAAGCCGACGGTGCCGGCGCGGCGCTGCGCGCGCGCGTCCTCGTCGAGCTGGTCGAGCCGCGCGCCGGCGAGGTGGATCTCGCCCGCGGTCGGCGAGTCCAGGCCCGCCAGCAGCGACAGCAGCGTGGTCTTGCCGGAGCCCGAGGCGCCGACGATCGCCACGGTCGCGCCGGGCGCGACCTCCAGGTTCACGCCGCACAGGATCTTGAGCGTGGGCGCGCCGGCGCCGTCCAGGCTGGTAATCTCCTTGCGGACATCCTTGGCGATCACCGCCTGTAACGGGGCGGCTTGTAACGGGGCGGCGTTCATGCGGCGGGTTCTCTTCCTGGCATTGCTTGGGCTCTTCGTGTTCGAGTCTGGGGTCGCGGCGCCGTCCTCGGCGCCCGTGATCCTGGTCTGGGGCGACAGCCTGTCGGCTGCCTACGGCATTCCGCTGGAATCGGGCTGGGTGCAACTGTTGCAGAAAAGACTGCAGCAAAAAGGGTATCCGCATCGGGTGGTGAACGGAAGTGTGTCCGGCGAGACCACGGCGGGGGGCCTGGCGCGGCTGCCTTCGGCGCTCGAGCGGCACCGTCCGGCGCTGCTGCTGATCGAGCTCGGCGGCAATGACGGCCTGCGCGGGCTGCCGCTCAGGCAGTTGCGCGCGAACCTCTCCGCCATGGTGGTCCAGGCCCGCGCGGCCGGCGCGCAGGCGCTGGTGTTCGAGATGCACGTCCCGCCGAACTACGGCGTCGCGTACACGCAGGGCTTCACGCAAGCCTTCGCGCAGGTGGCGCAGCGGGGACCGGCGCGCCTGGTGCCGTTTTTCCTGGGGCCGATCGCCACCGACCTGAAGTGGTTCCAGGAGGACGGCATCCACCCGTCGGTGGCGGCGCAGCCCCTGATGCTCGACGTGGTGTGGCCGGTGCTGCAGGCAGCGCTCGAGCCGGGGCTTCAGCGCCCCGCCGTTCAACGCAAGTAGCGGTCGAGGAAGTCGAGGGCGGCGTCGATCGCGGCGCGGTCGAAGAAGTGCGCGCTGATGTGGCCGTGGCCGCGGATGACGAAGTACTCGTTGGTGACGCCGGCCCGGTCGAGCGCCGCCTGGTACGCCTCGGCGTTGGCGATCGGCACCAGGCGGTCGAGCCCGGCGTGGTAGATGAACACCGGCGGGTCCCCGGCGCTGATGTGGTGGAGGGGCGAGGCGTCGCGATACGGCTGCAGGCCGGCGCTGCACGGCTTGCCGATGAAGGCCGGCACCAGTTTTCCATCGCAGAACACCGGCAGGTCGGCTGGCGTGCCGCCGGCCACGACCGCTTTCACGCCGAGATCCGGCGCGCCCCAGCGCGCATCGTCGGCGGTCGCGCCGAGCAGCGCGGCCAGGTGTCCGCCGGCCGAGTAGCCGAACGTGGCGATGCGCGCGGGGTCGATGCCGCGCGCCGCGCCCTCGCTGGACCGCATCCAGCGCAGGGCCTGCTGCGTGTCGCGAAACTGCACCGGCCAGACGTGTTGCGGCACGAAGCGGTAGGTCGCGTTGACGACGAGGAAGCCGCGCGCGGCGAGGCGCTGCGCGGTGTGCTCGACCTGCCCGCGATCGCCGCGTTTCCACGCGCCGCCGTGAAGCAGCAGCACCGACGGCAGCGGCCCCGCGCCACGCGGGCGGTAGACGTCGGCGAGCAGGCGTTGCGGCCAGTCGGCCGGCGTGAAGGCGACGTCGCGCGTAATGTCGTACTCGGCGTGCACCGGCGGCGGCGGGGCACCCTGCGGCTTGCCGCTGTGCTGGCTGCAGCCGGCGCCGGCAAGGCACAGCGCCACCCACAGGGCCCCCTCGGCCCAGGCCATCCGCTTGAGGTCCGGCGCGTCGGTCATGGAGGCGCGAATGATAAGCTGAGCCTCGTCGGCGGGGGATTGGATGAAGATCGCGGTTATCGGCTCCGGCATCGCCGGTCTCGCCAGCGCACATTTCCTGCAGGGCCGTCACGAGGTGACGCTGTTCGAGCAGGACGCGCGCGCCGGCGGCCACACCAACACCTTCCGCGCGCCCGGTGTCCCGCCGATCGACACCGGCTGGATCGTCTACAACACGCTGAACTACCCGAACCTGAGCGCGCTGTTCGCCGAGCTCGGCGTGGACACCCAGCCGACGCGGATGTCGTTCGGCGTCTCGCTCGGCGGCGGCGCCTACGAATGGAAGGGCAGCGACAACCTGCTCACCGTATTCGCGCAGCCCTCCAACCTGCTGCGCCCGTCGCACCTGCGCATGATCGCCGGCATCCTGCGCCTGAACCGCCTGTGCACCGCGCGCCTGCGCGAGAACCGCCTGCCCGAAGGCTCGCTCGGCGAGTTCCTCGACGCCGAAGGCTTCGGGCCCGAACTGCGCAGCCGCTACCTGCTGCCGATGGCCGGCATGATCTGGAGCTGCTCGCCGCGCCAGGCGGCCCTGTATCCGGCCGCGGACTTCATGCGCTTCTTCCAGGCCCACGGCCTGTTCACGGCCCTGGACCAGCCGGTCTGGCGCACGGTGGTCGGCGGCAGCCACACCTACGTCGGCCGCATGCTGGCGCGCTTCCGCGGGCGCCTGCGCATGAACCAGCGCGTGCGTCAGCTGCGGCGGGATGGCGCCGGCGTGTCGGTTGGCACCGCTGCAGGCGAAGAGCGCTTCGATCGCGTGGTGTGCGCGACGCACGCCGACCAGGCGCTGGCGCTGCTGGCCGACGCCGACGCGCTCGAGGCGCGCGTGCTCGGCGGCATTCCGTACACCGAGAGCCGCTGCGTACTCCACACCGATGACAGCTTCCTGCCCAGGCGGCGCGCGGCGTGGGCCAGCTGGAACTACCTGCACCCGCGCGACGAGATCCACGACGAGCGCATCAGCGGCAGCTACTGGATGAACCTGCTGCAGAACCTTCCCGGGCCGGTGAACTACATCGTGACGCTGAACCCGCAGCGGCCCGTTGCGCCGGCGGCCGTGCTCTATGAAACGACGTACCAGCACCCGCTGTACACGGCGTCCTCGGTCGAGACCCATGCACTGCTGCCGCAAATCCAGAATCGCAACGGCCTGTGCTGGGCCGGGGCCTGGTGCGGCTACGGCTTCCACGAGGATGGCCTGACCTCGGCCTTGCGCGCGGTGCAGGCGCTCGACGCCGACTGCCTGCCGGTGTGGGCCACACTTGGCGTCACCCCCGCGAAAGCGGGGGTCCAGTCGGTCGATCTGGATTCCCGCTTGCGCGGGAATGACAGGGTGGTGGAGACGGCATGAACGACGCCGGCTATCTCTACACCAGCCGCGTCATGCACCGGCGCCTGGTGGCGCCGCTGTATCGCTTCGTCTACCGGCTGTTCCACCTGCTGGTGGACGTCGACCGCCTCGACGAGCTGCACGCGAAGCTGCGGCTGTTCTCGCACAACCGCTTCAACCTGGTGTCGTTCCACGACGCGGACCATGGCGGCGGCGAGCGCGGCGCCTTGCGCACCTGGGCCGAACGGCTGCTGGCCAGCGAGGGCGTGCGCCTGGACGGCGGGCGCATCCGCCTGCTGTGCCTGCCGCGCATCCTCGGCTTCGCCTTCAATCCGATCGCCATCTGGTACTGCGAGCATCGCGACGGCGCCCTGCGCGCCGTCATCGTCGAGGTGCGCAACACCTTCGGCGAGCGCCACAGCTACCTGCTTGCATCCGCCGGCGCGCCGATGGCGTATGAAGGGCCGCATGAAAAGGACAAGTGCTTCCACGTCTCGCCGTTCATGGACCTGGTCGGCCGTTACGCCTTCCGGTTTTCGCAGCCCGGAGAGACGGTGCGCGTGTTGATCCACGAAACGCGCGAGGGTGCGCCGCTGCTCGACGCCACGCTGGCCGGCGAGCGCCGCGCCCTGACCGACGGTGCGCTGCTGGCCCAGGTCGCGCGGATGCCGTGGATGACGCTCAAGGTCGTGGCTGGCATCCATTGGGAAGCGCTGAAGCTGTGGCTGCGCGGCGCGAAGTTTCACCGCAAGCCCGAGCCGCCCGAGCTGGAGTTCACGTGAAAAAGCTGCGCGACGACGACCCGGGCGCGCCGCTCGAGCGCATCCTGGCGCGCGACGGCTTCTCGCCGGACCTGCCGCGGCCGGATGTGGGCCTGGGCCTGCGCCTGCTCATGTACATGTTCCGCGGCGTGCGTTTCGGCCGGCTCGAGGTGACCCTGCCCAACGGCGAGACGCGCGCGTTCGCCGGCACCGAGCCGGGTCCCACCGGCGTGCTGCACATCAAGGACCGGCGCCTGGTCCGCTACGTGCTGAAGAACGGCGAAGTCGGCTTCGGCGAGGGCTACCTCGACGGCCTGTGGGATTCGCCCGACCTCGCCGCGCTGCTCGCGGTCATGCACATCAACGAGCCGCACTACAAGGGCCCGTACGAGAAGAATCCGCTGTCGCGCTTCGGGGGCTGGCTGCGCCACAAGATGCGCGCCAACAGCAAACCCGGCGCGCGCGCCAATATCGAGTACCACTACGACCTCGGCAACGAGTTCTACAAGATGTGGCTCGACGAGACCCTGGCATACAGCAGCGGCATGTTCATCCGCCCCGACGAGTCGCTGAAGGATGCGCAGCTCAACAAGTTCAAGCTGATGTACCAGCGGCTCGACCTGCGCCCCGGGCACCACCTGCTGGAGATCGGCTCGGGCTGGGGCGGCTTCGCGATCTACGCGGCGCAGCACTCCGGCTGCCGTGTCACCAGCATCACGCTGTCGAAGGAGCAGCTGGCCGAGGCGCAGCATCGTGCGCAGGCGGCCGGCGTGGCCGACCGCGTGCGGTTCGAGCTGCGCGACTATCGTGACGTGCGCGAGACCTACGACCGCGTGGTGTCGATCGAGATGTACGAGGCGGTCGGTGAGCAGTACTGGCCGGCGTACTTCGGCGCGATCGCACGCGCGCTCAAGCCCGGCGGCCGCGCGGCGATCCAGGGCATCACCATTTCGCCTGGGATGTTCGACCACTACCGCACCAAGCAGGATTTCATCCAGAAGTACATCTTCCCGGGCGGCATGCTGTGCCCGCCGGACCTGTTCCAGGACCTCGCGGCGCAGGCCGGGTTGAAGCCGCAGGACGTGCGCTTCTTTGCCCAGGACTACGCCGACACGCTGGCGCACTGGCACCGCAACGTGCTCGCCGCGCGCGACGCCATCGTGGGCAAGTTCGACGAGCGTTTCCTGCGCCTGTGGCGCTACTATCTCGCGTACTGCGAGTGCGCCTTCCGCGTCGGCAGCTGCGACCTCATGCAGATCACCCTCGACAAGCCCTGACGCTGGAGTGCACATGCGAAGCAACCTGCTGCTGCTGAGCCTCACCGCCCTCGCCACGCTGATCGGCGTCAGCGTCTGGGCCACGCTGCAGATCGGCATTGTCCCGGCGATCCAGGCGCTGCTGGCCGAGCCGGGCTTCGGCACCCATCCCTGGTTCATCGCGACGCTGGCCGACGCCTATTTCGGCTTCCTGTGGTTCTGGGCCTGGATCGCCTACAAGGAGACCTCGAACCTCGCGCGCGGCGCCTGGCTGGTGCTGATCCTCGGCCTGGGCAACATCGCGATGGCGGGCTACATGCTGCTGCAGCTGCGCAAGCTGCCGGCCGGCGCGCCGGCGCAAGCCCTGCTCCTGCGCAGCGCCCCCGCATCGCAGACATGAACTGGTGGCAGCGGCGCGTCGTCGCGCCGATCGTCGCCCAGCTCAGGCAGGGCATCACGCCGCAGCAGATCGCCCTGACGCTTGCGCTCGGCGGCGTGCTCGGCATCTTTCCGATTCTCGGCGCCACCACATTGTTATGCGCGGCGATCGGCGTGTGGCTGCGGCTCAACCAGCCGATCATCCAGCTGGTCAACTACCTGGTGTATCCCGCACAGGTGCTGCTGCTGATTCCGTTCTACCGCGCGGGCGAGCGGCTGTTCGGCGCCGAGCCGGTGCCGATCGTCAACGTACCCGACCTGATCGCGCGCTTCGGCGCCGGCCCGTGGCAGTTCCTGCTCGATTACGGCCTGGTCGGCCTCTACGGCATCGTCGTCTGGTGTCTGGTGGCGCCGGTGCTGGTGGCGCTGATTTACGCCCTGCTAAGGCCGATCCTCGAGCGGGCGCGGTCGCGCCTGAGAGGCGCTCCTACAGGCGCTCCTACGTCGTCCGCGGCCTCGCCGCCGCCGCCGCCGGGCGGCGGTTGATCATGCGCTCGAGTCGCGCGTCCTTGCGCTGCCACAACGCGTTGAGCCAGGCGTGGAAGCGCTCGCGGAACGCCCGGTCGCCGGAGTAGTCGCCGCCCAGCAATTCCTGCGGCACCGGCAGCACGTCGATGTGGATGGCGAGGTCCGCCTGCTCGCCGATCAGGAAGCTCCACAGCGGCGCGTGCTTGCTCGGACGATAGGCGATGGTGACGTCAATGATGCCGGCAAACTGGTCGCCCATCGCATCGAGCGTGAACGCCAGCCCCGCGGCCTTGGGCCGCAGCAGGTGGCGGTACGGCGCGGTCTTCCCGACGCGCTTCTCCTCGGAAAAACGCGTGCCCTCGGCGAAGTTCACCACCGTGACCGGCTGGTCGCGGAAGCGCTCGCAGAAGCGGCGCGTCTCCGCGAGGTCCTGGCGCTGGCTGCGCCGGCTCATGAACGGGAAATCCATCGCCCAGCAGGACCAGCCGATCACCGGCATCCACAGCAGCTCGCGCTTCAGGAAGAAGCACAGCGGCGGCGTGCGGCGGGTGAACTGGTCGAACACAAGCAGGATGTCGATCCACGACTGGTGGTTGCAGATCAGCAAGTAGCTGCGATGCGGGTCGAGCGTGCCCTGGACGTCGATCTCCCAGGCGATCGGATACGTCAGGCGGCAGAGCAGGTGGTTGAACGAAGCCCACTGCCGCGCGATCGCGAACATCACTTCCTTGCACGCGCGCTGGAACGCCGGGATCGGCACCAGCAGCTTGAGCACGACGAACGGCAGGAACAGCAGGCCCACGGCGGTCACGGCCAGCACCAGCACGACCCCGGCGAGGACGCCGACCAGCGTCGGCGGCAATAGCAGTGACAGCATGCGACTCCTTGTGACGCTACTTCCGGTGGAGCGCGCGGCTTTCCGCGTGCACCGCCTCGATCATCGCGCCGGCGTGCTCGGGCGGCGTCTCGGGCAGGATGCCGTGCCCGAGATTGAACACGTGCCCCGGCCCGGCTCCATAACTCGTCAGTACTCTGACCACCTCGGCGCGGATGCGTTCCGGTTGCGCGAACAGGATGCAGGGATCGAGGTTGCCCTGCAGCGCCACCTGTCGCCCTACGCGCGTCCGCGCGTCGGACAACTCCACGGTCCAGTCCACACCGAGCGCATCGGCGCCGGTACCGGCCAGCGCCTCGAGCTGCCCGCCGCCACCCTTGGTGAACAGGATCACCGGCACCTGCGGCGCCGCGGCCTTGAGCGCCTTGACGATCTGCGCCATCGGCTCGAGCGAGCAGCGCGCGAAGGCCGCCGGGGCCAGCGCGCCGCCCCAGGTGTCGAACACCATCACGGCCTGCGCGCCGGCCTTGATCTGCGCGAGCAGGTAGCTGCTCACCGACTCGGTCAGCACCTTCAGCAATTGCTCCATCACGGCCGGGGCGTCGTAGGCCATCTTCTTCACGAGCTGGAAGTCGTGACCGCCGCGGCCCTCGACCATGTAGGTCGCCAGGGTCCACGGACTGCCCGCGAATCCGATCAGCGGCACCGAGCCGGACAGCGCCTTGCGGATGGTGCGCACCGCGTCCATCACGTAGCGCAGCTCGGTCTCCGGATCGGGCGCCGCCAGCTTGCGAATGGCTTCCTCGGTGCGCAGCGGCTTGCGGAAGCGCGGCCCTTCGCCCTCGACGAAGTGCAGGCCCAGGCCCATCGCGTCCGGGATGGTCAGGATGTCGGAGAACAGGATGGCGGCGTCGAGCGGGAAGCGCGCGAGGGGTTGCAGCGTCACTTCGCAGGCCAGCTCCGGCGTGCGCACCAGCGTCATGAAGTCGCCGGCGCGCTTGCGCGTCTCGCGATACTCCGGCAGGTAGCGCCCGGCCTGGCGCATCATCCACACCGGCGTGACATCCACCGGCTCGCGCCTGAGCGCGCGCAGGAAGCG
>JANNKD010000333.1:0-1924 GCA_031396115.1 Gammaproteobacteria bacterium
CGCCGCAAAGCTCTTCGGATCGTCGGCCGCGCCCCAGTTGCCCTGCCCGTCCACCAGCGGATAGCGGTAGTTGAACGGCTGGGCCATGGTGACCATGGCTTCGTAGCAGGCGACGTCGCCGTGCGGGTGGTACTTGCCGAGCACGTCGCCGACCGTGCGCGCCGACTTCTTCGGCTTGCTCTGCGCCGACAGGCCCAACTCCGACATCGCGTAGATGATGCGCCGCTGCACCGGCTTGAGGCCGTCGGCCAGCGCCGGCAGCGCGCGGTCGAGCACCACGTACATGGAGTAGTCGAGGTAGGCCTTCTCGGCGAAGGTCTTGAGGGGAAGGTGTTCGCCTTCCGTGATCGCTTTGCCCATTTGCGTCTCCAAAAAAGGGGACGCACACAATTAAATAATTGTGTGCGTCCCCATTTACACCTCGGCCTTGTCGCCCTTCTGTTCCAGCCACTCGCGCCGGTCGCCGGCGCGCTTCTTGGCGAGCAGCATGTCCATCAGCTTGTCGGTGCCCTTGACGTCGTCCAGCGTCAGGCGCACCAGCCGGCGCGTGTCGCGCGCCATGGTGGTCTCGCGCAGCTGCATCGGGTTCATCTCGCCCAGGCCCTTGAAGCGCGTGACGCTCACCTGCCCCTTGAGCTTCTCGGCCTTGATACGGTCGAGCACGCCGTCGCGCTCTTTTTCGTCGAGCGCGTAGAACACCTGCTTGCCGCAGTCCACGCGGAACAGCGGGGGCATCGCCACGAACACGTGCCCGCCCGCGACCAGTGGCCGGAAATGCTTGACGAACAGCGCCGCCAGCAGGGTGGCGATGTGCAGGCCGTCGTGGTCGGCGTCGGTGAGGATGCAGACCTTGCCGTAGCGCAGGCCGTCGAGCGACGCGCTGCCCGCGTCGACACCGATGGCGACCGAGATGTTGTGGATCTCCTCGGAAGCGACCGCTTCGGCGGCGTCGACCTCCCAGGTGTTCAGGATCTTGCCGCGCAGCGGCATGATCGCCTGGAAGTTGCGGTCGCGCGCCTGCTTGGCCGAGCCGCCGGCCGAGTCGCCCTCGACCAGGAACAGTTCGGTTTGCGCGGCGTCGTCGCTGACGCAGTCGGCCAGCTTGCCGGGCAGCGCGGGACCCGTCGTATGTTTCTTCCGCTCGACCAGCTTGGCGCTCTTCATGCGCTTGGTCGCGTTGGCGATGACGTACTGCGCGATCTGCTCGCCGGTCTCGGCGTGCTGGTTCAGCCACAGGCCGAAGGCGTCGTGCACCACGCCCTGGACGAAGGTCGCCGTATCGCGCGAGGCCAGGCGCTCCTTGGTCTGGCCGGCGAACTGCGGGTCCTGCATCTTGATCGACAGTACGTGCGCGCAGTTCAGCCAGGCGTCTTCCGGCGCGAGCTTCATGCCGCGCGGCAGCAGGTTGCGGAACTCGCAGAACTCGCGGATCGCCTCGGTCAGGCCGGTGCGCAGGCCGTTGACGTGCGTGCCGCCCTGGATGGTCGGGATCAAATTGACGTAGCTTTCGCCGATGACGTCGTCGCCTTCCGGCGCCCAGATCAGCGCCCACTCGGCGGTCTCGCGCTCGGATTCGAACTTGCCGGTGAACGGCTCGGGCGGCAGCAGCACTTTTTCGCCCTTCAGGCCCTCCATCAGGTACTCGATCAGGCCGTTTTCGTACTCCCAGGCGACCTTCTCCTTGGTCGCCTCGTCCTCGAGCGTGACTTTCAGGCCCGGGCACAGCACGGCCTTGGCGCGCAGGACTTGCTTCAAGTGCGACAGCAGGAACTTGGGCGAGTCGAAGTACTTGGTCTCGGGCCAAAACCGCACCACCGTGCCGCTGCGCGACTTCGGCGCCGCGCCGACCTTCTTCAGCGGCCCGGTGCGGTCGCCGTGCTTGAAGGTCATCGCGTACTCGGTCGCGTCGCGGTACACGGTGACG
>JANNKD010000006.1:0-4028 GCA_031396115.1 Gammaproteobacteria bacterium
CTGAACTTCAGGCGTGTCACCGAGACCCTGATCGTGATGCTGTCGGTGCCGTTCGCGCTGGTGGGCGGCGTGTGGTTGATGTGGTTGCTGAACTACAACCTGTCGATCGCGGTGGCGGTGGGGTTCATCGCACTCGCGGGAGTCGCCGCCGAGACCGGCGTCGTGATGCTGATCTACCTCGACCATGCATGGGACGCGGCCCAGGCACGCTGCCGCGAGGCGGGGCGCTTGCCCGGCGCTTCCGACCTTTACGCGGCGGTGATGGAAGGCGCGGTCGAGCGCGTGCGTCCCAAGATGATGACGGTGGTGGCCATCATGGCCGGGCTGCTGCCGATCATGTGGTGCACCGGCACCGGCTCGGAAGTGATGAGCCGCATCGCGGCGCCGATGGTCGGCGGAATGATCTCGTCGACGGTGCTGACGCTCGGTGTGATACCGGCGATCTATGCACTCGTCAAACAGTGGCAACTGCGGCGCGCAACGCGAAGCGCTCCGGCGTTGCCACCGAACGTGGCGGTCGCCACGGGTGAGGCGTGATGACGCCCACCGTTTCTTTGCACTTTGTCAACTTTGGAGAACCACCATGAACGTCAATCTGAAATCATCGCGGCGCGTCGCTTCGGCGTTGCTGCTGAGCCTCGTGTTCGCCGGCTGCGCCTCGGGCCCGAATGCAGCCTCGCCCGATGTGCTGCAGCGCATCGAGTCGGCACGCACGCGTGCCGATCACGAGGGATTGGCCAAGTACTACGACGAGCAAGTCGCCAAGGCCCGCACCAGCGCCGAGAACCATCGGAAGATGGGCAGCAGCTACCGGGGCAATCTCTCGCTCGGACGCAGCGAAGCCAACATCCCGGCCCATTGCGAAACCGTCGCTCGTAACCAGGAGGGCATCGCAGCAGCGTATGAGGCCATGGCCTCGGGGCACCGGGAAATGGCGAAGCAAGCCCAACCCTGAGTGACACATGGTCGGCGTTGCCATGTCGACATGGCGCCCGCCACGGATGCGTGCGAGTGTTGCACGCGGCCAGTCTGCACTTTGTCCAATTTGGAGCAGCACCATGAGCACCCATCTGAAAGCGTCACGACGCGTTGCGTCGGTGTTTCTACTGAGCGTAGTGTTGGCCGGTTGCGCCTCGGGCTCGATCGGCACCTTTCCGGACCTGTTGCAGCGCATCGAGTCTGCGAACACGCGCAGCGATCACGAGGAACTGGCAACCTACTACGACCAGCAAGCGGCCGCGGCCCGCGCGATTGCCGCGGACCATCGCAAGATGGCAAAGAGCTACCAAGGCACTCTCGCGGGTGGACGAGGCGCCGCCAGCATGCCGGCGCATTGCAATGCAATCGTTGACTACCAGACAGGCATTGCCGCGCAATACGAGGGTTTGGCGGCAGAACACCGGCAAATCGCGGCGCGACCCATGTTCCGAGCAAGACATGAACGCATGCGCAATTGACGCGCCCGCCGGAAACGGCAATCGACGCGTGTGCCGGCCGACGCCGAGAGGACCACCCTATGCAACAGCCTCTTTTCCCGGGTGACCCTGCCTTTCCTTGCCACCATGGCATCCATGGCGCGCGCCACCGGCGAGGCCGATCGCGGCCCGCAATTTCACTGCACTTTGTCAACTTTGGAGAGCCATCATGACCATCAGTATGAAGTCGTCGCTGCGAATCGTTTTGTTGTTGCTGTTGAGTGCCGTATTCGTCGGCTGCGCCTCGGGCCCGAACGCCCCCTCGCCCGAGCTGTTGCAACGAATCGAGTCCGCGCGCACGCGCGGCGATCACGAGGCGTTGGCGACCTACTACAACCAGGAAGCCGCAAAGGCCCGCGCGATCGCGGACAACCATCGCAAGATGGCCAAGAGCTACCAAGGCAATCTCTCCGGCGGTCGCGGCGGCGCGAGCATGCCGGCCCATTGCAACGCCATCGTTCGCAGCCACGAGAGCATTGCAGCGGAGTACGAGGGCATGGCCGCGGCGCACCGGCAACTTGCGGCGCAAGCCCAGCCCTGAGCAAGACACAACCGACTGCTCGCACCCTTGTGTTGCTCAACAATGGAGAACCACCATGAACGTCAACTTCAAATCATCGCGACGCATGGCATCGGCGTTGCTGCTGAGCCTTGTACTGGCCGGTTGCGCCTCGGGCCCGAGCGCCCCCTCGCGTGAAATGTTGCAGCGCATCGAGGCCGCGCGCACGCGTGGCGATCATGAGGCATTGGCCGCCCACTACGACCGGGAAGCTGCTGCGGCCCGCGTCATTGCAGCGGACCATCTCAAGATGGCCAGGAGCTACCTGATGGTTCCGCTTCCGCGGACCAGCAGGAGAGCGCCGATCCATTGCGAGTCCATCGCTCGCAGCCAGGAGGGCATTGCGGCGGAGTATGAAGGCATGGCCGAGGAGCACCGGCAATTGGCGAAGCAGGCCCAGCCCTGAGAAAGACACTCGCGTCTCGCCTGCGCTTGAGGCCAACCGGCGGGCACCGTCATCGATAAGCGTGCTGGCCGACACCTGGAGGATCACACCATGAAGAAGCGTCTTTTGCTGGGTAGCCTTGCTGCCCTGAGCGCGTTTGTGGCTCTGCCCTTTCTTGCTGAAATTGCCGCCAAGGAGGTGCACGTCTTCAAGAGCCGGTCCTGCGGCTGTTGCGGCGCATGGGTGCGCCACATGAAGTCTGCCGGTTTCGCCGTCAAGGTGACCGATGTCGACGACACGACGGCAGAGCGCAAGCGCCTGGGAATGCCTGAGCATTTCGGCAGTTGCCATACGGCGACGGTCGATGGCTACGTGCTAGAGGGGCATGTGCCGGCCGCCGAGGTGAAGCAGTTGCTGGCAGCGGGAATCAACGCCGTTGGACTGGCCGTTCCGAGCATGCCCATCGGCTCACCGGGCATGGAGATGGGTGCACGCAAGGACCCGTATCAGGTGCTGCTGATCGACCACTCGGGCGCAGCGACCGTGTTTGCAAGTTATTCAAAATAGGAGTGCAACTCAGATGCTGCAAAGAGTCGCAGGCGCCCTCCGTGGCGTCAACCAAAGTTCATCCATCGATCCACTGAGGCGCGCCTTGGTGCTCGGCGCCGCGGGTGCGGCGCTGGCGCAGCTCAACGCTTGCGGCGGCGGACACGACAACATGATGGGTTGGGCCGTCGCACCGCCGCTCATCGATCCCTACGCCGGGACGAATACGCAGCAGCCATTGCCGATCATCCCGATGGACCAGGGCTTGGACGACGGATCAGGCGGGCGAACGTTTTCGCTCGTTGCACAACGCGGCAGCGCGCAACTGTTGAGCGGCGTCACCGCGAGCACGCTCGGCTACAACGGCGCTGTTCTCGGCCCCGCGTTGCGCGTGCGCACGGGGCAGCAGACCACGATACGGGTGCAGAACAACATCGGCGAGAGCACGACGGCGCATTGGCATGGACTGGTCGTCCCGGCCGAAGCCGACGGCGGGCCGCATCAAGCGATCGCGCCAGGCGCGACGTGGAAAGCGAGTTTCACCGTGGCCAATCCGGCGTCGACGTGTTGGTATCACCCGCATCTGCACGGTTCGACGGGCCGCCAGGTTGTCGCGGGCCTGGCCGGGCTGTTGATCGTCGACGACTCCGCAGTCCCCCCATCCGCGCTGCCAAGCACCTGGGGCGTCGACGACCTTGCCTTGGTGCTGCAGGACAAGCGCTTCACTGCGTCGGGCCAGATCGACTACACGCTGAGCGCCGACGAGCAGCTGACGGGATACATGGGAGACCGCCTCCTGGTGAACGGCGCTTTCGGGCCAGTGTGGCAAGCCCCGCGGCAATGGGTGCGATTGCGTCTTTTGAACGGATGCAATGCGCGCACATTGACCCTGCGCCTGAGCAACGCCGCCCCGATGCTGCAGATGGCGAACGAGGGCGGGCTGCTCGCCGCACCCGTCACACGCGCTTCGCTCGTTCTGGCTCCCGGCGAACGGGCGGAGGTGCTGGTCGATTTCGGCGCCCTGGAGAGCGGTGAGGAAATACGCCTCTACGCCGCGACGGTC